>NZ_JABDWD010000050.1:0-5522 GCF_019685115.1 Rhizobium sp. NZLR11 | reverse complement strand
GGCAAACCGAAAATGGTCATCCGCATCGCGCTCGCCCGAAAACTCCTGGTCATTCTCAATGCAAAAGCACGAGATGCGCGAAGAGAATTCGAACATGCAACTTGACAGCCCAGATAGTCGCTCATCCGACCCTGCGGGCCACCTTCTCCCCGCTGGGGAGAAGAGATTACCCCCTCCACCCGTCGAGCAAAACAACCCTCTCCACCCCCGCAAACCTGGCCACCCGGTCCAGCTCCGCCTCCAGCCTCTCCAGCCGCCCCGCCGAAGCCTTCACACCGGGCTCCAGCCAAAGCCGCCGGACATCGAGCGTCGATTTCTTCCGATCGGCCTTCATGTCGATGCGGCCGATCAGCCGGTCGCCTTCGAGCAGCGGGAAGACGTAATAGCCATATTCGCGCTTCGGTTCGGGCACGAAAATCTCGATGCGGTAGAAAAAGCCGAACAGGCGTTCGGTGCGGTTGCGGTCGCGGATCATCGGGTCGAAGGGGCTGAGCACGCGGATGCGCGGCGGAGCGCCGGGGTAATTGTCGAGCGTCGAGAGGAAATCGGCGAAAGCCCAGGAGGGGCGCGGCTTGGCGCCGAGCGCCGGTTCGATCAGCACTTCGATCAGCTCATCGCGATGGGCTGATACCCAGGCCTTGGCTTCATCGGGCGAGACGAGGTTCCAGAAGGCTGAGATCTCGCCATGGGTGGCAAAGCCGAGGCGGGCGAGCGCGCTGCGGCAGGCCCAGTCGATAAATTCCTCGCGGCTTACCTCCGGCTCGCGGAATTCGGCCGGGATGACACGCTCCGTCAGGTCATAGATCTTCTGGAAGTTCGACCGGCCGGCGATGGCGAACTTGCCGGTGTGCCAGAAATATTCGAGCGCGGTCTTGTTCGGATGCCAGTTCCACCAGCCGCCGGAGACATGGCCGTCGGCCTTGATGTCGCGGGCGAGGATCGCGCCGTCGCGCTCGACGCGCTCATAGGTCTCCTCGAAAGCCGTCTCGAAACCCTCGCCGCGCCATTTGCGCCAGCGTTCGATGATGACCTTTTCCTGATGGCGGAACTTGTGTTTCCAATAAACGAAGAAGGTGCTCGGCAGGATGGAGGCGTCATGTGTCCAGTGCTCGAACAGCGCGCCGTCCTTTTCGAGCAGCGCAGTCAGGTGCTCGCGCCGGTAGGTCTGGTTGCGGGAAAACAGGATCTGATGATGTGCACGCTCCACCGTCTGGATGCTGTCCACCTGGACAAAACCCAGCTCGCGGATGAGCTGCAACAGGCCGTCCTTGGTCAAGGCGCGGTTCGGCGGGGCGCTGAGGCCCTGCTTGGCAAGAAAGACACGGCGGGCGTCGGAATTGGAAAGCAGATTCGTCATGGCGACATCATAATCCGGAAAATCTTCCTAGCGCATTCCGTTTTTCTCCGAATCACGGAAATGCTCTAGGCTTTTGTTTCCACGCGATCCCGGACGCAAAACCGCTGCGCACTTTTGCTGGGATTGCTCCAGCCACCCGATATTCGGTGGATATCGAAAGCGAGATTTGCTCTTTCATCCCCCCGGCGTCTCCGTATAGAAAGCGGCATCGCATGGATGTGAGGGCTGGTTTGGATATTGTTTTCGAAGGTGCCGGGGTCAGTTTCGGGGCACGGGTGGCGCTGGAGCCGCTGACGCTCGGCATTTCTGGGAAACGTGTCGGCGTCATCGGGCTGAACGGTTCGGGCAAGACGACTTTCGCGCGGCTGATCAACGGGCTGAGCAAGCCGACGGTCGGCCGCGTCACCGTCAACGGCCGCGATACGGCCGACGAGAAGGCGGCTGTGGCCGATGTCGGCTTCATCTTCCAGTCGCCGCAGAACCAGATCATCCTGCCGATCGTCAGGGACGACATCGCCTTCGGGCTGAAGCGGCGCGGTTTCACCAAGGCGGAGATCGAGGCGAAGGTCGAAGCCGTGCTTGCCCGCTTCGGCGCCGAGGCGCTCGCCGGTCGCCGAGCGCACGAGCTTTCCGGCGGCGAGCTGCAGGTGGCCGCTCTCTGCTCGGTGCTGGCGACGGGACCGGGCATTCTCATCCTCGACGAGCCGACCAACCAGCTCGACTTGAAGAACCGGGCGCTGGTCGAAGGGATTATCGCCGGGCTGCCGGAAAGCGCCATCGTCATCACCCATGACCTGGAATTGATCGCCGATTTCGAGCGAGTGCTGCTGTTTCATGAAGGGCGGCTTGCCGCGGATGCGCCGGCCATTGAGGCGATCGCGCGCTACAGGGAGATCGCCGCCTGATGCAATCGCTCTATGTCGAAGGCAACAGCGTGATGCACCGGCTTTCGCCGCGGCTAAAGCTGCTGTCGCTTGCGGCCTTGAGCGTCGTGCTGTTCATTACCGACAATCTCGCCGTGCTTTCCACCGCCGTGCTGCTGACGGCGGTTTTCTACCGCATGGTCGGCCTGCCGTTTGCGGATGCGCTCAGGCGGCTGCGGCCGATCTTCCTGACGATCGCCGTCGTCGCGCTCTTCAACCTGATCTTCAATCCCTGGCACGAGGCGCTCGTGCCGCTGCTGCGGCTGACGGCGCTGATGCTTTTCGCCGCCACCGTGACGGCGACGACGTCGATCACCGAATTTATCGACGAGGTGACGGCGCTTGCCCGCCCGCTGGAGCGCACCGGCTGGGTACAGGCCGACGATATCGGCCTGGCGCTTGGGCTGGTGCTGCGCTTCGTGCCCGAGATCGTCACGCGTTATCAGGCGATCCGCGAGGCGCACAGGGCGCGTGGGCTGAAGGCCCGGCCGGCGAGCCTGCTTGCGCCACTGATCATTCTGACGCTCAAGGATGCGGATAATATCGCCTCGGCGATTGACGCGCGCGGCATTCGGCGGCATGGAAGTTAACCAATTTTAACCACGGAATTCATGATGAGCACCCGCGACCTCGTTCTCACCGCCCTCTTTGCCGCAATCATCGTGGCGCTCGGCCTGCTGCCGCCGATCCCGCTCGGCTTCATTCCGGTACCGATCACCGCGCAATCGCTCGGCGTGATGATGGCCGGCGTCGTGCTCGGCGCCCGGCGCGGCGCCATTGCCGTGATGATCGTGCTCCTGCTCGTCGCCATCGGCCTGCCGGTGCTTTCCGGCGGCCGCGGCGGGCTGGCGATCTTCGCCTCGCCGACCGCCGGCTTCCTGATCGGCTGGATCTTTGCCGCCTTCGTCACCGGCTATCTCAGCGAGCGGCTGGTCAATGACCGGCAGTCCGGCCTGGTGCAGACGGTGAGCTTCTTCCTCACCGCCGTGGTCGGCGGCGTCGTCGTGCTCTACGCCTTCGGCATCACCTATCTCGCGACGGTGGCTGGTCTCGGCTTCACGAAGGCTTTCATCGGCTCGATGGCTTTCGTTCCCGGCGATGTGGTCAAGGCCTTCGTCGCAGCCCTCCTCGGCCGCGCCGTCATGGTCGGCTATCCCCTGCTGCCGCTGCGCGCGTAAGGCGTAGGCACGCTATCACCTGCACCGACAGCCGCCTTCGGCTCGAAGGCGGCTGTCGCTTGTTGACGGCTGCTTTCAACATCGATTGAATTATTGGCCAAATCCAGCGACCGGTGAGCAAGCCTATCAAAAACCATGCGCAGAACTCTGCGGATGGGCGGCTCTCCCCATTTGCATACGACGAGCGACATTGCACAGACGATCGCGACGGCCAAACCGAGTGCCGGCAGGGGTGTCATGCCCAGATCGGTCAGCCAATCGAGAAGCTGGATGCCGATGGCGAAATGCAGGAGATAGAGCGGGTAGGTCATCAAGCCGAGGGTTTTGACCGATTGGAGCAAGGCTTTCGGGAGACGACTGATCTGCCGGCTATAGCCGACGCTGGCCGCGATGAAGACCAGCCCCGCCGCCCAGATCAAGATTGCCGGAAGCGGCGAGAATGAATGACCCGCCACGGCGAGCGTGCGATCGCTGGTGCTGCCGGCTGCCATGTAAATCTGAGTAGCCCCGGTCACCAGCGCGCAGATCAAACCCACCCAGGAAATTGGGCTCATCCGCGTTCGAGACAAAAGCCAGATGTAGATGTAGATGCCGATGGCAAACTGGCAGCCGTAATAAAAGGGAACGGCCCGCCAGGCGGTGTCGGTGAATATGGCGAGGATCTCAGAATCGGGAAATGCGTTTAACAGAGCGATGAAAGCGGTACTTGCCAACGACAGGCCGAGCGCCAGCGCAGGCATCCTCGCCCTACGACCGGTCGCACACAGGATGAAGACAAGGGCATAGAAACATATCTCGCAGGCCAGTGTCCAATATTGACCATCGATCCATGGACCGCCCGGATAGAGCGTGATCGACCGCAGATAGTTCTTGATGACGCGCCTGTTGATATCCTGCGTCGCGATGAAGATCAGCGTCAGTGACGCGCAGATCCACACCGCCGGATACAGCCGCAGGACCCGTCCCTTCAGGAACGACATGGCGGTGGCCGAGGCGGCGGAGTTGATGATCACGAGCCCGGATATGACGAAGAACAGTTCGACGCCAACCCATCCCGGTTGGGCAACATTCTCGATCGCGGGCATTTTGTAGGGTCTCAGATATAAGGGCGACGCCCAGGAAGCAAATCCGAGATGAAACACCGTTACCATGAGCGCGCACACAAATCTGAGTGCGTCGATACCGTAAATATACGGGCTGGCAGTGTCGGATTTCGACATATCTGTTCTCCCAATATCTGAGGCAGTACTACCCTGGCTGGGATATTGATGCAAGGCACGCGCAGAACGCGCGGCAATCGACGATTGCGTGATGGATCAGTTCGTCAGCTTTCTCGGTCAGAGATCATCAAGACGAGCGGCCACAGCCTCCCGTTCTTCCCCGGCGAGATCGTCAAGCGGGGTATCGCATACGCCCATTGGGGCGCGGTTCACGAAGCGGTATTGGCATCGAAATGTGGAGAGCGCGCGTCGCGCATGAGGAATTTCCAACGGAAAACCGTCTCCACGCTGTCGGAACGTCTGGCGTTCCGGTCCATTGCCGGCCTCTTACGGCTTGGAAAATCGGCAACAAAAAAACCGCCTTGAGGCGGTCGGGCATACTATCGATTTCAGTTCAGCTAGTCTCCACCTCCACCATCTCCCCCTCCTCCGTCACCATCGTCACAGGCGCCACCGTGGCAGTCGCCGCCATGTGAAAAGTCGCCCCCATCTCCACCGCCGTCGCCAGAACTACCCGGCTTGTGGCTATTGGCAGAGATTCCGACACAAAACAGAATGAAGTAGATGATGAGCAGGCCATTCGAGAACAGTGTTTCCAATCAGTATCCTTTCGTTCGTTTCAGGAAATCTTGTTTCCTGACTAAAATAGTAGATTACTATTTCGATCGCGGCAAGGGCTCCAATATGAAACTTTCATGACAGGCTGGAATACCTCCCTTGTAACTTCCCTTTACCCGCTATTGGCGTAGTACTGCCTGTTGCGGTGGCGGATGGAAGACCGTTGCACCTTTGGGACACCAAGCCCGTGGGAGAGCCTGGGTCTCCGTCCGCCGTTCCATTGAAC
>NZ_JABDWD010000005.1:0-356815 GCF_019685115.1 Rhizobium sp. NZLR11 | reverse complement strand
AGCCAGGTGCTGGCCCGCGCCATCCACGCCCATATCCATCACCGCACCTTCATCAACGGCAACCGCACCGTGGTCTTCCCGGCAAGCCCCGGCAGCTACGCCTCCGAACGCATGGGTTGATCGCGGGGATCAATCGGCGGCGCGCAGAGGCTACAGAAGTTTTGGGGAAATGCATGGCGGGCGGGGTTGCCATGGCGCGAAAGACTTATATACTCAGGAAATAAATATTCCGTAGAAGAAATAAGAGGGAACGGGAATGGCTCTATCATGGCGTTTCTCAGTGCTAGCGGATCGGCATCGCGCTCTGGGGTCGAAGCTTGAGGACTGGAGCGGCATGGGAACCGCCTGGACCTACGACAAGGACATGTCGGAAGAGCATGTCGCCGTCCGCACCAAGGCCGGCATCATGGATGTCTCGGGCCTGAAGAAGGTGCACCTGGTCGGCCCGCACGCCATCGCCGTCCTCGACGCCATGACCACCCGCGACCTGACCAAGATCTATCCCGGCCGCTCGGTCTATGCGACCATGCTGAACGAGCGCGGCCACTTCACCGACGATTGCATCGTCTATCGTACCGGCCCGAACTCCTGGATGCTGGTGCACGGCTCCGGCTCCGGCCACGAGGAGATCGTCAGGCAGGCGGCAGGCCGAAATTGCGCCGTGCTCTTCGACGACGACCTGCATGACCTGTCGCTGCAGGGTCCGCTCGCGGTCGACTATCTCGCCAAATACGTCCCGGGCATCCGCGATCTCAAATATTTCCACCACATGCAGACGACACTGTTCGGCGCACCGGTGATGATCTCGCGCACCGGCTATACCGGCGAACGCGGCTACGAGATCTTCGTGCGCGGCCAGGACGCCGTCATGGTCTGGGACCGGATCGTCGAGGAAGGCAAGGAGATGGGCATCATCCCCTGCTGCTTCTCCGTGCTCGACATGCTGCGCGTCGAAAGCTACCTGCTGTTCTACCCCTACGACAATTCGCAGATGTATCCCTTCGCCGACCAGCCGCCCGGCGACAGCCTCTGGGAACTCGGCCTCGACTTCACCGTCAGCCCCGGCAAGACGGGCTTCCGCGGCGCCGAGGAACATGCCCGCCTCAAGGGCAAGGAACGCTTCAAGATCTTCGGCATGCTGATCGATGCCGATGGACCGGCCGATCTCGGCGACGACGTTTTTGCCGATGGCAAGAAAGTTGGCGTCATTACCTGCCCGAGCTATTCGTCGCTGACGAAGAAATCCATGGCGATTGCCCGTCTTGACGTTGACAAGGCGGTGCATGGGACGAAACTCGAAGTCCGCGGCAAGACCGTGAAGGCAAACGCCACCGCCCACACGCTCCCCTTCGACGATCCGGAGAAGAAGAAGAGGACTGCCGTAGGTTAAGGAGCACGCAAATGCTCGTTGCAGGCATCAAGAGCCGACCAGTCTACACGGGCCTGACCATCCAGCCGCACGCCCGGCGGCACATTTTCGCACTCGAAGGGGAGGGTGCCAAGGCTCTCCTCGACCAGCGGCCGGCGCTTGACGAAACCGCCCTTTCCCGCAGCGAAATCCTCTATGTCGCCCGCGGCTCGCAAGGTTCCGGCCTGGACGAGGCACTGCGCCAGCTCGGCGCCGACATGTTTTTCACGGCCCCGACGATCGCAACACTGCTCTTCCGATTGAAGGGCTCGCTTGCCACCGCCCATATGGGCACGCGGCTTTATATTGCGGGCACCGAAGGCTTCATCGGCCAGTCAATGCTGGTGGCGCTCGACTACGGCATGGACCACGCCTCCGTCATCACCGAGCACCGCGGGTCGCTCGCCAGACGCGTGCAATGCGTTCATTGCAAGGGCATTACCGACGACGTCACCGCCAGTCCCTTTACCTGCAGCCATTGCGGGTTGACGCTTCTGGTGCGCGATCATTATTCGCGCCGGCTCGCCGCCTTCCAGGGCGTCAATATCGATGCGGAAGAACCGGGCAGCGCGCCCGACCCCGAGGAGTTGTTCCTTTGAGCGGCGGCACAGAAATTCCCGTCCGCGTGGCGCGGATCACCCCGATCGCCGAACGCGTCAAACGTTTCCGCTTCGAGCGCCTCGACGGCAAGCCGATGCCTTATTTTTCCGGCGGCGCGCATATCATCGTCTCGATGAACGATGGCGGCCATATGCGCCGCAACGCCTATTCGCTGATGTCGCCGCCGCATGATTGCGCAGCCTATGAGATCAGCGTGCTGCATGTCGAGGATTCACGCGGCGGCTCCACGTTCATGCATGAGAAGGTGAGCGAAGGCGACGAACTGAGGGTCAGCTACCCCGTCAATCTCTTCCAGCCGGACTGGCGCGGACGCAAGCATCTTCTGATCGCCGGCGGCATCGGCATTACCCCCTTCATCGCGATGATGGAGCAGTTCTCCCGCGAGGGCGCCAATTTCGAGCTGCATTATGCCATCCGCACGCGCGATCGCGGCGCCTATTGGCGGCAACTGCTGGAGCGCTACGGTTCCCATCGCATCAAGATCCATTGCGACGCCGAAGGCGCCGCCATCCCCCTGACGCGCCTGCTCGACAGCCAGCCGCTCGGTACGCATCTCTATGTCTGCGGCCCGTCCGGGATGATCGATGGCGTGCTGAAAACCGGCGTCAATGCCGGCTGGCCGGAACAGAATCTGCATTCGGAACGGTTCCTGTCGTCGCTGCCCGGCAAGCCTTTCACGATGGAGCTGATCCGCTCCGGCAAGAGCGTGAAGGTCGGCCATCACGAAAGCATGCTGGAGGCGATCGAAGCGGCGGGCGTCGACGCACCCTTCCTCTGTCGCGGCGGCGCCTGCGGTCAATGCGAGACTGGGGTCGTCACCTGCGAGGGCAAGCTGCTGCACAATGACGTCTATCTGACGAGCGAAGAAAAGGCCTCCGGCCGCAAGGTGATGATCTGCGTTTCCCGCTTCGAGGGAAACAGGCTGCATCTCGATCTTTGACGGCATCGGATGAAGCGTAACAAGGAGACCGATATGGCAATAGCCTTCAAGCAGGAAACCTTCCGGAATGATTTCAGCTACGGCAACAGCCCCGAAAACATCCGGCGCTTCCCGTTTCCCTTCGAGCGCGACGAATACATGTATTCCGTCAACATGGAGCCGCATGTGCGTGGCCGGGCGGGCACCGTCTTCGAAAACCTGATCGACGTCGACGAACATTATGTCGCCGAGATGCACGACCGGGCACTTGTTTTGAAGGAGGATCCGCTTCGCTATCAGGCCCTGCCGCACATGATGAGCGCGCAATGGGATACGCTGGAACTGCTGATGGAAGAGAAGGCGGCGGGTAATCCCGACCATTTCACGCTGATCCGCAACGGCGACCAGTGGCGCTGGATCAACCGCCCGCTCGGCATCGACGACAGCTTCACCTTCGGCGATGCCTCGACGCTGCCCTATGAGCCGTTCGAATACATCACCCGCCAGGCCCAGGGCGATTTCTGCATCGTCGACCAACGCGACGGCAATCTGTGGATGGATGCCGGCATGGTAACGACGCAGGCCGACTGGTCGCTCGATTTCGATATCGGCATGAATTTCATGGAATGGCATGGGCCGGTGCCGCTCGCCCACCAGATCGGCGTCTTCGACCGGGCGCTGAAATTCCTGTTGAACCTGCAGCAAGGCAAGCCGACACGGCGGTTCAACTGGACGATGACGATCAATCCGCGGCTCGACACCAGCCCCGAGAATTATCACAAATGGGGTCCAGATCGCACCACCGTGACATCGGGCAATGTCGGCGAGAAGGTGTATCTGCGCGTCGAGCTGCAGAGCCTCTGGCGCCTGCCGCGTTCCAACGCCATCCTTTTCGTCATCCGTTGCTACCTGATGAACATGGAAGAACTCGTCACCGTGCCGAAGTGGGCGCGGCGCTTCCCGCGCGTGCTGAAGACACTGCCGCCAGAGCTCATCGATTATAAGGGCCTCACCCGTTTCCGCGAGACGACGATCGACTGGCTATCCAAATATGACGATGGCGCTCCGACCAGCCCCGGCATCTTTCCCGACTGAGGCGCCGCGATGCACACCAGCACCGCGCATCTCTCAGGCGCGGAAAACACCGTAACGATTTGAATTTCTTTCGTAAATCGATATCGCATAATCAAGAGGGGAATGCTTCATGACAAGAGTAGCCGTCATCGGTGCCGGTCCTTCCGGGCTGGCGCAGCTGCGCGCCTTTCAATCGGCTGCCCAGAAGGGCGCCGAGATCCCGGAGATCGTCTGCTTCGAAAAGCAGTCGGACTGGGGCGGGCTCTGGAACTATACCTGGCGCACCGGCCTCGACGAATATGGTGAGCCGGTCCATGGCAGCATGTATCGTTACCTCTGGTCGAACGGTCCGAAGGAATGCCTCGAATTCGCCGACTATTCCTTCGAGGAGCATTTCGGCAAGCCGATCGCCTCCTATCCGCCGCGCGCCGTGCTCTGGGATTATATCAAGGGCCGCGTCGAGAAGGCGAATGTCCGCCATTGGGTACGCTTCAGCACGCCGGTGCGTATGGTCCGCTTCGACGAAGCGACGAAGAAATTCACGGTGACGGCGCATAACCGCGTCGAGGACCGGATGTATGACGAGGAATTCGACTATGTCGTCGTGGCATCAGGTCATTTCTCGACGCCGAACGTGCCCTATTTCGAGGGCGTGAAGGCCTTCAACGGCCGCGTACTGCATGCCCACGACTTCCGCGACGCGCTGGAGTTCAAGGGCAAGGACATCCTACTCGTCGGCCGCAGCTATTCGGCCGAGGACATCGGCTCGCAATGCTGGAAATACGGCGCGAAATCGGTGACGACGAGTTACCGCTCGAAGCCGATGGGCTTCAAATGGCCGGAGAATTTCGAGGAGCGGCCGCTGCTGACCAGGCTCGAAAACCGCACGGCGCATTTCCTCGACGGCTCGACCAAGGAGGTCGATGCGGTAATCCTCTGCACCGGATACCAGCATCACTTCCCCTTCCTGCCTGACGACCTCCGGCTGAAGACCGCCAACCGCCTTTGGGCGGACAGTCTCTACAAGGGGGTGATCTTCGATAAGAACCCGCAGCTCTTCTATATCGGTATGCAGGACCAGTTCTATACTTTCAACATGTTCGACGTACAGGCCTGGTGGGCGCGCGACGTGATGATGGGCCGCATCGCGCTGCCGCCGCAAGAGGAGCTGAAAGCCAATTTCGACATGTGGCGCGCCCGCGAGGAGACGCTCGAGGATGCCGAACAGATGATCTGGTATCAGGGCGATTATGTGAAAGAACTGCTTGCCGAGACCGATTATCCCTCCTTCGACATCGAAGGCACCAACCGGACCTTCATGGAGTGGGAACATCACAAGGCCCACAATATCATGGGCTTTCGCGACCATGCCTATCGATCGCTGATGACCGGCAACATGTCGCCGAAGCACCACACGCCCTGGGTCGACGCGCTCGACGATTCCAAGGAGGAATATCTGCGCAACTGATCGGGCGAAGACTGCCGCGGGACAAGGTGTTCGCACACCTTCGTCCCGCATATTGCGGCCCACGCCTTTGGAACGTGACGACATAAATCCATCTGCAACTCTTCTCTTCGGACGTGGTCTTCATGGATTTTCAAACGAGCATTCTCGGACGCATGAGCGGCTTTCTCTATCGCTGCCGTGCCGATGAAAACTACACGATGCTTGAGATGACCGACGGCATCGAGCGCATCTTCGGTTATCCCCCCGACCAAATCGTCGGCAACCGCACGCGAACCTTCACCTCGATCATGTACGAGGAAGACGTGCCTTTGATGGACGAAATCGTCGGCCGGGCGCTGGAGAAGCGCGTGGACTGGACGATGGAATACCGCATCCGCCATGCAATGGGTCATCTCATCTGGGTGACAGAGACCGGCGGCGGCATCTGGGATCAAAAGGGCGAGCTTCTCTACCTCGAAGGCAGCATCATCAACATCGAATCGCTCTATCAGCGAATCGATGAACGGACCGCCGACATGCGCGTCACCGCTTCGAAGACCAACGAGATCCTGCAATCGCTGCGCTACCTGAAGCTGCTCGCCGTCAATGCCGGCATCGAGGCGGCCCGCGCCGGCACCGCCGGATCGGGCTTTGCCGTGCTTGCCGCCGAGATGCGCTCGCTCGCCAACTCCTCCGAAGAGGCCGCGCGCGCCATTTCCGAGGCACAACGCAAGGCGGAAGGCTGAGCGTTTCCCCGGCCAGCGAAATAATTATGGCTCGGGTCGAAGGCTGGATCGTTAACCGCTCTACGCCTGCTGATATTACAACACATTTTCAAGGACTTGCCGCAGTTTTGCGGTTGAAGTATCTTATCTCATTGTGGGGAATGTTAAGGCCGCGTTAACTTTTTGTTAACCATAGCCGCGCTAGACATGGTCAACGATTTCTTCACATAGATGACCAAAGTGCTAACAGACGCTCGCTCTATCCGCATCAAGGGCCGCTCTTTCCTCGCGGTCATGCTGTCCCCGGATCTTCCCATCGATGATTGGTTGATCAGGCTGGACGATCTGGCCGCGCGCTCGGCCGGCTTCTTCCTCGGACGGCCTGTCGTGCTCGACCTGACGGACCTGCAAATCGACCGGCCGCAGATGAAGGACCTGATTGCCGAACTTGCCAAGCGCAATGTCAGCATCATGGGTATCGAAGGCGCACGGCCTTCCATGCTCGGCACGGGCATGCCCCCGGCGCTCAAAGGCGGCCGCTCGGCTTCCGACATCGAGGTTCAGGCGAATGAGCCTGTCGATCCGGTCGGGAAACAGGCAGCCGCCGAACCCCGTCCGGCGATGCAATCGATCGTCATCAGGGAGCCCGTGCGCTCGGGACAATCGGTGATCTTCCCGGAAGGCGACGTCACGGTCATCGGATCGGTCGCCTCCGGCGCGGAGGTCATTGCGGGAGGATCGGTCCATATCTACGGGGCGCTGCGCGGTCGCGCCATGGCAGGATCCATCGGCAACGCATCGGCGCGGATTTTCTGCCGCAAGCTCGAGGCCGAGCTGGTTGCAATCGACGGCATCTACAAAATGGCCGAGGACATGGCCTCCAATCTTCGCGGACAAGCTGTTCAGCTTTGGCTGGAAGACGACGCGATCATGGCAGAGAAACTGATCTGACGACAGCGCCGCGCGCTTTCATAAGATGCGCAAAGGACGTTGAAACACTTTGAATTGCGCCACGGCAAAGGAGAGAGACATGGGGAAAGTGATCGTCGTCACGTCAGGCAAGGGCGGGGTCGGAAAGACGACCTCGACCGCCGCATTGGGAGCGGCGCTGGCGCAACGCAATGAAAAAGTCGTCGTCGTCGATTTCGACGTCGGCTTGCGCAATCTCGACCTGATCATGGGCGCCGAGCGCAGGGTCGTCTACGACCTGATCAATGTCATCCAGGGCGACGCCAAGCTCACCCAGGCGCTCATCCGCGACAAACGGCTTGAGACGTTGTTCCTGCTGCCGGCCTCGCAAACGCGCGACAAGGATAATTTGACGGCCGAGGGCGTGGAGCGCGTCATCACTGACCTGAGGCGTTATTTCGACTGGATCATTTGCGACAGCCCCGCCGGGATCGAACGCGGCGCAACGCTTGCCATGCGCCATGCCGATGCTGCCGTTGTTGTCACCAACCCGGAAGTCTCGTCGGTACGCGATTCCGATCGCATCATCGGCCTGCTGGATTCCAAGACCGCCAAGGCCGAACGCGGCGAGCGGATGGAAAAGCACCTGCTTCTCACCCGCTACGACGCCAACCGCGCCGAGCGCGGCGACATGCTCAAGGTTGACGACGTCCTGGAGATCCTGTCCATCCCGCTGCTCGGCATCGTGCCCGAAAGCATGGATGTTCTGCGTGCATCGAACATCGGCGCGCCGGTCACGCTGGCAGACAGCCGCAGCGCGGCTGCGATGGCCTATTTCGATGCGGCCCGCCGGCTCGCCGGCGAGACCCTGCCGATGGCGATCCCTGAGGAAAAGCGGAATATTTTCGGCAAGATCTTCGGACGGAGGGCGGCATGAATATTTTCCGTCTTTTCAACAAGCAGAGAACCGCACCGGCCGCTCGCGAACGCCTGCAGGTGCTTCTTGCCCACGAGCGCTCTTCAGCCGGGTCGGACCTGGTCACGCTGCTGCGCGAGGAAATTCTCGCGGTAATCGCCAAGCATGTACAGCTCGACCACGACAAGGTGCAGGTGACGATCGATCGCAACGAATACGTCTCGACGCTCGAGATCGATGTCGAAATCCCGTTGAATGCAGCCGTGCAGGCCGCTTGAAAGAGGGCGCTGCCTGTTCAGACGACAGGCAGCGCTGACAATCACGACTTTCTGGCTTTTCGATTGGCGTAACGCAGGTCGCGTGCGGCCTTTCGGGCGGCTTCATCGGCAATCACGCGAGCGATCCGGTCTTTGTCGGCCGCTTCGCGCGCGTCGGCATCAGCACGTGCTTCGGCCTCGGCGGCCGCCTGACGTTCAGCTTCTGCGGCTTGAGCCCGCTCCAGTTCCTCACGCTTTACCCGCTCCCGCTCGGCGCGCCGTTCTTCCCGGGCTTCGGCGACGGCTTGACGCTCCGCCTGCTTTGCGATCCGCGTGGGTTCGGCCGTATCCTTGGCGGTACGAAACGCATTGAGGAGAGCCGCCTTGGCTTCGGCAGCGGCGCTGCGACGATCGGAAAGCTCGTTGTTTTTGGCGTGTTTCAAATCTGTTACCTGACTGTTTGACTGCGACACTAGAGCATGACGCCGAAACCGGTGGGGCTCTTCGGATGACCCTATGCTCTATTTCTCGATTTGGATCTGGACAGTATTATGCCAATCCGGCGTGTAATCATCTAGATCTTGAATCAAATTTTCTTTTTTCGCTTCACGGCAGGGCCGGCGGCCGCGCTCGCGCGATCCTGCAATTCCTTCGCTTCACGGGCTTCGCGCAGTCTCAAGGTCTTTTCCTCGCGGGCGCGAACGGTCTGATCGATCTCTTCCACCGCGCGGCTTCTCGCCAAGAATTGCGATTGTGCGTTTCCGAAAGCGATCTCCGCCTGTTGGCGTGATTTGCTGTGTGTATCTGACATATTCGTCCTGGATTTCATTTAAGCGCCGCGCGTCTTTTTAGCAAAGGACGGTGGAACGCTTGGAATTGCTGCGTCATTCCTTAAACCGATTCCGATTTAAGGAATGATGCAGTGTTCGCTCAGCGAACGCAACAAAAAGGCCAGGCAACTTGCCTGACCTCGCCGGTATCACGCTTTCAACAGTGCCAGTACATCCGTGGTCAAAGGAAAGCAGATATCAATTTAAGCAGCTTGAAGATTGCAAGCGGACATTTTGCCCGACTTGTTATCGCGCTCAAGCTCGTAACCGATCTTCTGGCCTTCGACGATCTCACGCATGCCGGCGCGCTCAACGGCCGAGATGTGAACGAAGGCGTCAGCGCCACCGTCGTCAGGCTGAATGAAGCCGAAGCCCTTGGTGGAATTGAACCATTTAACTGTGCCAGTGGTCATAACAAACCCTTTCATAGCAATTGACAGGCCGCACGTGCGAGATGCACGACGGATGATAATCTCGATTTTGAAGAGGGAAGTTCGTCCAGGGCACGTTGTCGGCGTGCGATAACAAAAGTCAAACAAGCAATATCGACTATCCGGATATAATCATTGAACTCGAATTTGTCAACTTTCAGTTCTTCGAAACTCGATATTCTCTAAATGGTTGTATCTCAGCGGCTTTACACATCGCCGCAGAGCCGGCTCTTCCCCCGTGGTATCGGGCCGATATTAAGCAGCAGACGAGCCGCTGCCTAACTCGGAGGAATGATGATCAAAGTTTGATGCAGCTACCGTCCGGAAAACCGGATCTGTGGGATCGGCTCACCTTTCCGGATAGCCGCAGTTGCAGCGGCCATTCCCTCTGCGCCATCCCTGGTGTCGAGGATACCAGCGGTGACTTGGAGGGTAATGACGTCTGCGGCCGACACACCGCCCGACGACCAGGCCCGGATGAGCGAGCGCATCTTCCCGTAGGCAAGGGTCGGTCCGTTCGCGAGGCGCTGCAGGAGATCTTCCGTGACCTTCTCCAGTTCGGCGTCAGGAGCAAGGTGGGTTGCGACACCCAGATCCAACGCGGCCTTGCCGGATATCATCTCCGAGAGCAGGACCAGGCGCGTGGCGCGCGCACTGCCGACGCGATCGGCAAGTCGCTGCACTCCGCCGGTCATGGGAACTCCACCGACCATTCCCTCCGGGAAGAAAAGGTGTGCCGACTCTGCCGCCACGAGAAAATCGCATGCGAGAAGGAGTTCAAAACCACCGCCCAGCGCCATTCCGCTTACAGAGGCAACCGTCGGTATCGGCAATTCCTCAATCGCGCGCAACGAAGCCAAAACATCGGCGGCGAACGCTTCCAGGAATTTCGATCCCTTGCCTCCAATGTCACCTGGGTTATCTGCTATGGCGAAGCTGCCGGACGCGGAAGTCACATGAAGAACGCGGATGTCGCTTTCGTATGCCTGACGC
This sequence comes from Rhizobium sp. NZLR11, assembly GCF_019685115.1. NCBI lineage: Bacteria > Pseudomonadati > Pseudomonadota > Alphaproteobacteria > Hyphomicrobiales > Rhizobiaceae > Rhizobium > Rhizobium sp. NZLR11. The sequence continues at coordinate 346,285 of NZ_JABDWD010000005.1, read as the reverse complement.
ACGCCAGCCCTCAGCGACGAGGGATAATCGGCTCCCGGCTCGCTGGCCGCGTCACCGAGCAAGATCAGCTTGCCCACCATACCATGCTGCTCGAAACGGAACGAACTCATGTCTTATCTCCTAATTTACTGACACTTATAGCCAGGCAGGCAGAACGCCTGCTACAAAACGGCTGGTACCGCACGCCGCGCTTGGCGTTGGCTATCGAGCCTATTATGTTACGTACATTACAGAATGGTGGTTGGCAATGGCCCGTCCTCGTACGTTCGAAGAAAGTGAAGTGCTGGATCGCGCGGCGGACGTGTTCAGCCGCCATGGCTATCACGGCTCAACCATGGTGGAGCTGACGGCCGCGATGGGCCTGAACTCACCCAGCATCTACGCCGCCTTTGGAAGCAAACGCGGGCTCTTCGACGCCGTTCTCAGGCGCTGCAGCGCTCGCGAGGACGAGCACTGGGCATGGGCGCTCGCCGCTCCGACGGCCGAAGGAGTCGTCAAACGCTTGCTGACGACCTCGCCGGAGCAGACGTCGAGCCGCGTTCTCGTCCATGCGGGTTTGGCGATGGGAGCGGAGAATGCAGACATCCCGCCTGCGCTGCTGCATCGCCGCCAATCAGCAGAGCTGAAACTACGAGACCGGTTCGAAGAAGCGAAGCGGGCGGGCGACCTCCCGGCAGAGGCTGATACCTCACGGTTGGCGAGCTACGTAACGGCGGTGCTCGGCGGTCTCGCCATGAAGGCCGCCGGCGGGGCACCGCACGGCGACCTGCGAGAGGCTGCCGAGCAGGCGGTAGCGGCGTGGCGGGCAATCAGGGACGTCGCAGCCGCTACGAACATTCGTACAGGGGGTTCGCCGCCGGCGGGGGAGCGAAGCCGCGACCCGCGAAGGTTTAGTGCAGATGCGGCACTCGATGCTGCCATGAAGCTCTTCTGGACCAGGGGTTTTACCGGCGCGTCGCTCAGTGATCTCACCGAGGCGATGGGGATCACCCGCCCAAGTCTCTATGCCGCGTTCGGCAACAAGGAAGCGCTCTTTTTCAAGGCTCTCGACCTCTACCAGTCTCTTCGGAAAGACTACATGACCGAGGCACTCCAGACCCCGACGGCGCGGGGCGTTTTCGAGGCACTCCTCAGGGGGGCGCTACGCGACCAGTTGGACGAGGAACAACCGCGCGGCTGCCTGATGGTTCTTAACGCGATGCAGGGAGGTGACGAGGCGCAGGCGATCCGCATCGAGGTCCTCAGGCGCCAGGCCATCGGGCGCGACCTGCTCGCCGCAAGGTTTGAGCGGGCCAAACGCGAGGGCGACCTGTTGCCGACGGTCAATGTCGACGGTCTCGTGCGTTTCGTCCAATCCCTGATGCACGGCATTCTCGCGCAGGGAGGGGCCGGCGCAAGCCCAAGCGAGCTGGAGGCGCTCGTTGAGAGCAGCCTGACCATGTGGACCGCGTCGGCAGATTTATCGATCGGTAAAGATTAGGCCTATCGAAGGGCTGTTGGTATCTTTACCGATCGGTATAAAGCCCTTAGGCGGAGACATCATCGCTTTCCCAGGAACCAATCTGCGGCACCACCGTCGAACGCATGCATTACGAGCGCGGTCGCGTCTTCTGCGGGTCGTAGTGCGAAAGCGGCACGATTGTCGCCGGCAGGCGTTTCTGGTGGCCGTCGAGCTTGCCGATTTCGACCTCGGTGCCGGGACTTGCATGCATGACGTCGATGCGGGCGAGCGCGATCGTCTTGCCGAGGATCGGCGAGCGGGTGGCACTGGTGACGACGCCGACCTGAGCCCGGCCGATATGGATGCAATCGCCATGGCCGACCGCCTCGTTGGCCTTGACGTCGAGGCCGACAAGCAGATGGCGCGGATGCTCCTTGCGCCGGATCAGCGCCTCGCGGCCGATGAAATCGTCCTGCTTGGATTTCAGCGGCACGGTGAAGCCGATGCCGGCCTCGAACGGGTCCGTCTGGTCGGTGAATTCGTGATGGGCAAAGATCAGACCTGCCTCGATGCGAACCATGTCGAGCGCCTCCAGCCCCATCGGCTTCAACCCGTGCGGCTGCCCCGCCTCCCAGACCGCGTCGAACACCGCCAGCGCATCCTTCGGATGACAGAAGATCTCGTAGCCGAGCTCGCCGGTGTAGCCCGTGCGCGAGACGACGACGGGCGCGCCCTCGAAACCACCGATGCGGCCGACAGTGAAGCGGAACCATTCGAGCTCACCGATCGTCGGCTGGCGCGGCGCCGTCCAGATGATCTCCTTCAGGATATCGCGGCTCTTCGGCCCTTGCAGGGCGATATTGTGCATCTGGTCGGTCGAAGAGCGAACCCAGGCCTTGAAGCCTTTTTCTTCGGCCTGCTGACGCAGCCATATGCCACTGAAATCATCGCCGCCGATCCAGCGGAAATTCTTGTCGCCGAGGCGGAAGAGCGTGCCGTCATCGATCATGCCGCCGTTTTCGTAGCACATGGCGGAATAGACGACCTGACCTGTCGACAGTTTGCGCACGTCGCGTGTCAGGCAATATTGTAAGAGCTCCTCGGCATCCGGCCCAGTCACCTCGAACTTCCGCAGGGGCGAAAGGTCGATGACGGCGGCGCGCTCGCGGCAGGCCCAATATTCCTCGACCGGTCCCTCGGCGGAAAAGCGGTTCGGCAGCCAATAGCCGCGATATTCGGTGTAATCGCGCGTCAGGGTCGAGAGGCGTGGATGGAAGGCGGTTTCGCGCGTCAGTTCGGCGTCGGCATCTGGGGTCATGCGATAGGCCACCGCTCGTGAGAATTTTTCTTTTCCGGAAAAGGTGCGGACATGGATATCCGTCGGATCCCAGCCGTTCGCCGCGTCGATATCGTCGGGGCAGGACGATGAGACGCAGACAAGATCGGTGAGCGCCCGCATCAGCACGTAATCGCCGGGGCGCGACCAGGGCTCGTCGAGATAGAGCTGGTTGTTGTGGTCGATATTGGTGTTGTAGAAATAGTTCAGCGCTTCCCAACCCTTGCGGCCGGCAATGCCGTAAGGCGCCAGCGCCGCGTTGAAATTGTCCGTGCAGTTGACGTGGCCAGGATAACCCATGTCGTCGTAGTAGCGCGAATTGCAGGCGGTCGCGAAAGCATCGTGGCGCCCGACCGTATCCTGGACGATTTCGACCAGCGGCTCGAAGTCCCGGTCGAAGGCCTTAGAGGGCAGGCCCGGCATAGGATAGCTGCGGCTGAGCAGTGTGCGGGTAACCGTCGAATCAAGCGCGAGATCGAGGCCCTTGTCGACCTTGCGGGCGGCGAAAGCTTGGAAATCGGTGCACTGGCGCCCATAAACATCGATGATCTGGATGAATTCGCCGGCACGCACGAAATAGGCCGCGGCGGTCGCCGCCCGGATGCGGATATCCTCGATGGGGTCGGCGGCCGGTTCCGGCAGGGCGGAGGCGTAGTCTCGGATCAACAGGCTGCGCTTGATCCTGATCTCGATCGGCGTCGCCGTATCCTGGGCCTCCGGCAACATGGCGCCGGCCGGTGCCGCGACGATCAGCAGGCCCTTCATGGAAATCGTGAAATCCGCCCGGCTGCCCGGGCTCGATCCCGCCCCGAAGATGCGGAGCGCTCCGGCCGCGGCAAGATCGGCGCCGCGCCGCTCAAGCGCTGCGCGGGTGCGGGCAGCACTCTCATCCTCCCCTTGAAGAATGGCCTTCAAACCTTCGGCTGAATTGCTGAATGCCGTTCCGAGACCCGCCGCCAGGAAGCGTCCCTTTTCGTTGAGGAAAGAGACCTCGCAAACCTGTCCGCCCTCGCTGTCGATGACAGTGACGCAGTCGCCCGGCTCGACACGCACCACGACCGATCCGCCGCCTTTTGCCCTGTAGCGCTCCGTTCCCTCCGGCAAGGTGGGAATGCCGGGATAACGCACGAGGCTCGCAGCCGCCGGCCGCAGGCCCGTCATAGCAGGATGAAGTTCTCGCATTCTGCCCTCATGGGAGGATCGGCATGCCCTCGGGCACCACCCATACAGGTTACAAAATGTCTCGCGAAAGTAAAGTCATGTTGACTAAAAAGAAAATATCTTCACTATGCATCAAGGGCTGAGACTCGGGAATCCGTCGGGAACACGGATCGCCAAAATCATCCGGGCGGGCTTGAGACTGTCAGGGAGACACGTTCAGGGAGACGTACAAAGATACGTCCGGAACAATCGAATGGGGAATTTCACTGATGACAGACGTTGTGGAGGCCGGGATTTCATCCGGCACCGAAGGTAAGCTTGTACGCGCGCTCGACTGGAAGGGCGCATTCTGGGTGGCTGCGGGCGTGCCGCCGCTCGTTCTTTTCTCCATCGGCGGCATTGCGGGCACGACGGGCAAGCTCGCCTTCCTCGTCTGGATCATTTCGATGGTGATGGGTTTCCTGCAATCCTTCACCTATGCCGAAATCGCCGGCATGTTCGCCAACAAATCCGGCGGTGCCTCGGTCTATGGCGCCACCGCCTGGCTGCGGTATTCGAAATTCATCGCGCCACTATCCGTCTGGTGCAACTGGTTTGCCTGGTCGCCCGTGCTGTCGCTCGGCTGCGCCATCGCCGCCGGTTATATCCTCAATTCATTCTTCCCCATCCCGGCGGCGGATTCGCAGATGGTCCTCGACTGGATCTCCGCGCATGCCGCTTCCATCACGGCCGATAGCCCCCGCGTCGCCGAATATATCGCGGCTCATGCCGGCACGACGCCGGATGACGCCGTCAAGGCGTTGCTCGGCACCGACGGCGTCGCCGCGCTGACGCCGTGGATCCGCAGCTGGTCGCTCGTCAGCTTCGGCATTCCCTTTCTTGCCACCGCCAACGTCAATGCTACCTTCTTCATCGGCGGCATCCTGATGCTGATCATCTTCGCGATCCAGCATCGCGGCATTTCGGAAACCGCCAGCGTGCAGAAGTGGCTGGCCATCATCGTGCTCGTGCCGCTGCTTATCATCGGCCTCTACCCCATTGTCAGCGGCCATATCCTTGCCGCCAACGTCACCGGCCTGGTGCCGCCGACGGCCGCCTATTCCGGCGCCGACGGCACCTGGAGCAATGGCGGCTGGACGCTCTTCCTCGGCGGACTCTATATCGCCGCCTGGTCGACCTATGGCTTCGAGACGGCCGTCTGCTACACCCGCGAGCTCAAGAATCCGAAGACCGACACCTTCAAGGCGATCTTCTATTCCGGCCTTGCCTGCTGCCTGTTCTTCTTCCTGGTGCCCTTCGCCTTCCAGGGCGTTCTCGGCCATGCAGGCATGCTCGCCCCCGGTATTGTCGACGGCACCGGCGTTGCCGAAGCGCTCGGCGGCCTGATCGGCGCCGGCCGGGTCGTCACCCAGTTGCTCGTCGTGTTGATGATCATGGCGCTCTTCCTCGCCATCATGACGGCGATGGCCGGTTCCTCGCGCACGCTCTACCAGGGCTCGAAGGACGGCTGGCTGCCGAAATATCTCGACCACGTCAACGAAAACGGCGCCCCGACACGGGCGATGTGGACCGATTTCGCCTTCAACCTCTTCCTTTTGGCCATCGCCTCGGATACCGGCGGCTACTTCTTCGTGCTCGCCGTGTCGAATGTCGGATACATCATCTTCAACTTCCTGAACCTCAATTCCGGTTGGATACACCGGATGGACTCCGGCCATATCGAACGCCCCTGGAAGGCGCCGACCTGGCTGATCGGTCTCAACACAGCGCTTGCCTTCGTCAATGCTCTGTTCCTCGGCGCCGGCGCCAAGGTCTGGGGTTATTCCAATGCGCTCTGGGTCGGCTTCATCTTCGCCGCCCTGATCCTGCCGGTCTTTGCCTATCGCCACTATGTGCGCGACGGCGGAAAATTCCCGGCAGGTGCGATGGAAGATCTCGGCCTCGTCGGCCAGGATCTTGGCGTCAAGAAGGCCGGCATGCTGCCCTATCTCGCGCTCGCCGCCGGTCTGGCGATCGTCCTGATCGCCAACGTGATCTTTCAGCTTCCGGCTTAAAGTGCCTCCCAAGCAAAAAAGCCGCCATGAAAAAACATGGCGGCTTTTTGCATTTGTGGGCGAAGCTTAGCGGCCGCCTTCGATCTTGCGGTGGCGCTGATTGATACCGCCCTTGCCGTAGGGGTAATCGAAAGGCTGAGGCGCGCTTACCTCATCCAATCTCGCCAGGTCATCGTCGGAGAGCTTGAGCTTCATGGCGCCAAGATTGTCGGCCAGTTGCTCCGGCGTGCGGGCGCCGAGGATGACCGAGGTGATCGCCGGCTGCGCCGCCGTCCAGCCGAGCGCCACCTGCGCCATGCTGACGCCATGCGCCCTGGCGATCTCCTCGACAACGCCGATAATCGCCCAGGTTCGCTCCATCGCATTGCGCGGCGCATAGGACTCACCGCCGCGATTGGGATTTTCGCCGAGGCGGGTGGCGCCAGTCGGCATCTCGTCGCGCTTGTACTTGCCGGTCAGCCAGCCGCCGCCGAGCGGCGACCAGGGCAACAGGCCCATGCCGGCATCCTGGCAGGCGGCGACGATTTCGAGTTCGATGTCGCGCACCAACAGGTTATATTGCGGCTGCAGCGTCACCGGGCGGGTATAACCCCGCGCCTTGGCGATTTCGGATGCCTTGGCGATATGCCAGCCGACATAGTTGGAGAAGCCGTAATAGCCGATCTTGCCTGATGATACCGCATCGTCGAGGAAGCGCAGCGTCTCTTCGATCGGCGTCAGCGCGTCCCAAGCATGCATCTGGTAGAGATCGATCTGCTCGAGGCCGAGGCGGCGGAGAGAATCGTCGAGCGCCTGACCGAGATGCCGGCGCGACAGGCCGATGTCATTCGGTCCGTTGCCCATCGGAAAACGTCCCTTGGTGGCGACGATCGCCTGACGGGCTTCGGTCGGGCGGGCCTTCAGCCAGCGTCCGATGATCTCTTCCGACTTGCCGGCGCTATAGACATCGGCAGTATCGATGAAATTGCCGCCCCAGGCGAAATAATCGTCGAGCAGCTTGTGCGAGGCCGCCTCGTCGGCCTCCGCGCCGAAGGTCATGGTGCCGAGGCAATAGGCAGTGACGACGGTCCCGCTGGAACCGAGCTTGCGATAATCCATTTTTCCTCCTCATGCGGAGACCCACAGCCGACGTGCAAAACCGTCGGGGTAGAAGCCGGGGCTCCCGCAATCAATGTCAATATCGTGCTTGAGGCGGCCACTTGCCGCCGGATGACGTCTGGCGCCCTGGGCTCAATCTGGCGCAGGGGCGAGGGCAGCATAACCAATCCGACCGGTGCCACAAGTGGGAAAAAATATTCCCGCGGGCGCCACCGGCGACGGTTACGCTTTTCTCGAGAACGACCCGTCGATCAGATCGGCTGCAGCGACCCCGGTCTCATAGGCGCCGTGCGCCGTCGAGTAACGCGAGCGAGAACAGGCCTCGCCCGCAAAGAAGATCCGCTGGTCATGCGGTGCAGCGAGACGGCTGCGCAGATCGGAGGCGCCCGGCTCGGCATAGGAATAGGAGCCGCCGATATGGGGTGCAGCGGCCCAGGCCGACATTGCCGCCACCGACAATTCCTTGCGGATATCGGCGCCGAATGCTGCCGCCAGTTCATCCCCAGCGAAGGCAAAGGCGGCCTCTTTTCCCTCCCGCTCCAGATCATGCGCGAGGTCGCCGGCAAAATAGGCTTCGACGACGGCAGCGCCGAGTGGCCGGAGCTGATAGGTGCCGGTCGCGCCGCGGCTGATGGAGCCGAGCATATGGGTATCAGCCGGCAGCGCCTGCTGATTTGCGAGCCTGAGGAAGAGCTTGTCGGCGAGCCCGAGCGGCAACCGCGCCGCTGCCTCGATCTTCTCGGGCAAAGGCGGGTCGAAAACAATCTTGCCAGCGGCAAGCACATTCGTCGAAACCGTCACCAGCACCGCACGGGCACTGAGCCCACCCTGGTTCGTCTGAATGTCGATGCGGCCGGCATGGCGGTGATTTACGCGCGTCACTTCGACGCCGAGCCTCGTCGCAACCGGCCTGCCGTAACGGCAGATCAACGTCCCATAGCCCTGGCGCACCCGCCAATCGGGGCCAGGACCGGGGTCGTATCGGTTGTAGTCGAGGACCGACGAGCGTTCCAGCTCGGCGCCGGTGATATAGGTGCCGATCGCCCGGATCTGCCCGTTCCAGGAATTGCCGGGTTCGAGCATCTCGGCCAGATCGGTGTCATCGCCTTCATGGCTTTCAAGGCGTTCGAAATAGTCACCGATCGCCGCTCGCGCGGCGTGGGTCTCCGCATCGTCCCGCTGCAGCCGCCGGCCGCCGTTCCAGGGCGCCGGTGTATGGTCGACCGCCAGTCCGACCTCACCGGCGATCGCGGTCCAGGCGTTGGTCCGCGCCCCATGCAGCCAGCCGCAACCGAGATCGAGTGCGATATCGCCGGCTTCAGGCAGCCCGACGCTCCAGGCGCGGCCGCCGAGACGATCGCCCGCTTCAAGCAGCAGGATGGAAAGATCCGGGCGGATTGCCTGCAGGCGACGAGCAGCGGCAATGCCGGCGGCGCCAGCGCCGATGATGACGACATCCTTCTCGGCGCCCCTGCCGTTGTCACCAGGCATGCATTCTCCTCCCGCCGCTCACCGCTCAGCTAAGCCTCCGTGTCCCCGAAACGCAAGGGTGTATAGCGCCGCGCGCGATGGATTAAACTGCGTCTCCATGACATATAGATCCGATGAGCGTGAACAGAGATTCGCAACTCGACATGTTTGCCAAGGCATCGCCCGCGGTGGTCCAGCTACGCGACCCGTCGCGCCGGCGGCTATCGCAGCCGGCCGCCTATTCCGACGAAGAGATGGCGCGGGCGCTTGAAGAGAGCGGCAACTACCGCATCCTCAGGAAACTGACTGCCCGGCCGGTCGCAGCCGCCAGACGGCCGGAGTTTTCGCGGCTCGGCGTCATTCTCGATACGGAGACCACAGGTCTCAATCACCGCAGCGACGAGATCATCGAAATCGGCGCCGTCGCTTTCACATTCGACGACGGCGGTGCGATCGGCGACATCGTCGGCATCTATGGCGGCCTGCAACAGCCATCGCGGCCGATACCGCCGGAAATTACCCGGTTGACCGGCATCACCGATGCGATGGTCGAAGGCCAGGTCATCGATATAAGATCGCTAAGCGATCTGATCGAGCCGGCGGATCTGATCATCGCCCACAATGCCGGGTTCGACCGGCCGTTCTGCGAAGCCTTCTCGAAGGTTTTCGCCGGCAAGGCCTGGGCCTGCTCGGTTTCGGAAATCGACTGGAGCGCCCGCGGTTTCGAAGGCACCAAGCTCGGCTATCTCGTCGGCCAGGCCGGTTATTTCCATGACGGCCATCGTGCCGTGGACGACTGCCACGCGCTGCTGGAAATCCTCGATCGGGAACAAGGCGACGGCGAAAGCCCGTTCGCGGAGCTTTACAGCGCCAGCCAGTGCTGCCGCATCCGTCTCTTTGCCGAACACAGCCCGTTCGAGATGAAGGACCATCTGAAGGCGAGGGGTTATCGCTGGTCTGATGGAAGCGACGGCCGCCTGAAGTCCTGGTGGATCGAAGTCGGCGAAGACGATCTCGGCGACGAACTGTCCTATCTGCGCTCGGAAATTTACCGATGGAAAGAGGCGGAGCCGCCGATCGTCCGGCTGACGGCCTTCGATCGTTTCAAATCTTGAGCAGAAACGACTCCCAAATCTGACGACCCATGCAAGCGTCGCATAGGTGCAGTGATGCATTGGCGCTGCAACAATCGATCGGCTCGTATTATATACAAGTCATCGAAGCGAACGAAGCGCCAAGGACTGGCAGCTAGGCTTCGAAAGCCCATCGAAAGGGGATCATCATGAACGTAGCACGCTCTTTCAATAACTGGCGCAAGTACCGTCAGACGGTCGCTGAACTGGGCCGTATGTCCACGCGCGAACTGAACGACCTCGGCATCGGCCGCAGCGACATCAGCAACATCGCTCGCGCTGCCATCGCCCGCTAACGGCCCGCAGACTAAGCATTATCGACACTTGGCCAGCGCCTGCTTTCTCTAGAAGCGGGCGCTTTGCTTTTGGGCTCCCGGTTGATGGAACCACGGCGAGGGAGCCGCCCGCTTTTCGCATAGCGCATAGCTGCCTTGCAAAGAAATGCCTACCAACTAAGCACGAAATAAGTATGATTATTTCTATCGAAGCGATGCACCTCCTCCCGCATCCCTTCGACATGCGGGCGCCCCATCCTCCTCCTAGGGTCGTCTGCGGGAACGGCAGCATTCCTCCTCCCAGCTGTCGTTCGGTTTTTTTCGAAAGCCTGCCGCACCTCCTCCCGCGGCAGGCTTTTTCGTTTTTGGCCGATCGCGCCAAAACCGCCGCTCGCGATCCGTCGCCCGGCATTGGTGACTTTTTCCTGCTTATCGCTGATTTTACTCCCGATTCCTGCGGCCACCGCCCACTGCGAGCCGGTGCTGCAGAAACATATTGACTTCGAATTTGTCGTACAACTATGTAACCATTCGGTTCATTGCCGAGCGAAACGGCCGCCGAGCGGATCCGGCTCTCGCGGGAGCAACGACGCTTGACGACAACGAAACTGAAGGAATTTGACATGCAGATCGACGTGAGGCACTCCTCCCATCCCGAGGCCGTGCGCGAATACGACACGGAGACGCTGCGGCGTCACTTTCTGGTGGAAACCATCTTTGCAGGCGGCGAGATCCGGCTGACTTATTCCCACTACGACCGCATGGTCATCGGCGGCGCGACGCCGCTGGCCGATGGACTGGCGCTGACGGCGCCGACGGCGATCGGCCAGGAAACCTTCCTAGCCGAGCGCGAACTCGGCGCGCTCAACATTGGCGGCGCCGGCCGCATCGTCGTCGACGGCACCAGCTACGATCTTGCCAAGTATGATTGCCTCTATGCCGGCAAGGGCGCCAAGGACGTCCGGTTCGAGAGCGCGGATGCCGCCAATCCGGCAAAGTTCTATCTGGTCTCGACGCCGGCACATCAAGTGCACCCGACGGTGCTGCTCACCCGCGAGAAAGCCCGCCACCTGACGCCCGGCGACGCGGCAACGGCCAACAAGCGATCGATCTACCAGTTCATCCATCCTGAGGTTTGCCAGTCCTGCCAACTGACCCTCGGCTTCACCATGATCGAGCCGGGCAGCGTCTGGAACACCATGCCGGCCCATACGCATGACCGGCGCATGGAAGCCTATCTTTATTTCGATCTCGAAGCCGAGCAGCGCGTCTTCCACTTCATGGGCGAGCCGCAGCAGACCCGCCATATGCTTGTCGCCAACGAACAGGCGGTCATCTCGCCGCCGTGGTCGATCCATTCCGGCGCCGGCACCAAGAATTACAGCTTCATCTGGGCAATGGCCGGCGACAACAAGAGCTTCACCGACATGGACCATATCGCCATTGCGGATCTGAGGTGAGCACCGTGGCGAACCCCTTCGACCTTTCCGGCAGGACTGCCGTCGTCACCGGCGCCAATACCGGCATCGGCCAAGCCATCACGGCAGCGCTGGCCGAGGCCGGCGCCTCGATCGTCGCCGTCGGGCGCTCCTCGATGGACGAAACCGAGGCGCTGGTGAAGCGAGCAGGAAGCCGCTTCCACGTCGTCAAGGCCGATCTAGGCACGATCGAACCAGTCAAGGGGATCGTCGCTGAGACCATCCAGACCTTTGGCGGCCTCGACATCCTCGTCAACAATGCCGGCATCATCCGCCGCGCCGATGCGCTCGACTTCACCGAGGAAGACTGGGACGCGGTGATCGACGTAAACCTGAAGACCGCCTTTTTCCTGTCGCAGGCGGCCGGTCGCCATATGGTCGACAAGGGCAGAGGCAAGATCATCAACATCGCCTCGCTGCTCTCCTTCCAGGGCGGCATCCGCATCCCCTCCTATACCGCCTCGAAAAGCGGCCTTGCCGGCCTGACCAAGCTGCTCGCCTGCGAATGGGCCGGCAAGGGCGTCAACGTCAACGCCATCGCGCCCGGTTATTTCGTCACCAACAACACCACGGCGCTGCGCGAGGATGCCGACCGCAATACCGCCATCCTTGCCCGCATTCCGGCCGGGCGCTGGGGAACGCCGGATGAACTCGGCGGTGCCGCGGTGTTCCTGGCATCGTCGGCCTCCGACTACGTGCACGGCACGGTGCTGCCCGTCGACGGCGGGTGGCTGGCACGGTGAGCGGTGATCCGCATTATCCGGAGCTGCCGTGACTTACGTCGTTTTGCCTTTCCTGCCGGCATGCGTTAGCAAAAGGAAATGAGGCTGGCGCAGCCGCATCGGGGGCAGGATCGACACAAGATGACGGATAGGGACAACGCGGTTACCACCACTCGGCAGCCGCCGAACCTGCGCAGCGGCCTTGCCGACACGCTGATGGCGCAGATCGAATCCGGCGATCTGAAGCCCGGCCAGCGCCTGCCGACCGAACAGGCGATCATGAGGACGACCGGCGTCAGCCGGACGATCGTTCGCGAGGCGCTCGCCACCCTGCGCGCCAAGGGCCTGATCACCACGCGGCAAGGGCTTGGCGCGTTCGTCGCGAACGATCCGACCCCCAGATCCTTCTCGATCATTCCCAACGACCTGCAGTCGATCGACGAGGTTCTGCGCGTGCTGGAGCTGCGCATGGGGGTCGAATACGAAGCCGCCGGTCTTGCCGCGCTGCGGCGCACGCCTGAGGATCTCGACCGCATGCAGGATCGGCTCGATGCGCTCGACAAGGCGCTGGAGGAGGGCGGATACGGGGCGCAGGAAGACTACGCCTTTCACAGGTCCATTCTGGTCGCGACGCAGAACTCCTATTACGGCCGCCTCTTCGATACGTTCGGCGACCTCATGGTGCCGCGGCAATGGGCACGCTTGGACAAAATGACGGCGGCCGAGCGCAAGCGCCATGCGGCGCGCATGCGCCGGGAACACCATGCCATATTCGCGGCGATCCGCAACGGCGAAGAGGCCGCCGCCCGCCGCGCCATTCGAACCCACCTCTCGAAGAGTGCCGCCCGCTTCGAAGAACTGCGCGACGCCAGCACTTCGTCGTGAATATTACGCGTCGGGCTTCGGCTTCATTAGCCGCCGCCAAGCGGCATGATCCGTCCGCAACTCGACGGAGGCGTGAACCTCAGGCAACAGCGGTTTGCGTCTGCGCCGGCCGAAGCGCCGTTTGAAGCCGAGGATATTTTCGACAACGCTCCTGGTGTAGAGCCCGGGGCCGCTTGAATAGATCCGCCACCCGCCGTCGACGGCGATCTCTCCCGCCTTGACGCGCTCCCATTCGGCCGCGGCCTGATAACGGTCATGAAAGGCCGCATCGCTGCTGCTGAAATAGCTGTTGCGCTGGCGCAGCGAAGCATGCGGCAGCACTGGCGTGACCGAGATCGGGTTGACGACTGAAATCGCCTTCCAGAGTTCGTCGGCTTCGGCGTCCATTGCCAGTGTTTCGCAATAGCGCAGATGCGCATGCACATACATCAGCCCGATCTCGCGACCGACGAAGGAGGCGGATTCGGCGCGGCGAAACAGCGTCTCGGGTCCACCGGCATAGGTCGCGGGTTTCTCCATCAGCCGCACGCCGTCGGGGAAGCGCAGATGCTTGTCGATCAGCTTCATATGAGCGCGTCGCTGATCGGGTGTGAACAGGCCGCCGAGCATTGCCTGCGTCATCGAGATAAGCGAGTAGGACAGGCCGGTGCGCTTATCGCTCGGGTGCAGCAGCAATTCGACGCCGTCATGGGCGGGATCGAAGATGCCGTAGCCGGCAACGATGCCATCCCGCATCAGATGACGGTTGAAATCCCGGCGCATCGCCGTTGCTACCTTCCTCAACCCCTTGGCCTCGACGCCGTGGCCGAGTCGGCGCAGGATTGCGGAGTAACGGACAATCTGCTCGTAGAGCAGGGCAACGGTCCAACTGCTGACCATCCAGTCGCGCAGATGTGGATCGGCCGGCTGCAGGGAATCGTTCCAGTCTCCCTCGCCATAGCGGATCAGATGCGTTCCGGGGATGAAAGCTTCGCGGACGGTGTCAAGCAGTTTCTCGACATGGATCGCGATAGTGTCGGTTTGGGCCGCCCTCTGCATGGTTTTTTCATCGCGCCAGGAGAGCTTCTCGTCAAGGATGGCGAGATCACCCGTCGCTTCGATATAGTCGCAGAGCGCCTTCAGCGGCCAGACGACGATATCGCCGTGGCTGTCGCCCGCCCTGATGTTGGCATAGGGCTCCAGCATGAACCACTGCGGCCAGTCGCCCTTCTCAAGGTATTGTTCGCTGAAAACGGTCTTTAGCACCTCCTTGGCTTCGCGATCATGCTCATAGGCAAGCAGGAACTCGATCGGCCCCTGGCAGGCGTCGCGTGTGCCCCAGGCCGCACCGGTATATTGCTCGAGGCCGTGCGGCACGCTCACATGCACGATGGCATCATGCGCGAGCCAGGGCAGCAGGGTCGTCTGCGCGGCAAGGTCGGGCGAAGGGTCGCCGATCGCCAGGCCGCGCACGGTGTTGCGCCAGAATGTCGAGGCCGGCGCCAGCATGGCCTCATCGGTGACGCCGGCCTGATAACGCTCTGCCAGCCGCTCGGCTTCTTCGGCATCGGTCATCGAACCGACGACGGCCAGGGAGAGCGCCTGCGTCGGCCGGGATCTGAGCGCGACGAAGGCGCCGTTGCGCGTGACGCCATCGCCATAGAGCAGTTCGTCGCCGCCGATCTCCTCGATGGCATCGGGGGTCGCGCTCACCAGCCAATAGGCGGCCTCGGGATAACGTTCGCCCCAGAGCCAGGCCGGATCCGGCCGAAACAGGATGCGCTTGCCTGAGGTATCGAATTCGATCTGGCCGCCCGCGTCATATTCACGCTCGCCGAGCACGACATGGCCGAACACCAGGAAGCGGCACGGCTTGCCCTCGACCGAGACGGCCCACTGCATCGCCGCTTCCTCGCCGGAGGCGACCGCCGTTACAATGATGGTGCGGTCGGCGCACTTGTAGATCCAGCGGCAATCGCTGAGCCCCATTTCGAAAGCCGACGGCACCGCCAGCAGCTGCCAGCCGGCGCCAACATCCACCATGATGCGCAGCCCGCTGGCGCGCGTCAGGTTGTAGGGATCGCGGGAGACGGAAAACAGCTTGTGAAAGGAAGTGTTGCCGATCGTCAGCTGCGCGGCGAAAATGCCCTGCATCCAACAGGTGGCGGCAAGGGTCGAATCGTCGAGCAGCATATTCTGGCCGCTTCTGACGATCGCGCCGTGGCGGCGCGCCACCAAAAATTCCTTTTCGCGCAAGACGACATGGCGGTTGAGGACGCCGTCCGGCACGAAGAACGACAGCAGCTTTCCGTCGACGCGTTCCTCCAGGCTGCGCTGGGGATAGAGCCGGCCTATCGCCTTTTTGTCGAGCGGCTCGACCTCCAACAGTGACGCGTCCTGCAGCAGGCTGCGGGCCGGCGCCGTCTCCTCGATATCGGCGATCGCACCGTCTGCCGCCGCGAGCCCGCCGAGCCGCGCAAGATCGGCATCGCTCGACGCCTCGAGATGATCGGCGGCAAAGAGGGCGAAGAAGGTCGCGGTCGCGCCGCTTGCGGTGACAGACAGCAATTTCGACTGGATGGCGGAGCAGGCCGTTTCCTGCTGGCGCCGTTTGCTCGGCAGGCTGGTGCCGAAGCGGCCGACCAGCCGGTCGTCGAGACGGTCTCTCGCCTGCACCAGCTGGATCGCATCCGTGGCATAGGCAACTGCCCCGTCGAGGCAACCCTGCGCCAGCCAAGGATTGCGGCCACCTCCCTGTTTGAGATTTTGCCGGTTCATCACCACAGGTCCGAATGCCTGGTGATCGGCGATATGGTGATCGACATATTGCGAGGCATAGGCTTCGCTGTTCATCAGGAAGCCGCGATCGCCGAGACCGACATCCTGGATCAGCACCAGATCGACCGGCAACGTTCCATCCTTCAGATGCCGGATGGCGACACGCCAGAACCAGGCCGTCTCGGAAGGATGCAGCTCGAGCCGGACGTTATAGTGAATATCCCCGGCCTCACCACTCCAGGAGAAGCTGGTGGCCTTATGTCCGAAGCTGCCATTGGCGCGCGGCCCGACGATTTCGACGACATCGGGCCGAGCGCCGCCGACCCGCAGGTAAAGGCGGCCGATACCACCGATGAGCGGCGAGCCCTGGATCTGGTTGACCTGCACCGATCCCTTGTCGTCGGCATATTCGATGGCAAACAGCGTGCCGTTCGGCAGCGCCGATATCGACAGGCCGGAGCCGTTGCTGATCGCAAGGAGGCCAAGGTCGTCGCGGCGGGGCATTTGAAGACTGCGGTCAAGGTCCGGGGCCATTGAGATCTCGTCGATTGGCTTCAGAGGGGAACTGGAGGATGACGCAAAATGATTGAGAGAAATCTTACCGGCAGCCGGTCGATCGGGCAACCTGTCGTCCTATGTCACGTAGACGCCGGCCGCCTGGCGAAGGGCACGCAGAGCAGGGCGCAACTCGTGAGGACGGCGATGACCATCCAGGCTTCGTTGATCGCCTGCGCGCTTGCCGCGGTCTGGATCAGCGGATCGAGCAGCGCCGTGGTATCGGCGTCGAAACTGCCGCTATGTCCCGATATCGCCGGAAGGGGAGCGCCGACGAAGGTCGCAACCTCGATGTCGCCGGCTTGAAGACGGGTCCAGAGGCTTTGGCCCAGCGGTTCCGAGCGGGTGTAGATGATGGTGTCGATCAGCGCGATGCCGATCGCCCCGCCGAGATTGCGCATCAAATTGAAAAGACCGCTGGCATCGGGAATGCGATCGGCCGGGAGCGTGCCGAGCGCCAGCCGCGTCGGCGGCAGCAGGCAAAACATGATGGCGACGCCGCGCACGACCTGCGGCCAGAACATCGCGTCATAATCCGAACGCGGATCCTGAAAGGCGCTCATCCCAACGCCGATCGCAAACAGGGCGAAACCGGCGGCCGACAGCAGCCGCGCATCCAAACGCTTCTCCAGCGCGACCGCGACCGGCGCCGTGATCAGCTGGGCGATGCCGGTGACCAGCATTGTCATGCCGATCTCAAGGGCGTCGTGGCCCCTGACGAAAGCGAGAAAGACCGGCATCAGATAGACGGAGCCGAACAGGCCGATACCGAGCACGAAGCTCAGAACCGAGCCGACGAGAAAGTTCCGGTCAGTGAAATTGCCGAGATCGACGATCGGCCGGCCGCGGTGCAGCGTTCGCCGGATGAAAATACCGCCCGACGCCAGGCAGACCGCCAGCAGGCTCAGCACATAGGTCGAGGTCCAGCCGCTGGTCGGCGCCTCTTTCAGGCTGAGTTCCAGGGTCGTCAGCGCGGTTGCCATCAGCAGCAGCGACAGGCCGTCGAGATGCCGGAGTTCGGACGGATCGGCCGCCTGTCGCGGCAGGAAGAGCGCCGCCAGGATTGCCGAGGCAATGCCCGGCAGGATGTTGATCAGGAACAGCCAGTGCCAGGAATAGGTCTCGGTCAGCCATCCGCCGACGATCGGCCCGACGGTGGGCGCCAGCACCGCAAGCACGCCGGCGATCGTCGTCGCCAGCGCCTGCCGCTCGTTCGGGAAAAGGATGAACACGGCCGAAAACACCGAGGGGATCAGCGTTCCGCCGGAAAAGCCCTCCAGTACCCGCCAGGCCACCAGTTCACCGAAACTGCTGCTGGCAGCACAGCCAGCCGAGGCCGCAACGAAAACGCTGATGGCGGTAACGAACAGCCACCGCATCGTCAAAAGCCGCGTCAGCAGGCCGGTCAGCGGGATCGCCACCACTTCGGCGATGAGATAGGCCGTCTGTATCCAGCTCATCTGATCCGGATCGATACCAAGCGCTGACTGGATAGTCGGCAGCGATGTCGCCACCACCTGAACGTCGAGGATCGCCATGAACATGCCGATGCACATGGCGATGAAGCCGAGCCAGACGATGGCAGGCCTCGCATCGGGATGGGCAGGCTCAACTCGTTCCATGCGATGATCCCGCGCGCGCGGCATTTTCTGCCCCGGTGAGAAGACCGATCATGTTTGCGATCGAGACGATCGACAGTCAACAGGCATATCGGGGCAAAGAGCCATCTTTGGCCGGATGTCCGGCAGTTGCCGCGAAGGTGTCTGCTACGCACGGATTGGCTGCTTCGTCACCAAATGCGATCGCTCTGCGCCTTCGGTCCACCGGCCAATTTCTGAATGAAGCTCATCAAGACCCACCCGACGGTGACTTGCGGAAGATTTGAGATCGGCAATTGACGCGCCGGCGAAAAATTGGCTATCGATATTAAATCAATTTGATTGACTTCAAACTCCCAATTCGCTTCCGGCACTGCGCTGGAATGTTCAAGCCCTGATTTTCAAGAGGAAGAGAGACCATGTCCACACCGCGACCGAAAAACCTGCGGCTCGAAACCCTTTGGAACCCGGCTGCGGATGGCAAGGATTTTTCCTACGTCCTGCGCCTCAAAAATCTCGGCGCCGAGCCGCTTTCGAATTTCTCGCTCTGCGTCAGCGGTCCGGGCCGCGTCGATCCGGCCGGACGCGTCGAGGGCGCAACGGTCTCACAGCGGATCTCGAATTTCACCGAATTCCAGCCGCCGGCCAATTTCATACTCGGCGCCGGCGAGACGTGGACGATATCGGTCTACGCGCTGAGCCGGGATTTCCGGCACTGGACGGACGGCGCGACGAGCGGCTATCTCGCGCTTTCCGACGGCAGCACCATCGTGCTCGGCATCGAGCCGACGCGCTCTTCAGTCAGCAATGCGCCGCTGAAACGCGGCGCCGAGATCTATCCGGTACCCGTCAATGCGCCCGTCCAGGTGTCGATCATCCCTTGGCCGAACCATGTGGCCGTCACCTCGCGCCAGCCGCTGCCGGCCGGTTTTGCGCCGCAGGCACGGAGCGGGGAAGGGGAGGAGGCGGCGCGAAGCTTCGCGGCGCTGGTGGAGCATCTCTTCGCCGTCGAAGGCATCGTGCGGACTGAGGCGGAAGGCGCGGTCCCGGTTGCCCTGAAAGATGCCGCAGGGCTCAGTCCGGAGGCCTATCGGCTGAGCTTCGAGGGTGAGACGATCACGATCGAGGCAAGCAGCCGGACCGGCTTTCTCTATGGCCTCGTGACACTTGGCCAGATCTGGCGCGGTGCAAGGCTGCATCCCGGTGTCTTCCGGTTTCCGGCCTCGGGCGAAATTGTCGACGAGCCGTCGATGAGCTGGCGCGGCCTGCATCTCGATGTCGCCCGCCAATTTTACGGCGAAGCCGAGATCAAGAAGCTGCTGGCGGTGCTGGCCTGGAACAAGCTCAATCGTTTCCACTGGCATCTTTCCGACGACGAGGCCTGGCGCGTCGAGATCGACGCCTATCCCGCCCTGACCGAGATCGGCGCCTGGCGCGGCCACGGCCTTGCCGTTCCGCCGCTGCTCGGTTCCAGCCCGGCCCGTACAGGCGGCTATTACACCAAAGCCTCTGTCCGCGAGATCGTCGCCCACGCAAAGAGCTTCGGCATCGAGATCGTGCCGGAGATCGATGTGCCCGGTCACTGCTACGCGATGCTGCAGGCGATACCGGAGCTGCGCGATCCGGCCGAGGTCGGCAGCTATTATTCGGTTCAGGGCTTTCCAGACAATTGCATCAATCCGGCCCGCGAGAAGACCTACGAGATCGTCGAGACCATCCTTACGGAACTCATCGAGCTCTTTCCGTTCAAGACCATCCATCTCGGCGCCGACGAAGTTCCCCTCGGCGCGTGGTCCGGCTCGCCGGAAGCACTCGAGCGCCTGCGCACAGTCGCCGGCGGCGAGGTTGCCGATGCGCATGCCAAGCGGCTGAACGTCGTGACCAACACCCACGGCGCCGACGATATCCACGGCTCGGGTGCGGCCGTCCTGCAGGCGGAATTCCTGAACCGAGTCCAGCGCTTCCTGGCGAGCAAGGGCTGCATCACCGGCGGATGGGAAGAGGCGGCGCACGGCGATGTCATCGACAAAGCGAAGAGCTATCTCTGCAGCTGGCGCAATGTCGAGGTCTCGGCCGAACTCGCCGAACGCGGCTACGAGATGGTCGTCTGCCCCGGGCAGGTCTATTACCTCGATATGGCGCTCAGGCCCGACTGGGATGAGCCCGGCGCCAGTTGGGCGGGGACTTCGGATGCGGAAAAGCTCTACACCTTCGATCCCATCGGCGGCTGGACAGCGAGCCAGAAACAAAAACTGCTCGGCATCCAGGCCTGCATCTGGTCGGAACCGATGACGGATCGCGCCGTTTTCGACCGTCTGGTTTTCCCGCGCCTTTCGGCACTGGCCGAAACCGGCTGGACGAAACCGTCATCCAAGTCGTGGGAGCGTTTCAAGGCGCTGGCAGGGCTGATGCCGCTGCTTTATGGGCTGCAGGAATCCTAAAGCGCGTCGCATCAAACTTGATTCATGCGACGCGCTTTAGGCCTTTGTTTTTATGCGTGTCGTTATCCCGGAACCGCTGCACACTTCCGGGCGACATGCATTAAGGCGAGGATTGGGACCGTGATAGAATGTTCCTGGTCGGCGCCACCGAGCCGTCTTTCATACGCTTTGAGTAGGTCTGCGAGGTTGGCGGTCGGCCGTTGGGGCACCCGATCGGGTTAGCGTGGTAAGTATTGTAGAATATGCGAATGTGCGCATAATTTCTGCGGCTGGAGCTGCCAGGCAAGAACGATCGAGGGCTCTGGGAGATCCCAATGGAAACAATCGTCGAAGACGCCCATGTTGGCGTCGTGTCGCCCGAACTCGTGGTCGATGCCCTGTTTGCATGCCGAAAGACGGCGGCGATCAAGGCGGCCATCGAGCTTGATCTCTTTACTCATATCGGCGAAGGCAAAACGGCAGCCTTGTTGGCCTCGGCAACAAGCGCCTCGGAACGTGGAGTGCGCATCCTGTGCGACTACCTCGTGGTACATGGTTTCCTGACAAAGGAGAGCGGACAGTACCGGATGACTCCCGCGACCAGAATGTTCCTCGATCGCAATTCGCCGGCCTATATGGGCTCCGCTGTCGAGTTCGTCGCCGCACCCGAAATACTGGATAATTTTCTGCGCGATCCGGCCGCCGTCGTGCGAAACGGCGGTTCGGCCGGGCTTGCGAACATGTCGTCAGACAATCCCGTCTGGTTGAAGTTTGCGCGCGGCATGGGCTCCTTTACCGGGCTCAGCGCCAAAATACTGGCCGGCGAAATCTCCGGCTGGCCGAGGTCTCCCAAAAAGGTCTTGGACATCGCTGCAGGTCCAGGCATTTTCGGGATCGAAATTGCGAAAGCCTTTCCATCAGCGGAGATCGTCGCCATCGATTGGGCCGCCGTATTGGAGCTGTCGCGGCAGAATGCGGAAAAAGCCGGCGTGGCTGACCGGTACCGGACGATCGCCGGCAGCGCCTTCGATGTCGATTGGGGCACGGGTTATGATCTCGTCCTGCTTCCAAATTTTCTGCACCACTTCGATCTGCCGACATGCGCCCAGCTGTTGCGAAAGATCATCGCCGGCCTTGCAGAGGATGGTCGGATCGTCGCGGTAGATTTCGTGCCGAACGAAGATCGCGTGTCGCCGCCTTTTCCGGCAGCTTTCTCCTGGGAGATGCTCGCCAGCACCCCGGCGGGCCAGGCTTATACACAAAGTGAGCTGACTGAGATGGCAAGACAGGCCGGTCTTGCCGACGTCACAGTCAAACCGATGCCGCCGACTCCTTCAAGTATCATTCTGTTTGAATAGCCGGTCGACCGTCGCTGTGTCGCCGCGCGCGCCGTAGCCCGGCTCTACGACCAAGCCGGCTATCGGCTAAACTCAATTTAGCCGACCGGCTTTTGCAGAACGTCGAAGCGCGGATTGGTTTCGGAAAAGATCGGCAGGGCGGCGGCGCCGAGGATGGCGGTATCCTTGCCGGTCATGCCGATCATGACGCGGGGGATGGTCCGCTTCTGGCCGGGATCGATCGGGACGTGCAGCGGCTCCAGCCGTTCTGCGAGCCGGCGCATCAGCGATGTCGATACGCTGCCGCCGAGCACGATGGTCTGCGGATCAAAGGCCAGTTCCAGAAAGTCGAGGGTCTGTCGCAGCGGCTGGACGGCCTGATCGAGCCAGGCGTCCAGGCCTTCGCCGCCCTTGGCGATCAGCGCGTCGAGATCATCGGGCGAGAGTTCCTCGGCATTGGCAATGCCCATGAATTCGTAGGCGACGGTCGGCGAGATGTAACGATCCAGACAGCCGCGCTTGCCGCAGCTGCAGAGCTTGCCGTGCGGCTCGACGATGATATGGCCGATCTCGCCGGCATTGTTGCGGCTGCCCTTGTAGAGGTGGCCGTCGAGGAACATTCCGGCGCCGATGCCGCCGCCGCCGGCAAGAAACAGATAAACGAAGCTGCCCAAACCGCGGGCGACGCCATGAAGGCGCTCGCCGATCGCCGCCGCCGTCGCGTCGTTTTCGACCAGCACAGGCACCTTGACCCGCTGTTCCAGCTCATGCCCGACGGGAAAATCCTGCCAGCCGGGCAGGCTTTGCGGGCTGAGAGAGGTGATGCCGCTATCGGCATAGCGGCCGGGCAGGGCCATGCCGACGCCGAGCAGCCGGTTTCGGTCGAAGGCGAAGGCCTGCTGCAGATCCTCGACGATCGCCTGCAGGGCGGGCATTGCCCTTTGCGGATCGGCATGTTCGACGTGGCGCTCGATGCGCGCGCGGACGGCGCCGGAAAGATCCGTCAGAACCCCGCTTGCCCGTTGACGGCCAAGTTCCAGGCCGATCGAATAGGCACCGGCGGGATTGATCGAATAGGGGATGATCGGCTGGCCGCGCGCCAGCTTCTGTGCCTCGGCCGGGACGAGAAGATGCGACTTCTCCAGCTCCTCGACGATGTTGGATACGGTCTGGGCAGTCAGCGCGGTCATCCGGGCGATCGCCGCGCGCGACAACGGACCGTTCGTCCGCACGGCCTCGATCACCACACGCCGGTTGTGAGACTTGGCCTGCTCGAGATTGGTGCCGGAGATCGCCTTCATGTCGCCTTCAAAGCAAATGGTGCCCCACCCTTGTCACAAGATGGAAAACGATGAAAGCCGCATTCTTCGTCAGGCCTATTGAACCCCGGCGTCAACCGGCGCAACGGCATTGCGTCTCTGCAGCAGGCCGAGGATCGTTATCCCCAACAGGCCGGTGACCGCGCTCATCAGCGCGGTTCCGGAATAGCCTGTCACCCAGGTGCCGGCGGCAAAAACCAGCGCGCCGATCCCCGCACTGGCAAAGATATTGACGGAGATCAGCGCGCTGCCGAGGCCCGGCCGATCGGCGATGAGATCCTGCAGATAGGTGATCGGAATGCTGATGATCGCCGCGGCGCCGATGCCGGCGATCAAGGTCAGCGCATAGAGGTGCCAGGGCTCAGAGGCAAAGCCGAGAAGGCTGAGGAACACCGCATAGATGACGGTGCCGGCGGCAAGCGCCGTCATCTGCCCGGTTTTCCGTGCAATCCGCGACCAGACGATGATGAAGACGATTTCCAGCAATGCGACGATGCCGACAAGAATGCCGACATCGCTGAGCGCGCCATGGGCAGCACCGGTGGCGATCAACGGCAGAAGGGCGTCGTTCAGATGCAGCGTGCTGGTGATCAGCGCCACACCGGCGATATGCGCTGAAATCCGCGGCGAAATCACCTGCCGCAGGGCGCCGAGATAGGTGAGATGATGAACCGCGGCCATCTCCGTTCCCACCCGTTTCGGCAAGGCGAAGAGGATGATGCCCTGGCAGAGAAGGCAGGAGATGGCGGCAAAGAGATAGGCCGGCAGCATGCTCGATGCGCCCGAAAGCAGCAGGCCGGTCACTCCCGGAATCAGCACCCAGGAGAGCGAGATCATGGCGCGCACGCCTGAATTGGCCGTCACCATGTCGCTCCGGGTCATCCCGTGCATCGCCGCGCGTGCATTGGCAAACAGCAGCGAATTCAAAGCCCCGTAGATCGGCAGCGGCAGCAACCCGCTGATGATGAAGACCGCCGCGCTCGGAAAGGTATAGACCATGCCGTAGCCGACGATGCCGAAGATGCAGGCGCCGATCATCGCCGAACGGTACTCGCCGAGCCGATCGGCGAGATTGCCGAGCAGGATGCTGATGACCACGTTCACGGCCGCCGAGGCGAAGCTCAGCACGGAATAGAGACCGTCGCTCAAGCCCAATTCGCGGATGCCCACGATGGAACGATAGGGCGCGGTCATTGCGCCTGCCATTCCGAAGGTGAAAATGGCGATCATGCTGGCGCGGATCGCCGGTTTGCGGAAGACGTCGGGGAAAAGCCGGCTCATGCGCTCATCTGAATGTCAGTAATGTTCCGATTGCGAGAAGGTCCGCGCCAGCTCGGCCTGACCGGCCGTCAGGCCGCAATCGACGGGCAGGCAGACGCCGGATATGGCTGCGGCGAGCGGACCGGCAAGGAAGCCAACGGCATTGGCGACATCCTGCGGATCGACGACCCGCTGCAGCGGATACCAGCGGCGGGCTTCCTCGAAAACATTCGGATTGGCGGCGGCGCGTTTCTCCCAGGCCTGCGTCTTCACCGTGCCGGGGGCGACGGCGTTGGAGCGGATGCCGAACTTGCCGTATTCGACGGCGACCAGCCGGGTGAAATGCAGAAGCCCGGCCTTGGCGGCGCTATAGGCCGGGTGTCCGAAGACATTCATGCCGTTGACCGAGGCGATGTTGACGACGGACCCTTTCGACGCCTTCAGCATCGGCTCGACGGCACGGAAACATAGGAATGCCGCTTCGAGATTGAGCGCAACGTCCGCCCGCCAGATTTCGGGCGTCGTCTCGTGCAGGCTGGTGGCGCGGGCCGCCCCGGCATTATTGACCAATGTTCGCACCACGCCGGCGTCGGCGGCGCGTCTGACCAGTTCCGCAATGCTCGCCTCGCTGGTCACATCACATCCGACGGCCACGAAGCGATTGTCCTGCCCGAGCTTTGAGGCCGTGACAGCCGCAGCGGCGGCATCGATATCGGCGAGCAACACGACATCATGGTCATCGGCGAGCCGCGCGGCGATCGCAGCACCTATATCGCCCGCAGCGCCGGTGACGATCGCTATCGACTTCGTCATTTTCTGTCGCTCCCGTTCATGAACCTCAATCTCCAAGCAATTGCCGGTCGTCGCCGTCGCGGTGGAGGACGAGCTGCTGCTTGATGCGCCGAAGCGTGGTCGTCGCCTTCGGCTGCACCGCATAGGCGACCAGGCTCGACAGGATATCGACCGTCGCGATGTAGGCGATGCGTGTCGAAGTCGGGCGATAAATGTTGTTGCCTTCGGGAAGGTCGATCGGCACGACGATTTCGGCAGCCTTGGCAACCGGGCTTGCCGTCTGGGTCAGGGCAATGGTTTTCACCTTGGCCCCGCGGGCAAGCTCGAAGGCCCGCACCAGCTCCATATTGCGCCCTGAGAAGGACGAGCCGATCAGCACGTCGCCCGGCTTCGCCGCGGCCGTCATCATCAGCTGCATGCTGTGATCGGAACTGGCGGTGATGCGAAGCCCGAGACGGAAGAGCCGGTTCTGCAGCTCGTCGGCGATCATCGACGAATTGCCGCCCGAGCCGAAGGCATAGATCATATCGGCCTTGGCGATGTGAGAAACGGCGGCTTCGATCGCCGCCAGATCGAGCGACCGGTGCAGGAGAAACAGCGCGTTCTGGGCCTTGGTGATGATATCCTGGGCGACATCGGCCGGATCGGTGCTTTTCGATTCCGGTTTCAGATAGCGAACGCCGATATGGGCGGTCCGGGCGAGCTGCACCTTGAAGTCGGAAAAACTCTCGCAGCCCAGCCGCCGGCAAAAGCGGGTGACGGTCGGCGGCGATACCGCGGCCCGTTCGGCGAGCTCGATGATCGAGGCATTCACGGCGAACTCGAAGTCGTTGACGATGATCTCCGCGATGCGGCTCTCGGAGGGGGAGAGCTTGCTCTTGTCTTCCTGCAATGTCGAAAAGATATCCAAGCCCGTTCCCACCCTTATTCCTCAAGCATCCTTCTTCTTATAGGCCACGCAGTCGATCTCAACCTTGCAATCGACCATCATCGACGATTGCACACAGGCACGCGCCGGCGGATGCTCGCCGAAATACTCCTGATAGATCTTGTTGAAGGTCCAGAAGTCGCGCGGATCGTCGAGCCAGACGCCGACGCGCACGACATCCTCGACGCCATAATCGGCCTCCTCGAGAATCGCCAGAACATTGGCGATCGTCTTATGGGTCTGGGCGATGATATTGCCGTCGATGATTTCGCCGTCTTCCATCGCAACCTGGCCGGAAACATAGAGCCATCCGTCGGCTTCGACCGCCCGCGCGAAAGGCAGCGCCTTGCCGCCGGCGCCCGTTTGAACAGTGCCATAGCGCTTGATGGGCATGCCGATGTCCTTGCAAATTATTTTCTTGATAAGTTGACAAATGACCATAGAAAGCAGAATTTGACCAGTGAAAAACATGAATTATGAAAAGAATTTCAATCCGGGGCAGATATGCGCGATCCTTTCCTGAATCCTTTTCCCTCCGACAGCGCCCGGCAGGCGATCTGGGAAATGCTCGTTATGCGCGATATCGATGCTTTTCTCGCCGCCGATTGGTCGATGGTGGAACATGATTTCGTCGAAGAGGGCTTCATCGGCATCGATGCCCAGAAGCAGCTCAGCCCCGACAGATGGCGGCTCGCCTTCCCGACGCTGTCGGCCTATCGCCAGGAATGGCTGAGGCAGGCGAAGGATTTCGCCGAGCAGAGCTTCGCGGAAGATCCGCGCACGGCGATCTTCACCACGACGACGCTTGAGGATATCGAGATCGAAGGCGACATGGCGCTCGTTCGCAAGAAGTTCGACGGCGGCATTTCCAAGTCCGACGGCACCCGAGACGTCCTGCAATGGCAGACGCTTTATTATTGCAGGCTGCACCAAGGACGCTGGAAAATCTCAGGTTTCACCGGCTACCTGCCGAACCCGATGGGGTAAAGCAGGGGCCGATAACACGAAGGCCACTTTCTTGCGCATTTTCACGGCAGCATTGGCGACCGAGACCAATACATTTTCCCCGATCTGCGTGGATCGCCGCGCGTTCGAAGCCTCTCTTTATGCCCCGCCCGGCCAACATCCGGAAACACCGACGCTCTGCACCGCGCCGATCACCGTCGGAAGGCGCGTCACCCGAGAGAAGGGTTGGCAGCTGATCGAGGGAACGGCCACCTGGGCCGATCCCGCCGGCCTCGTCAACCGTGCAACTTACGAGGAATTGCGTGACGAAATCCTCGGCCAGCTTCGCGCGGCAATGCCGGTCGATGCCGTCGTCATGGGCCTGCATGGCGCCATGGTGGCAGCCGGATACGAGGATACCGAAGGCGATCTTCTCCAGCGCATGCGCGAGATCGTCGGGCCCGATGTGCTCATCTGCGCCGAGCTCGATCCGCACAGCCACCTGACCGCCAAACGTGTCGCCGCGCTTAATTTCGCCGTCTATTTCAAGGAGTTTCCGCATACGGATTTCGTCGACCGCGCCGAGGACCTCTGGCGCATCGCCGTCGACACGCTCGAAGGCCGGATCAAGCCTGATATCTCGGTGTTCGACTGCCGGATGATCGACGTCTTCCCGACATCGCGCGAGCCGATGCGCTCCTTCGTCGACAAGATCATGCGGATCGAGAAGGACGACCCCGATATCCTGTCGATCTCGGTGGTCCACGGTTTTATGGTCGGCGACGTTCCCGAAATGGGGACGAAGCTGCTTGTCGTCACCGACAACAAGCCGGAAAAGGGCGCGGCTCTGGCGCGTGAGCTCGGCCTCGAGCTGTTTTCGAAACGGGGCACCTTCATGGTCCCGCAGATCGACGAGAAGCAAGCCGTCGCGCGGGCGATGACTGCCACCGCATGGCCCGTCGTCATCGCCGATGTCTGGGACAATCCGGGCGGCGGCACGGCCGGGGATGCGACGGTTATTCTTGGAGAACTTCTGGCCCGCGGGGTCACGAGTGCGGCGATCGGCACCATCTGGGATCCGGTGGCCGTGCAGATCTGTTTTGCAGCCGGCGAGGGGGCGGAAATTCCGTTGCGCTTCGGCGCCAAGTCGGCGCCCGGCACCGGCAATCCGATCGATGGCACGGTGAAGGTCGTCAAGCTCTTGAAGAATGCCGAGATGCAGTTCGGCGAAAGTCTCGCCCCTTTCGGCGATGCCGCCCATATTGTCCTCAACGGCATCGACATCATCCTCAATTCGACCCGCGCCCAGAGCTTCGACCCCAGCCTGTTTTCGGCGATGGGCATCGACCCTACGCGGCAGAAGATCCTGGTGATCAAATCCACCAACCACTTCTTCGCCTCCTTCTCGAAGATCGCGGCGGAGATCCTTTACTGCTCCGCCGGAACGCCCTATCCCAATAATCCGGCGACGACGCCGTACCGGCGGGCGCCGAAGACCATATGGCCAATCGTCGCCGATCCACATGGAACACAACGCGGAGCCGCCTAGATGCATGATGCCCGGTTTGCCGTCGTCGCCAAGCCAGGCGACAGGATCGCCGATCTCTCGACGCCGCGTCCTGTCATCGACGAAGACCGGCTGGCCGCCAACATCAACCGCGTTCAGTCCTATATGGATCAGCACGGACTGAACTTCCGCCCGCACATCAAGACGCACAAGATCCCGGCATTGGCCGTGGCGCAGATTGCCGCGGGCGCCAGGGGCATCAATTGCCAGAAGGTCACGGAAGCCGAGGTCTTCGCCGAAGCCGGCTTCGGCGACATCCTCATCACCTTCAACATCCTCGGACAGCAGAAGCTCGAGCGCCTGGCCAGGTTGAACGAGAAAATCCCGGCCCTGAAGGTCGTCGCCGACAGCGAAACGACGGTCGACGGGCTGGCGGCGCATTTCTCCGGCCACAAGCCGATCACCGTGCTGGTGGAATGCGACACCGGCGGCGGCCGCTGCGGCGTGCAGACGCCGGAGGAGGCCGCCTCGCTCGCCAAGCGCATCGCCGCTGCCGACGGCCTCACCTTCGGCGGCATCGTCACCTACCCCAAGCCGCAATCGGCCGCCGCCGTCGAAGCCTTCATCACCGAAACACTGGACCACCTGAAACCGGAAGGCATAACCTGCCCGATCGTCAGCAATGGCGGTACGCCGAGCCTGTTCGAGGCGCATCTCGTCACATCAGCGACGGAACACCGCGCCGGCACCTATATCTACAACGACCGCCAGATGGTGCGCATGGGCCATTGCACCGAGGATGACTGCGCCATGCATGTGCTGGCGACCGTCGTCTCACGGCCAAACGCCGACCGCGCCGTCATCGATGCCGGCTCGAAAGCCCTGACCTCGGATCTTCAGGGCTTTGGCGATTACGGCCTGATCGTCGGTTATCCCCAGGCACGGATCAGCAGCCTGTCGGAAGAACACGGCGTGATCGATCTCGCAAACTGCACCACCCCACGGCCGCAGATCGGCGAGAAGCTCTTCATCATCCCGAACCATACCTGCGTGGTGTCCAACCTGTTCGATACGATGGTATTTCATCGGGGTGGCGTGGTGACCCGCGTCGAGGATGTCGCCGCTCGCGGCCTCGTTTGGTAGGGCGCGGGTCCGGTTGAGGGCGAAATGGCCGTGGTTATAGGTGGTTTTCTCGCGATCTCGGTGTCTGTCCGACTTGGCGATGCGACATCAGCCAATCGCGTACCTTGGGCGTGGCACAGCTCAGTTCGCGCGATTTCGCGCCAGACCACGTCGCTGCGTCATTTCAAGTCTGCTGGCGGCTTCCCAATCAACGGGAGGCCGCGATCCCTTGAGACCTCTTATCACTTCGAGTACGACAAGGGCCAACGAAGCTGAACCGAAGCGTCAAAGCAACATAGGCACGAAGAGACGGCAGATCGACACCCTCGGCCTCAAGCACCTTACTCCAGTCTTCAAACTCAGATAGAGCACCAACGGCATCGCGATTTCGGAGCGCCTCGCGATAGCCAGCCCAATCTTTTGCCGGACCAAGCGCTGAAACAATCTGGTGTATGTGGTCCGGTTTTGCTGTAGCCAATGCGAAAAGGCCCGCGAAAGCGCGATAACCTTTTTTGGAGACGAGTTCGTCAAAGTTTTTTTGATCTAAAGCCGCTCTAGCCACTTGATAGCTGTTGATCAGTCGAAGGACGCGGCGCGGTGTCATTTCCAAAACTCTGCACGTTCGTTCTAAGAACTCAATTTCTTCATCCGTAATCGTCAGTAATTCGTTGACCGGGGGACGCGCGCCCTCCAACTTGTTTTCAGGGCTGTCGACGCTGTTCTTCGTTTCCGGGCTCGTATCAATAGGAAGGGGATTTTGGCTGCTTGCTCCATTGGACAAAACCCCACCGCGTTGAGCATCTGTGCTTTGCTCAGATGCACGGCCCCGTTCAGAACCCGCAAGGCGGTTTCGGATCAATTGTCCAATATCATCGGCATCGAACTTCTGTGTCCAGATCGCCAGTTGGAAGATTTTTTCCAGGTACTCAAGGGCCTTCAGATCGATGCCCTCACCCTCAAATTGCTTATGTCTGTCTTTCAAAGCGGTCTCCAGCCACCGAACGTCGACTGCCACGATGACAACGAACAGCGGAAATGCCATCAACAAATGCACCGCTTGAAGCACATCGATGACTTTGTCTGGAGGGCAACGATCAAGGTCATCGATGTAGAGGACGATGCGATCTAAGCGCTCGACCTCGGCCATCGAGATGGTGCCACCTCGCAAGGTTTCGATCTCATCTGGTGTCAAAACGTCGGGGAAATCCGTCCGTAGCTGCTGAATATCTTTTTCGAAGTTTTCATCGGCTTCAGTGCGGCCGGAGGCATCATGATCAGTCTTGGAATACATCAAGTTCGAAAGGTCGGCGAAATCCCGACGGATCGTGCCAATCAAGCCTTGCTGACTCCTATAGGGGCCGTCAACCCCGGCCTTTGATTTGACGAATGCCCGCAACCGTTCGGCCGGGGTGTCTCGGGCCAACTCATTGGCCGCATTTGCCTGTGAACTGATAGCCTCGCCCAAAGAGGCCTGCGCCGCCGCAATCTTGAGTCTTGCTGCATCGAGCTTTTCTCGAGCGGCCTTCAATTCCTTTTCATTCACATGGGCATTTTTGCTTGCGGCGTCTTTGTATCCAGTCACCGCGGCGACCACAGTGTCACGAGCAAGCACCGCCTTCCTGGTGATGCGAGCCGACCAACTCGCGGCTGTCACCAAAAATCCGGAGCCTGCCAGCAAGAAGGGATTGAATTGCTCCACCTTTTTCAAGAAATCAGTCGGTAGGACTGACGTGCCCCAGAACGAGATCGTCAAGAGCGCTACGAAAATAGCAAGGCAAGAAAGCATGGGTCTCCATCCGCCAATATCGCGACGGATTGCAAGCCACACAAC
Source organism: Rhizobium sp. NZLR11 (assembly GCF_019685115.1). Classification (NCBI taxonomy): domain Bacteria; kingdom Pseudomonadati; phylum Pseudomonadota; class Alphaproteobacteria; order Hyphomicrobiales; family Rhizobiaceae; genus Rhizobium; species Rhizobium sp. NZLR11. The sequence continues at coordinate 314,861 of NZ_JABDWD010000005.1, read as the reverse complement.
TGCATCTTTCTGCAGGGAGTTCAATGCGGTCTGCGGATCGCCCCATTGAGCCATCATTTCGGGCAGGCTCTGTCCATAAACACCTTGCACGAGCTTTTTCGCTTCGGGGTCTTCGGAAGCTGCAGCCCAAGCTGCTTTGGCTCCGCCTGCAGCATCCTTAATCATCTGAGAAATACTTGATCGCTTGGCCTCGAAATCGGCTTCAGCGCGCCGAAGTTCCTCTTTCGCATGCAGAGCGCCCTGTCGCTTTGCCGCCAAATCCCGTGCTGACGCAATGGTGAGTTCTCGCGCGGTCGTAAGCCGGTTCAATATGCCGTCTCTGGACGCATTCTTGGGTGGCGATCTCCGGTCGAGCGTCTCGAAAATCTCCCCCACTAGATTTGCCCACAAGCTGGTGTCGACGTAGTGCCAGGCATTGAAAGGAACTTCGACAATTTGAGAGTGAAACGCAGGGCTTTGCAGATTGCGTAAGACGGCGATCTCCTGTTCGATGCGCCGCATCAGAAAGCTTTTCCCTGAACCCCAATGCCCGAAGACTCCGACCGCCAATGGCGGGCGAAAATTCTTGGAGGCAATCACTCGGGCCAGCGCCTCTGCGGCGTCGTCAATGCCGACAATGTCTTGTTGCTCCAAGCTTCTCGGATCGTCATTGCGCAAACGAGCGATCGGATCGAGTTGATGGGTGGGGCTTCGCAGACCGTCAGCCCTTTCGATCGAAGTTGACGCTTGTGCCGACGAAGCTGGTGCTACGGACGCGGTGAGGGGCGATTTCGAATTCACGCTTTTCTGCTCAGCGCTTGACGCCCCCAATGCTTGCGCTGCGTCTGCGTACCCTCGATCCCGCAGTATCAATACCCACTGTTCTAGTGACTCATTTGGCTCCAACGAGTTCAGCAGAATAGGCGTCAAGTTCATCAGCAAGGCATTCAGGTCGGTTCTTTTCACCACTTGCATCGCCATTCCGAGCTCTTCGGCGACTATCCTTTTCTGCGATGTAATCAAAGACACCAAAACGTGGCGCGCGCCGATGAAGTCGTCCTTGCCACCCGTTTGGCGTCGAATAGCGAACGCATCGTCGAACGCTGCCGAAAGCCCCAGCGACACACGCATTGAGGTCGGACTGCGAACGGGCGGACGAATGACGCTCAAAAGTTTGCCTGTGCCGATAGCCTTCTCGAGATACTTGAATACAAAGCCGTGGCTGTTGTCTGCCTCCTTCTGTCCCAGCCGCAGGACTTGCTCAACGTAGCTGGAGATGTCGGCTGTCGGCTGTTGGGGAAAGTGCCGGCTCGGAGTCATACCCTCCAACACTTTCCGGATCGACGCCGAGACCTTGTCGGCTTTCAATTCGGAAACGGTAGCCCACGTGCGACCTTCCATTTGCCTCCCCCAAAAGTGCAACGATCTCAAATATTCCACGCTGGGGGATTTTCCGCAACACGCCAATATGCCTTTTAACTTGCAGTCTTCGCTTCTTGCAACGAAGCGATGAACTCTAAAGTGTTGATATCCTCAACTTCTGATGGGCGTTAACCAGAGTGGGCATCGCTCGAAGCAGGAGATTGTTCGCCGCCTTTGGCCATCAACATTCCGATGTCCGCTTTGGACCGGACTCTGTCATCTGGAAGATGATTGCCCAACGAGGTTCGTAGAGGAAAATCACCCCCGAACTGCCGCCGGCAGCCACATTGTCTAGGGTGTCATTTCGCCCCGGGCCCGACCCCTGGCAGGACGAACCGCCGGCAGGGAGCCAGCCGCTTCAAGCCGCCGTCGGGTTGATCACGTTCATATCGATTTCCGTCAGCTCCACGCGCCGCTCGAAGGCAATGCCCGCCTCATCGAAGAGGTGGCAATCGGCGGCATTGATGCCGGTCGAAACAGGCGCGTCCGGACGGATACCGACGCTGCCGGGCAGCATGGCGCAGAAATTTTCGCCCTCGCCGTTGAGCGAGGCATAAGCGACCGTATTGGCCCCGAGGCGCTCGATGACCGTCGGCGTCACGGTAAAGACGATATCGCCGCCGTTGAGTTGGATATGTTCCGGGCGGATGCCGAGGGTCAAAGCCTTGCCGGCCATGCCGTCGCGCGGCGTCACCGGCAGAACGGCCGTCTGGCCGAGATAATCCACCTCGACGCCATTGGCGCTGACGCCTTTGCAGGTCACGGGCAGGAAATTCATTTTCGGATTGCCGATGAAGCCGGCGACGAACTGGTTTGCCGGCTTGTGATAAAGCTCCAGCGGCGCGCCCGTCTGGGAGATATCGCCGGCGTCGAGCACGACGATACGGTCGGCCATGGTCATGGCCTCGACCTGGTCGTGCGTCACATAGATCATCGTCGCCTTCAACGCCCGGTGCAGCTTGGCAAGCTCGATGCGCATGTCGGCGCGCAGCGCCGCGTCGAGGTTTGACAGCGGTTCGTCGAACAGGAATATTTTCGGTTCGCGCACGATGGCGCGGCCGATTGCGACGCGCTGGCGCTGGCCGCCTGAAAGCACGCCGGGTTTCTGCTGCAGCCGTTGTTCCAGGTGAAGGATGCGCGCCGCATTTTCCACCCTGGCCTTGAGCTTTGCCTCTTCCATCTTTTCGACGCGAAGCGGGAAGGCGATGTTTTCGAAGACGGTCATGTGCGGGTAGAGCGCGTAGGATTGGAACACCATGGCGATGCCGCGCTTGACCGGTGGCAGGTCGTTGACCCTGACGCCGTCGATGACGATATCGCCCGCCGTGGTCGCGTCGAGACCGGCGATCATCCGCAGCAGGGTGGACTTGCCGCAGCCAGACGGGCCGACGAAGACGACGAACTCGCCGTTCTTAACATCGAGCTGTACGCCCTTCAGAACTTCGTAGTCGCCATAGAATTTCTGAACTTTGTTGAGAAGGAGCTGTCCCAAAAATCTGTCTCCGCCGGCGGCCTGGTCGCATGTTCGATCATGATAGTGGAGGGGCCGCGGCTTATGCCGCCGCGACCCCAGGAGAGGCTTACTTGAAGGCTTCGATTTCGCCGGCAGCCTTCTTGAGCGCTGCTTCCGGCTGGGCCTTGCCTGTTACCACCGACTGGATCATCTCGATTATCGAGTTCTGGAAGCCCTTATAGTCGGTGAAGAGCGGCTCGGGACCACCGTAGCTGATGCCGTCGATCAAAGGCTTCCAATTGGCATCCTTGGCGACGAACTCGTCGACCTTGGCGGAGGGGCGCAGCGGGGTGAGGCCGGCGCCGCCCTGCAGCTCGTATTCCGGCTGGACATCAGGCGAGGTGATGAACTTGGCGAATTCTATCGCCTTGTCCTCGACTCCAGAACCCTTGAAGATCGCCAGGCTGTCGGTGATCAACAGCGTGCCCGGGCCCTTGGCGTCGGGACCGAGCGGCAGCGTCGTGATGCCCCAGCTGATCTGCGTCTTCTTCAGACGGTCGGCTGCACCGGAGCCGGCCTGGATCATCGCCACCTTGCCGTCGAGGAAGATGGCGCGGACTTCGTTCTGCTCATAGGCCGTCGGGCCTTCTTCGGAGTAGGGGACGATGTCCTTATAGGCTTTCAGCGCGGCGAGAATCTGCGGGCTGTCGAGCGTGACCTTGCCTTCGGCATCGGTCACCGCACCGTTATTGGTGTAAACCCAATGCATGAACTGGTGCATGGTATTGTCGAAGGTCTTGGCGGAGAGACCGAAGCCCGGAATGCCGGTCTTTTCCTTGATGGTCTTGGCCATCTCGATTTCTTCGGCCCAGGTCTTCGGCGGCGTCTCGGGGTCGAGGCCGGCCTGCTTGAAGAGATCCTTGTTCCAGTACAGCGCCTTGGTGGAGAAGGCGATCGGAACGCCCCACTGGTTACCCTCGAACGTCACCGTGTCGACGATGTGGGGATAATAGGCCTTCTTCTCGTCATCGGTCATCGGCACCGGCACGATAAGATCGTTCTGGGCGAATTCCTTCAGCGTGCGCGAGCCGACATAGGCCATGGCGACCGGCGTGCCGGCGGCGGCAAGCGTCGTCGCCTTGTCCTGGCACTGCGCCCAGCCGACGACCTCGGGGGCGATCTTCCAGCCTGCGTTCTTTTCTTCCCACTGCTTGATGTATTTGGTGTGGACCGGGTCGATCGTGTCGCCGCAATAGATCCAGCTGATTTCCTTGTCGGCTGCATGGGCAGTGACCGCGGTCAGTGCCGTCGAACCGAGCAAAGCGAGCGCCATAAGGCCTGTCTTGATTGTTATGCTCACGTCGTGACTCCCGTTCTTGTGTTAGCTGTTCACTCGTTTTTTGGTCTTATTGTTTCACCGCACCGGCGGTCAGCCCGCCGACAAGGTAGCGCTGAAGGAAGAAGATGACGACCATCGCCGGCGCGATGCCGACGAAGGAAGCCGCCATCAGTTCGTTCCAGATGACCTCCTGCTTGCCGAAATAAGCAAAGAGCCCCACCGGCAAGGGCATGTATTCAGTCTTCGAGTTGAACGTCAGCGCGAAGATGAATTGCTGGGCGTAAGCGCCGATGAAGGTGGTGATGGCGACGACGATGATGCCCGGCATCGCAATCGGCAGGATGACGCGGCGAAGCGTGTAGAAATGGCTGGCGCCATCCATATAGGCCGCTTCGTTGAGTTCCTGCGGGATACGGATCATGTAGGTGCGCAGCAGCCAGATTGCCGAGGGGATCAGGAAGGCGACTCCCGGCACGATCATGGCGAGATAGGTGTTGAGCACGCCCAGGCTGCGCATCAGCCGGAAGAGCGGGATCAACAGCACGGCGCCGGAAAACATGTTCACCGTCAGGAAGGCGCCGAGCAGGATGCCCATGCCCTTGAATTCAAACTTGGCGAAGGCATAGGCCGCCGGAATGACGAGGCAGAGCACGACCAGCGTGACGATGATCGAGATGAAGAACGAGTTGAAGATATAGCGTCCGAAGCCGGGAACGCTGACCCACATCGTCCGGTAAGCCTCGAACGAGCCGTTCTCCGGCCAGAAGCGGTAGGGCGAGGAGAAGAGCTGGCTGAGCGGCTTCAGCGAAACCATGAAGCCTTCGAAGAAGGGCGCCAGCACGAAGAACAGAAACAGGGCGATGCCGCAATAGATCAGGATGATTTCCCACCAGCGGTAACGGTCGATCATGGCGGGGCTGCTCATGCGCGCTTCTCCGGGTTGAGGCGGCGGGTAACGCGGAAATAGGCAAAGCAGAAGAGCGACAGGAAGATGCAGATCAGCACGGCGCGCGCCGCCCCTTCACCGTATTTCTTCGAGCCGATCGCAGTCTGATAGGTATCGATGATCATCGTCGTCGTCTCGCCGCTCGGGCCGCCCTGCGTCAGGATCCAGATGATATCGAACGAATTGAAGGTGGCGATCAGCGACAGCATCGACATGGTGATGATCGCCGGCACCATCAGCGGCAGGGTGATGCGGCGGAAGCGATACCAACGGCCGGCGCCGTCGGTCCAGGCGGCCTCGTAGAGATCCTTCGGAATGGATTGGATTGCCGCCAGGAAGTAGATCGTCACCAGCGGCACGCCGATCCACACGTCGGTGATGATCGTCGCCCAGAAGGCGGTGCTGCCATAGGCGAGGAAGGCGACCGGACCGTCGACCAGACCGAAGCGTTGCAAAACGCCCGATATCATCCCGAACTGGCCGTTATACATCCAGCCCCACATGAAGATGCCGATTGCCATCGGCACGATCCAGGGCGGCATGGTCAAAAGCCGGAACAGCGAGCGGCCGGGCACCGCGGCATTCAGCATGCATGCGCCGAAGGTGCCGATCACCATTTTCAGCGCGACCGAGAAGAACGTCCAGATGAAGGTGCGGATGATGACTTCCGCGAACCGCTCGTTGAAGATCTTCTCGTAATTGATCCAGCCCACCCAATTGGTGGTCTTTCGGAGCGACGCATCGGTGAAGGAGAGAATGAACGTATCGACGAGCGGATAGGCGACGATGGCGAGAACATAGAGCACGGCCGGAAGAAGCAGGATGCAGGCGAAGATGAAGGTGCTTCGTTGAACACTCATCCTGCCGCCCTCCTCAAGCCGCTCTTGCGTGAAGGGCTTCGTCGAAGCGGTCCCAGACGGGACGCAGGTCGACGACCGTTTTCTTCATCCTTGCTTCGTCCATCGCCAAAGCGAGAATGCCGGCCTCAAGCGCATTCAGCGTGGAAACGGGAAGTTCGAGCCCGGTGCGCACGCTTTCCAGCAGATCGCTCGCCATCTGTTCGTCGGCGCCGTAATGCTGGGAGAGCTCGGTAGCGGCATATTTGTTTTCGACGATCCTGTTGCCGGTCAGCTGTTCGTGCACGTCGAGATAACCTCGGACGAAATCGCCTTCGGCCATGCCGCGCGAGCCCATGATGGCGAAACGGCGGAACTGGTCGGGCACGTTCAGATTGGTATGGAAGTTCATGCCGACGCCATTTTCATATTCGACGATCGCCACCTGATAGTCGATGATATCGGCATCGCTGTCGAAGACCTTGTCCGATCCCATCCAGCCGCTCGGCTTGCGATGGAAAAGCTCGAGATCGTTGATGCCTTCGCGGGCCGGGTCGTTGGCCGGAATGAAGCTCTTGCGGCCGCCGAAACTTGCCACGCGCTCGGGCCGCGCGCCGACGACGCCATTATAAAGGTCGAGGTCGTGGCAGCATTTCTCCAGCATGAAGCTGCCGGAATAGCGCTCATAGCGGCGCCAGTCGCGCATGAAGAAGGCGCCGTGATAGGGCTCGATATGTTCGGAAGCCTCGATCGACACGATCTGACCGAGTTTGCCCTCGGCCTGGATGGCGCGGAGATCCTTATAGAGTGGAGAATAACGCAGCACGAGGCCGACCATCAGCCGCTCATGGCCGAACTTCGCCATCAGATGGGCAAGCTCGATGCTTTCGGCGATGGTGGTAACGATCGGCTTTTCGCAGAAGACTTTGAGACCGGCTTGAAGTCCGAGCCTGATATGATCGAGATGCAGGTGATTGGGGGAGCCGATCATCAGCAGATCGAGCTTTTCGGAAGCCAGCAGCTCCTCCGGCGAACCATAGGCCTTGCCGACAGAGACACCCTTTTCCGTCAATCCGGGAAGTCCGGCGGGTTCCGGATCGACATAGCCGACAATGTCGAAGCTGCTATCGATCGCTTTGAACACATATCCGAGATAGCCGAGCCGGAATCCCAGCCCGATGATTCCCACTTTCATGCCGATCAAGTTCCCAATTAAGTAATTTATTTTCTTTAAGTTGGGACAAAAATCGAGAGGCGTCAATAGAAAACGGGCCTCAAAGCGCGGGTATGAAATTAATTTTCATAGACCGGCAGACGGCGGCCGATTGTCGGCTGCGACCGGCCGGACGCGGATTGCCGAATGGAATAGCGCGCACCGCTTGAAGCAGCGGCGGCGAATTCATCGTATTTTGCCCAGGCGGCGATCGTCCCGACAACCACACGCGGGACTCGCGAAATGTTGAAAAGACACGTGAGTTTACGTGTGTAGGATGGCACGAGACCCGAAGGCAAGGAGGAGCCATCATGACCCGCATGACAGCCAAGGATTTCCCTCAGGAACTTCTCGAACTCTACGATTATTACGCGCACGGGAAGATTACCAAGCGCGAATTTCTCGACCGGGCCGGCAAATTTGCGGTCGGCGGGCTGACCGCAGCCGCCATTCTTTCGTCGCTGAGCCCCGACTATGCGCTGGCGACCCAGGTCGAGTTCACCGATCCCGACATCGTGGCCGAATACATCACCTATCCGTCGCCGAAAGGAAATGGAGATGTCCGCGGTTATCTCGTGCGCCCTAAAAACGCCGCCGGCAAAGTAGCGGCCGTGGTGGTCGTTCACGAAAACAGAGGCCTGAACCCCTATATCGAGGATGTGGCGCGACGCGTGGCAAAGGCGGGTTTCATCGCACTGGCGCCTGATGGACTCACTTCGGTCGGAGGTTATCCCGGCAACGACGAAAAGGGGCGTGACCTGCAGCAGAAGGTCGACCCGGAAAAGCTGATGAACGACTTCTTCGCGGCGGTCGAATTTCTGATGAAGAGCGACCTCACCACCGGCAAGGTCGGCATCACCGGCTTCTGCTACGGCGGCGGCGTCGCCAATGCTGCGGCGGTCGCCTATCCCGAACTTGCCGCAGCCGTGCCCTTTTACGGCAGACAGCCGCGCGCCGAGGACGTGCCGAAGATCAAGGCCCCCTTGCTTCTCCATTATGCCGGGCTGGACAAGGGCATCAACGAAGGCTGGCCGGCCTATGAAGCTGCGCTGAAATCCTCGCAAAAAATCTACGAAGCCTATGTCTATCCCGACGTCAATCACGGCTTCCACAACGACACCACGCCGCGCTACGACGAAGCAGCCGCCAAGCTCGCCTGGCAGCGCACGGTCGACTGGTTTACGAAATACCTAGCCTGAGGAGGCAGTGGCTTGAACGATGCTGCGGCGGGGAGCCATTCCCCGCCGCCTGGGGCGGTCCTGCGACAACCCTATGATTTCCGTTCACATCTAGATTGCTCTGCGGTTCGACCCGCGCGGGGAAACGGCAGGCCTTGCCTGCCGGCTCGCGGACTGGAAGGGACCCCGGCGGGGACACCATGGTATGATCGATCGAAAAGCCCTTCTGTGGTTCTATGGGCAAGCCTATGATCGCGAGAGCCACCGGAGGACGTCACTGGAGCACCCTCGCGAAGAGACGGGCTCATCATGCAGCCATCCTCTATCGATCTCGAAATTGCGGTGATGATCATTCGGGAGAAATGTCATGGTACGCTTGCTTTCCGTCAATGTGGGCCTGCCGCGCGACATCACTTGGCAAGGCAAGATCGTCAACACCGCCATTTGGAAAACGCCGGTCGATGGCCCGCGCATGGTGCGGCGGTTGAACGTGGACGGCGATGGACAAGCCGACCTCGCCGGCCATGGCGGTGAAGGCCGTGCGGTCTTTGTCTATCAGATCGATTCCTACCGGTACTGGCAGGAGCAGTTGCGCCGCGACGACTTTGTCTACGGGCAGTTCGGAGAGAATTTTACCATCGATGGTTTGCCTGACGCAGAAGTCTGCATTGGAGACCGTTATCGGATCGGCGCCGCGCTGTTCGAGGTGACGCAGCCGCGCGTCACTTGCTACCGGCTTGGTATACGCATGGACGAGCCGCAGATGGCCGCGTTGCTGGTCAAACATGGCCGTCCCGGCTTCTATTTGCGTGTGCTCGAAGAAGGAGACGTGCGGGCAGGCGACGAGATCACGAAGGTTGCGTCCGGCCCCGAAGGCATGAGCATTTTTGCGATCAACGCGCTGCTTTACATGCCCGGCCATCCTCGTGACCAGTTGGAGCGCGCGCTGCGCATCCCGGCGCTGAGCGCCGGCTGGCGTGGTTCATTCGAGGCGCTGCTCAAGCAGAGGCGGGAGGAGGGGGCAACGACGGGAAATGCCGGGCTCGCCGCCGCATCCGGCCCGCCGCCGGCATGGCGCGGTTTCCGCCCTATGCGTGTGTCGCGCAAGGTGCGGGAAAGCGGCAACGTGACCTCCCTCCTGCTCGAACCGACGGATGGCCAACCCGTTACCGCGGCACTGCCTGGGCAGTTCGTGGTGCTGCGGTTCGGGCCAGCTTCTGCGCCGGCGATGATGCGTAGCTATTCGCTGTCAGGCGAGCCCAGCGCCAGCCATTATCGCGTCAGCGTCAAGCGGGAGCCCCATGGCCTTGCCGGCTGTTACATCGATGACGAACTGCAGATTGGAGACATCGTGCAGGCAAGCGCCGCACGCGGCAGTTTCACGTTGCGGCCGGGCGCCTCGCCAATAGTTCTCTTGAGTGCGGGTATCGGCGTGACACCGGTGCTGGCGATGCTTCACGTTCTGGCGGCCGAAGCGTCGACCCGGCAAGTCTGGTGGTTATACGCTACCCGCAACGGCCGCGAACATCCGTTTGCCGAGGAGGCGCGCGGGCTGCTCGGGACGCTTGCTCACCATCGCAGCCACATTCGCTACAGTTTGCCCGACCCCGAGGATCGGCCGAAGCTGGATTTCGACGCTTACGGCCGTCTGGATGTGCAGTCGCTAAGAGCACTCGACCTGCCGCGCGATTGTGATGTCTATATCTGCGGGCCCTCGACATTCATGAGCGATCTGACCGTCGGACTGATAGCCCTGGGCATCGCCCCGGATCGCATCCACAGCGAGATGTTCGGCGCCGGTCCGTCGATAACCCCCGGAATGTCTGCTTCGCCGCCTCGTCCACCACATTCACCGGCGGGGTCTCCAGGCTCGGGGCCGCTGGTGTCGTTTGCGCGCACCGGTCTTAATGTGCGCTGGGAGCCGACATTCCAGAGCCTGCTCGAACTGGCGGAGGCCTGCGACGTGCCGGTGCGATGGTCGTGCCGAACCGGCGTCTGTCACACCTGCGAGACCGGGCTTGTAGCAGGGAGCGTCGACTACCGGCCCGACCCGGTCGATGCGCCGGCGGACGGCAACGTGCTGATCTGCTGCTCGAAGCCTAAGGGCGACATCGTGATCGATTTGTAGAGGCAGGATTCTTAGTGGTCTTTCTGGCGGATGCCTGATTGTCCCTACCTTGCAAGCATGGCGATGCGATGCTGCCCAAAGGCGAACGAACATTCGTGGCGGAGGATACGGAAGGCTTCCTCGCCTCTTCATGACGCGCAAAGAGCGCTGCAACAGCTTGAATCGCGGCACAATCCTCAAGTCGCTTCCGATTTAAGCAATTATGCGGTAGCCTGCCCGCTGGCTTTCATCGAGCGAAGGTTTTCGCTCGACGCTGGAGACGGCTTCAGACGACGAAGTATCGACCGTCGGGATTACGTTCTGTCATCGATGATCAGGCCAAAATGCGATGTGCACGGAACAAGGATGCCTGTCATTGGGTTTCGAACCTTAGCGTTCAAAAGGAGGAGCATTCATGCCTACGGTTGCTGCGACACCCATCACCCCACCTGACCAGCACGTCGTCACCGCGCGCGAAGCCATCGAGCCGCTTTATGAGAAGCTCGAGCTCCAAACGGAATCGCTGGTTCTATCCGCGGCACTGGAAGCGGGATGGTCTCCGGATGAGGCAACGAGGGCACTTGCGGCGCTGAGACTGCAGGACGCTCTTTCCACCTTGGACGAACGAACCAGCCGTTAAACTCCGAGAATATCCACTGCCTCCGACAACTCCGACAGGGGTTGCCGTGCTGTTCGACGCGCACAGCTATTGCGAGCCGCCGGCTTTGCGTCGCCGCCGGCTGACCATCATTCCGCCGACGATGAGAACAATTCCGGTGGCGTTCGCCCAGAACGACGTCGGCACGGCGCGCAGATAATCAAACGCCACCCCCGTTACCATCTGGCCGCCAATGATCAGCAGAGCCGCATTGACCGCGCCTATCCGAGCAATCGCCCAGCTGCCTGCCGCCACGAAAACGACGCCGATCGGACCACCCAAAAAGACATACCAAGGCGCCTCGGCGGCTTCAGCTGGAAGCAGGCCTCCGACAACGAGACCAAGGCATGTAAGAACCGCAAAGCCTACGGCGTGATTCCAGAAGGATGCGATCAGCGGCGTTGTGGATATGCTCAACCGCCCATTGAGCTGACGACTGAGGCCGACGAGCACGCCGCCGAGGCAAGCCAGGAGAACGAACACTGTCACGCCGCACCTCGCCCAAACAGGATAATGAGTGCGCCGCCGGTGACGACCAGGCCGAGCGCGGCGATGTCCCGCATGTCCGGGCGCCGCTTGGGCAGTCCGAATAGACCCCAACTGTCGGCCGCCAGGCTGAAGGCGACCTGGCCTGCCAAACCCAAAGCCAAGGTGCCGGAGAGCCCGAGCGGCGAGTTGACCGCGGTCGAGGTCAGAATAACCGTTGCGGCCCCGGATACACCACCGAGATAGGCCCATAAGGGCGCTCTGTCGGTTTTACCCACCATCGGAGCGCGGCGGCGGTTGAGCGCTAAAAGAAGAATGACGGCGGCGACCATGCCTGTGCCGTGAGCGGTCCAAGATGAGAACATGGGATTGCCGACCCGTGCCAACTCACCGTTGAGATGCACCATGAACGTTAAGAGCCCACCCGTCGCAAAAGCTCCGATGAAGTAGATGGGATGCGAATTACGTGCTGCTTCGATGGTCATTGCAGATCCCGTCAAAGAATCGATTGCGCCGGATATTTTTCAAACTGCCATTACCGAACGCGCGTCTTGCACCTGGCCGGAGCTATCAGCATCGACATGGGAGTGCTAAACGGCGACCTTTGCATATAAGGAAATATCGTGAAAAAATTAGTTCGCCTGCTGCTGACGATCGCTCTTGCTCTCGTCGTTTTTACCGGTTTCCGCTGGTATCGCTATATCTCCAACACCGATAGCCCCTATGACGAAATCGGCATCACCCTCAACAATTCCATGCCCGGTCCGATCAACAGCTGGGGCTGCGCCAAGCTGAAAATCACCTTTGCCGGTTCCCTGCCGCCATATGGCTGCGCTGCCGCCGACGCGACGCAGTGGAAATAACGCACCAAGGCTGCGCCGATGGCCCAGCCTGAATTGCCTCGCGGAGTAGGCCGACCCCGCCGGCTCACATCGGCCAGACCGCCAGCAGGGCGGGCACACTGACCAGCACGACAATGAGCGAGAGCGGCAGGCCCAATCTCGCATAGTCGCCAAATCGATATCCGCCCGGCCCCATAACCAGCGTATTGCACTGATGCCCGATGGGCGTGAGGAAATCACAGCCGGCACCAATGGCCACCGCCATCAGAAAAGCATCGGGCCGAAAGCCCAGCTTGGCGGCAAAAGTCGCGGCGATCGGCGCCATGACCAGAACAGTTGCTGCGTTGTTCAAAAATGGGGTCACGGCCATGGCCGCAACCAGGATCAGAGCCAGAGCGCCGAACGGCGGGAGCATCTCGGCGATCCGCGACAGGAGGTCCGCGATGATGTCGGTGGTTCCCGTGGTTCTCAGCGAGTCACTGATCGGGATGAGAGCGGCCAGCATGATCAAAATGGGCGCATCAAGATGATGATAGACTTCGCGCAAGGGAATAGATCCGGTGACCACCATCAGAAAGGCGGCGGCAAAAAATGCTGTCGCGACAGGAATGCCGCCGAAGGCTGTCGCCCCCATGGTGGCCAAGAGGATGATGACGGGGATCATGCCGTTGCGGGCGTTGCCGAGCTTCAAATCCCGTACGACCAGCGGCAAACATCCCCATTCGCGTAAAAGATCCGGCAGCTTCTGCAAGTCGCCCTGCAAGACCACGACGTCGCCGTTGCGGATCTTGATCTCGCCCAGACGCTCGGTGAAGCGCCTGTCCCGGCGGCTGACGGCAAGAAGGTTGAGGCCGGTATTGTGGAAGAGAGAGACGTCTTTTGCGCTGACGCCGATCAAACGGGAATGTTCGCCGACGATGGCTTCAACGGAACTGATGTCCTGGCGTGTCTCCGGCTCGTGTTTACGATCGGACAGTTGAAGCCTGGCTTCACTGACGATCTTGTCGAGAGCGCTCTGCTCGCCCTCGATGATAAGACGGTCGCCATCCTTGAGCACTGTGTCGGGAAGCGGCGTTCGTCTTTGGCCGCTGCCACCGATAATTGCGGTCACCATCGCATCGCCGCCGGCGGGCTTCTGCAGCCAGCTGACGGACCGGCCAATCGCCGCCGACGGCGTGACGACCTTGGCCTCGGTCGTGTAGTTTTTGATCGCCACCGCCTCATCCATCGAGGTTTCTGCCCGGGTTCTTTCCGGAAGCAGCTTGTAGAACAGCCCCAGAAAGACAACGCCGGTGACCGCGAGCGCCAGGCCGACGGGCGTATAGTCGAACATCGTGAACGGCTGCCCGGTGATTTCCTCACGCACCCGGGAAACGATGATATTCGGTGATGTGCCGATCTGCGTCATAAGCCCTCCGAGCAGAGAGGCGAAAGACATCGGCATCAGGAACATCGACGGCGATACGCGTGATTTCCGCGCCATTTGCACGGCAACCGGGATCATGATTGCCAGCGCCCCGATATTTTTGACGAAAGCTGACAGGGCGGCGACAATGGCAACCAAAATGATCAGCTGCATCCGCGGCTCGCGTCTTTCGGGAGAAAATCGGCGCAACGCGACATCCATGATCCCCGATCTGGATATCGCCGCACTGACGATGAGCGCGCTGCCAACGATGATAACAATGTCATCGGCAAAACCGGAAAAGGCAGCTTTGGCAGGCACGATGCCGGCAATGATGGCAACGAGCAGCGAACTCACGGCGACGATATCGTATCGATAACGACCCCATACGAAGGCGCCCATCATGAGCGCGATGATGAGAAGGGAAAGCCATTGGTCAACGCGCATGTTTGCATCCCGGTGGTAGCAATTAACGTTTGAGGCATGAGAACGATACGACGCGACGGCGAATTTTTTTCATCGCCTCGCCGCTTCCTGTGGCCGACAATCGGTGGGTGCCGGTTTGTTCGGCCCGGTCGGCACGCCTGGCCGTCATTCGAAGTATCGAAGGCCACGTTCGCGATGCGGTGAGGCTTGGAATAGACGCGCGTGTTGCCAATATTCAGCAAGAGCAGGCCACCATGGAACTTCCAGCCGCCAGCCGGCATTCCATGCTCGGATATGCTGTTTGGGGAACGACCATGGCCAGTGACAACCTCTCGACATATCGATCGAAGCGCGACTTTCAAAAGACGACGGAGCCGAGCGGCGATAAGCAGAGCGCGCGCAGCAATCGCCGTCGCTTCATCATCCAGAAACATGATGCCACCCGGCTGCATTACGACCTGCGGCTCGAACTCGACGGCGTCTTCAAATCATGGGCGGTCACCAGGGGCCCATCGCTCGATCCGCACGACAAGCGGCTGGCTGTCGAGGTCGAGGATCACCCGCTCGATTATGGCGATTTCGAAGGCACGATCCCGAAAGGGCAGTATGGCGGCGGCACGGTGATGTTGTGGGACCGCGGCTATTGGGAGCCGGAGGGAAAGAAAAGTCCGGAGCAGGCGCTCGCCAAGGGTGACTTCAAATTCACCCTGGAAGGCGAAAGGCTGCACGGAAGCTTCGTGCTGGTGCGCATGCGTAATGACCGCGATCGCGGCAAGCGAACCAACTGGCTGTTAATCAAGCACCACGACGAATTCTCGGTCGATGAGAATGGCGCAGCGATCCTGGAAGAGAACGACACCTCGGTCGCCTCCGGCCGAGCGATGGATATGATCGCGGCCGGCAAAGGCCGCAAGCCAAAGCCATTCATGATCAAGGGTGGTGATGTTCAAGCGAATGCCGTCTGGGACAGCAATCACGGGCTGGCCGCCGAAGAGCGAAAAGAGGACGCCCGAGCCGACAGGAAGCCCAAGACGGCAGCAAGGGTCGACCTTCCAGACTTCATTGAGCCGCAACTTTGCCAGGCCCTGGAGCGGCCGCCGGCCGGCACCGGCTGGATTCACGAGATCAAGTTTGACGGCTACCGCATCCAGATGCGCACGCTCGAGGGCGAGGTGACGCTGAAGACGAGGAAAGGCCTGGATTGGACCGGCAAATACCCACAGATCGCCGAGGCGGCATCGGTGCTGCCTGATGCCATCATCGACGGCGAGATCTGCGCGCTCGACGACCATGGCGCACCGGATTTCGCAGCCCTACAGGCAGCCATTTCGGAGGGCAGGACCGGCGATCTCGTCTATTTCGCCTTCGATCTTCTTTATGAGGGTGGCGAGGATTTGAGATCTCTGCCTCTCATCGAGCGCAAGGCGCGGCTTCGAAGCTTTCTGTCGGATGCCGGCAGTGATCCCCGCCTGCGTTTCGTCGAACATTTCGAGACCGACGGCGATGCGGTCCTTCGCTCTGCCTGCAAGCTCTCACTGGAAGGCATCGTCTCCAAACAGGGCGATGCACCCTATCAATCGGGCCGCACCGAAAGCTGGGCGAAATCGAAATGCCGCGCCGGCCACGAAGTGGTGATCGGCGCCTATGCCAAGACCAATGGCAAATTCCGATCCCTGCTGGTCGGCGTCTATCGCGGCGACCACTTCGTCTATGTCGGCCGCGTCGGCACGGGCTATGGCGCGAAAAAGGTGGAAACGCTGCTTCCGAAGCTGAAGGCGCTCGAGACGGCAAAATCGCCCTTTACCGGGATCGGCGCGCCGAAAAGGGAGGCCGAGGTCACCTGGTTGAAGCCGGAACTCGTCGCCGAAATCGAATTCGCAGGCTGGACCGCCGACGGTCAGGCCCGCCAGGCCGCCTTCAAGGGTCTGCGCGAGGACAAGCCGGCCAGGGAAGTCAAGGCCGAACGGCCGGCGAAGCCCGCACAGACTGAAGTGCCGGAGCCCGCGGTGGCGGCGAAGACCAGACCCATCCGCCGCAAAGGCGCCAAGGCCGAGGTGATGGGCGTACTGATCTCCAATCCCGACAAGTCGCTGTGGCCGGATGCCAATGATGGCAAAGCCGTGACCAAGGAGGATCTGGCCCAATATTATGAAGCCGTCGGCACCTGGATGATCGAGCACATCAAGGGTCGCCCCTGTTCGATCATCCGAACGCCCGACGGGGTTGGCGGCGAGCAGTTTTTCCAGCGCCATGCGATGCCCGGCACCTCGAACCTTCTCGAACTGGTCAAGGTCTTCGGTGACAAAAAGCCCTATCTGCAGATCGACCGGGTCGAGGGTCTGGCTGCCGTCGCGCAGATCGGCGCTGTCGAGCTGCATCCCTGGAATTGCGAACCGCATAAGCCGGAGGTGCCCGGCCGGCTGGTGTTCGACCTCGACCCCGGCCCCGACGTGCCGTTCTCCACAGTCGTTTCCGCCGCCCGCGAAATGTGCGATCGTCTCGACGCGCTGGGTCTGATCAGCTTTTGCAAGACGACCGGCGGCAAGGGCCTGCACGTCGTCACGCCGCTTGCGATCAACAAGCGCAAGCCGCTTTCCTGGGCAGAAGCGAAGAGCTTCGCGCACGACGTCTGCCAGCAGATGGCGCGCGACCATCCGGAACTTTATCTGATCAAGATGACGAAGAGCCTGAGGAACGGCCGCATCTTCCTCGACTATCTCCGCAATGACCGGATGGCGACGGCCGTGGCACCTTTATCGCCCCGTGCGCGCCCGGGCGCAACCGTCTCGATGCCGCTGACCTGGAGCCAGGTCAAATCGGATCTGGACCCCAAACGCTTCACCATCCGCACCGTGCCGGCACTGCTGTCGAAATCGTCAGCCTGGGAGGATTACTGCGACGGCCAGCGCCCGCTGGAGCAGGCAATCAAACGCCTTGGCAAAGTCTCGAACGCGGCCTGAACGCGAATAACAGTCCGCCCGTGGTCAGCTGTCCCTGTCGGAATGAATTTTCTCTGAGGGCCGATATTGCCCTTCGCAAAACCGCTCCAAATTACAGCGGAGTGGATCGTGGACATCAAGCGTTGACAATCCTTTGCCCTCGAGGTCTACTGGCCCACTTATCGGACCAGCAGACCTCAGGGGGAGGGCATGGCGATGGATGTTCGAGCCATGCTCGAAGACGACGTTGCGACGCTTGGTGGAGCGCCGAAGAAGTCGATGAAAGACTTCGTCGTCCAGAAGATTGCGACCTTCATCGCCACCGGCATCCTCAAGACAGGTGACCCGCTTCCGAGCGAACGTGAACTGGCTGCCGCGCTCTCGGTCAGCCGCGAGACCGTCCGCGGGGCGATCCTGATCCTTTCCACGCATGGAATTCTCTCGGTTGCGCAGGGAACGCGCACGGTGGTGGCGTCTGAAGATGTCGGCGAATTGGCTGTTCAGGCGGCGCGCTATCGCGACATTGCGGCCTACAGTCTCGACAATGTTCATGAGGCGCGGCTGCTGATCGAAGCGCAGGTCGTCAGGGCTGCCGCGGTCAGGATGGAACCTTCAACGCTTGATTATCTCCGCCAGTCGATCGCAGCACAGGAAGCCGCCTGTGACGATCCTGTTCGCTTCTTGATCTGTGACCGGGAATTTCACACCGCCATCTATCGCTCCAGCGGCAACGCGGTGCTGGCTGACATGGCCGCCGACCTCTATTCCTACCTTCTCAGCCACCGAAGGCGCGTTGTATCGCAGCCCGGGACGATCGCCACCAGCATCGCCGATCACCGGTTGATCCTCGCCGGTTTGGAGACTGGGGATCCGGACGCCGCATGCGCGGCCTTCGCGCTCCACGAAACCCGCATTTATACGACAACCAAGCTGCTCCTAGCCTAGGCCGCAGGCGAAGAGCAGGAGAGACAGAAGTCGAAGACAGGGGGAATACGATGCATATTCTCATTATCGGGGCGGGAGGCATGATCGGCCGGAAGCTCGCTGCCAGCTTGGCGCGCAGCGGTTTCCTCGGCGCCGATACGATCACCCGCATGACGCTCGCCGATATCGCCCCTCCGCCTGTGCCAGCCGGCGTCGTTGCGTCGGTGGAAGCCCTAGCCGCCGATATTTCCGCAGGCGATGCCGCGGAAGCCCTGGCGGCTCGCCGGGCCGACGTGATCTTTCATCTCGCCGCGATCGTTTCCGGCGAGGCCGAGCGCGATTTCGAACTGGGCTACCGGGTCAATCTCGATGGCACGCGAGCTTTGTTGGAAGCGATCCGTCGTGAAGGAAGCCGGCAAGCCTATGTTCCCCGGTTCGTCTTCTCCTCGTCGATTGCGGTCTATGGCTCGCCGTTTCCCGATCCGATCCCCGACGATTACGTCCAGGCGCCTCTCACCAGCTACGGCGTGCAGAAGGCGATATCGGAGCTGTTGCTCGCCGACTATTCGCGGCGCGGCTTCATCGACGGCGTGGGAATTCGATTGCCGACCATCGTGATCCGGCCGGGTGCCCCGAATGCCGCCGCATCCGGCTTCTTTTCCGGAATTCTGCGGGAACCGCTCGCCGGCCAGCGGGCTGTTCTTCCCGTGGAGGAAACGGTCAAGCACTGGCTGGCAAGCCCACGTTCCGCCGTCAAATTTCTGATCCACGCCGCGACGCTCGACACATCGTCGCTGGGTGCGCGGCGCACGCTGACCATGCCGGGGGTTGCAGCCACCGTTGCCGACCAGATTGCCGCGTTGCGCCGGGTTGCCGGCCCCGAGGCGGTTGAGTTGATCGACCGTCGCCGCGACGAGGTCATTGAAGCGATCGTCGCCGGATGGCCGAAATCCTTTGCGCCTGATCGTGCGACGCAACTGGGTTTCACCGCCGAAACCAGCGTCGACGAGCTGATCGAGGTCTACCTCGCCGAAGACGCTCCGGGTGCGTCGCGAGGAGATTGAGGAGAGGGGCGGGAGCCTCATTATAACGACAAGACGAAGACACAGCATGTAGCGCTCGATTTCTGGGAGGAGTGAGTATGGCAGGCGTTCAATTCGCGGATGTGCGGAAATCATTCGGGGCATTTCCGGTCATCAAAGGCGTCGATATCGACATCGCCGATGGTGAGTTCGTGATCCTGGTCGGCCCGTCGGGTTGTGGTAAATCCACGCTGCTGCGGATGCTGGCGGGACTTGAGAACATTTCCGGCGGCGAGATCAAGATCGGCGGGCGCGTGGTCAACACGCTGCCGCCGAAGGACCGCGACATCGCCATGGTGTTTCAGAACTATGCGCTCTATCCGCATATGACGGTGGAGCAGAACATGGGCTTCTCGCTGATGCTGAACAAGGCGCCGAAGGCCGAGGCCGAGAAGCGGGTGAAATACGCCGCCGGCATCCTCGGTCTCGACAAATTGCTCGACCGTTATCCGCGCCAGCTTTCCGGCGGCCAGCGCCAGCGTGTCGCCATGGGCCGGGCGATCGTGCGCGATCCGGAGGTCTTCCTGTTCGATGAACCGCTGTCCAACCTCGATGCCAAGCTGCGCGTCGCCATGCGCGCCGAAATCAAGGAGCTGCATCAGCGACTGAAAACCACTACCGTCTACGTCACCCACGACCAGATCGAGGCGATGACCATGGCCGACAAGATCGTCGTCATGCATGACGGTGTCGTCGAGCAGATCGGCACGCCGCTCGAGCTTTACGACACGCCGGCCAATCTCTTCGTCGGCGGCTTCATCGGCTCGCCGGCGATGAATATGATCAAGGGCAGGCTCGATCCGGAAAACCCGACGCAATTCAGGGCATCCGACGGCACGACGCTGCCGGTCGCCCATCCGCCGGCCGGCGCCATCGGCCGCGACCTCGTCTACGGACTTCGCCCGGAATACATCTTGCTCGACGCCAATGGCCTGCCCGGCGAAATCGTGGTGATCGAGCCGACCGGCTATGAGACCCATCTCACCCTCAAGCTCGGCGGCAGCGATGTCAGCTGCGTCTTCCGCGAACGCGTCAACGCGCGGCCGGGCGAAATTCTGCGCGTTGCGATCGACGCCGCGCATGTTCATCTCTTCGATGCCGAGAGCGGCCGGAGATTAACCGACTGACGCCGTCCGGCAGCGGCGGGGCGGAGGAGCTCTCGCAGCCAGCAGGTTGGTCGCATCCCCTCTCAGGGATGCAAGGACCGTCGTTCACCAAGCGGGAGGTGAGCGCCGGGGAGTTCGCACCCGCGTTTTGATGAGGAGGAATCTCATGAGGATCAAAAGACGTGACTTTCTTGCCGCCTCGGCTGCCGTCGCCGGCGCCGCCGGCCTCGGCATTCGGCCATCTCTCGCCCAGGCCGAACCGAGCTACACGCCGGAAAGCGGTGCCAGCCTTCGTCTGCTGCGCTGGACACCCTTCGTCAAGGGCGACGAGGAGGCCTGGATCGCCAACACCAAGAAGTTTACCGAAGCGACCGGCGTCGAAGTGCGCATCGACAAGGAAAGCTGGGAGGACATCCGTCCGAAGGCCGCCGTTGCCGCCAATGTCGGCTCCGGCCCCGATCTCATCATGTGCTGGTTCGACGACGCGCATCAGTATCCGGACAAGCTGGTCGATCTCACCGAACTCGGCAATTATCTCGGCAATAAATATGAGGGCTGGTACGACGGTGTTAAGGGTTATGCGACCCGCGGCGACACCTTCATCGCCATGCCGCTGACGGCGATCGGCAACGCCGTCGTCTATCGCGACAGCCACGTCAAGGCCGCCGGTTTCAACGAATTCCCGAACGATACCGCAGGCTTCCTCGAACTCTGCAAGGCCATGAAGGCAAAGGGCACACCGGCCGGCTTCCCGCATGGCAAGGCCGTCGGCGACGGCAACAACTACGCCCACTGGCTGCTGTGGAGCCATAACGGCATGATGGTTGACGAAGGCGGCAAGGTAACGATCAACAGCCCCGAGACGCTGGCTTCGATCAACTATGCCAAGGAGCTCTACGCGACCTTCATTCCGGGCACGGAGAGCTGGCAGGACGTCAACAACAACCGCGCCTTCCTGGCCGGCCAGGTCTCGCTGATCGCCAACGGCGTCTCGGTCTATTACACCGCCAAGAACGACCCGAAGCTCGCCGAGATCGCCAAGGACATCCGCACGACGAACTTCCCGATCGGACCTGTCGGCAAGAGCGTCGAACTTTGCCAGACGAGCTCGCTGCTTCTCTTCAAGCACACCAAATATCCAGAAGCGGCCAAGGCCTACATCAAGTTCATGATGGAAGCCGATCAGATGAATGCCTGGATCCAGGGCTCCAGCGCCTATTGCTGCCAGCCGCTCAAGGCCTTCGCCAAGAACCCGATCTGGACCGCCGATCCGGTGCACGCGCCCTATGCGCGCGCCTCGGAGAAGCTGCGCCCGAACGGCTATGCCGGCCCGCTCGGCTATGCCTCAGCAGCGACCATGGCCGACTATGTTCTGGTCGACATGTATGCCGCCGCCGTCACCGGTCAGATGTCGCCGGAAGATGCGATGAAGGAAGCTGAACGCCGGGCAAACCGCTACTATCGCGTCTGACCCGCGCGTCGGAGCATGATGCCATCATGCTCTGACTATTCCTAAAGCAAGCGGGGTGCCGGCCTTCGGCATGCCGCAGCCTCCTCCGGGAGTTCAAACGCGATCTGGAGATAAGCAATGTCGATGGCAAATTCGAGGGATAGACGTGGGCCGGTCTCTTCGCTCCTGCAGAACAACAATGTGCTCGGCTTCCTGTTCATGCTGCCGGCGGCAGTGTTCCTTGTCTGCTTTCTTACCTACCCGCTGGGGCTCGGCGTCTGGCTCGGCTTCACCGATACCAGGATCGGCCGCGACGGCGTCTTCATCGGGCTGGAAAACTACCAGTTCCTGATGGACGACTCGGTCTTCTGGCTGTCGGTCTTCAACACCATCCTCTATACCTCCGTCGCCTCGGTGCTGAAATTCGCGCTCGGCCTCTGGCTGGCGATGCTGCTCAACCAGCACCTGCCCTACAAATCCTTTTTCCGGGCCATAGTCCTGCTTCCTTGGGTGGTGCCGACGGTGCTGTCGGCGCTGGCCTTCTGGTGGATCTACGATGCGCAGTTCTCGATCATCTCCTGGTCGCTGATGAAGCTGGGGCTGATCAGCGGACCGATCAACTTCCTCGGCGACCCGATCAATGCGCGCATATCCGTCATCGTCGCCAATGTCTGGCGCGGCATTCCCTTCGTGGCGATCTCGCTGCTTGCCGGGCTGCAGACGATCCCAGCCTCGCTGCAGGAGGCAGCCTCCCTCGACGGCGCCACGAGTTGGCAGCGTTTCCGCTATGTGACGCTGCCGATGCTGACGCCGATCATCGCCGTCGTGATGACCTTCTCGGTGCTTTTCACCTTCACCGATTTCCAGCTGATCTACGTGTTGACCAAGGGCGGCCCTGTCAACGCGACGCATCTGATGGCGACACTCTCGTTCCAGCGCGGCATTCCCGGCGGCCAGCTTGGCGAGGGTGCGGCGATCGCGGTTGCAATGGTGCCCTTCCTGCTCGGCGCGATCATGTTCAGCTTCTTCGGCCTGCAACGGCGCAAATGGCAGCAGGGCGGCCAGGATTAAGGCCAAGGATTAGGAGAGTGACGATGTCGACAAATTTAACCACCGCCGATCAGGTCGTGACCGACAACGCAGAAGGCATGAGCTATCTGAACCGCCTGCCGCGGCGGATCGTGATGCTCTACCTGCCGATGGCCGTCTTCGTCTTCGTCCTGCTCTTCCCGTTCTACTGGATGGCGGTCACCGCGGTGAAACCCAACGACCAGCTGACCGACTACAACAATTACAGCCCGTTCTGGGTGGTGGGACCGACGCTCGCGCACATCAAATACCTGTTCCTCGAGACATCCTATCCGGGCTGGCTGTGGAACACGATGCTGGTGGCGGTCTGCTCCACCTTTCTCTCGCTTGTGGCTTCGGTCTTGGGCGCCTATGCCATCGAGCGCGTCCGCTTCACCGGTTCGCGTTCGGTCGGCCTGGTGATCTTCCTCGCCTATCTCGTGCCGCCCTCGATCCTCTTCATCCCGCTTGCCTTCATCGTCTTCAAGCTCGGGATCTACGACTCCCGGCTGGCGCTGATCTTCACCTATCCGACCTTCCTCATTCCCTTCTGCACCTGGCTGCTGATGGGTTATTTCCGCTCGATCCCTTTCGAGCTGGAGGAAAGCGCGCTCGTGGACGGCGCCAACCGGTGGCAGATTCTCACCAAGATCATCCTGCCGCTCGCCGTGCCGGGGCTGATTTCGGCCGGGATCTTCGCCTTCACACTGTCCTGGAACGAATTCATCTATGCTCTTACGTTCATTCAGTCCTCGGAGAATAAAACTATTCCCGTCGGCGTGCTGACCGAACTGGTGCGCGGCGATGTCTTCGAATGGGGGGCGCTGATGGCGGGAGCCCTGTTCGGCTCACTCCCGGTGGTCATCCTCTACTCGTTCTTCGTGGATTATTACGTGTCCTCGATGACCGGGGCGGTGAAGGAGTGACAGCGGCAAATGGGATGCCGAACCACATTCGGCGGTCTCAATGTCGAGCACTGGGCCTTCTTGCGACACGTGGTATAGTTAAATGTCGGTCATCCATCTGGACGATACGATAAAGGAATTATTCCATGGGAGACCAGAAACGCCCGCTGCAACCTGGAGAAGCCGCGCCCGGGTTTGCACTAGCCACGGCCAACTTCGACGGAACAGTCTCTTTCGCCGACTTGAGCGGTCGCCCGTTCCTGATCGGCTTCTTTCGCGGGCTCCACTGCCCGTTCTGCCGGCGTCAGCTGGAACAGCTTGCCGGCGTAGAGCCGACCCTGCGTGCCGCCGGGGTGGAGACCGTGGCCGTTATCAACACGCCGGTGGAACGTGCCCGCCTGTATTTCCGCCACCGGCCGACGCCGGTAACGCTTCTATGTGACCCGGACTGCCGCACGCATCGGGCCTACGGTGTGCCGCATGCCGGGTTCCTGCCCGATGGGAGTGGCGAGCAGCCCGAATGGCCCTATAGCGCGACGATGGCGCAGTTCCAGGCGGCACGCATCAACCCTACCGGCGAACTGCCGGAACCGCGGCACCCGATGGAAGCCAACGCCATACTCAACGCCAAGGACCGCTTCGAGCTTACGGAAGCCGATCATGCGATCTTCGCGAATCACGCTACCCAACTCGTCGGGCACTTCATGGTCAATGCGAACGGCACCGTCGGCTGGGCACGAATCGAGGCGCTCGACGGACCGAACAGCCTCTCCATCTTCCCCACCGCGGCGGAGATCATCGCCGCCGCCGGCAGCCTTGCACGCTGACCTGCAGCGAACGATCACAAACGCTGCAAAAGCAGACCTGCCGCCAAGGCATGAAAGGCGTCGACCGCTTTCGGCAGCACGTTTTGCGGATTTTCGCTGGCAGCAATCCAGAGAGCAGCATTGAGAGCCGCGCCGCTCAGCAGCCGGGCCGTCGCCTCTGCGTCAAGCGGCTTGAGGACGCCCCGTGCGATCAGCCGCTCCACGTTGCTTTTGGTCACCTGCAGACAAGTGTTCTGGCTCGGCCATTGCGAGGGATCGCCTAACACCGCAGGTCCGTCGAGCAGAACGATGCGTTGGACTTCCGGATTGAGCGCCATCTGGATATAGGCCGCACCCTCGGCGAGCAGGCCCCGCCAATCGTTACCCGCCAGAGCCCCGATCTCTTTGGCGCGCGCCGCCATTTCCATGTCGATCTGATCGACAACCGCTGCCAGCAGCCCGCGCTTGTCTCCAAAATTGTGGTAAAGCGCGCCCCGTGTCAGGCCGGCGTCAGCGGTCAGTTCGTCCATCGATGCGGCGGAGTACCCCTTTTCCGCAAAAGCCTTTCGCGCGGCCGCGATCAACTTGGCGCGGTTTTCCTGCATCGTTTCGCTGCGTGTTTTCGCCATCCGACCCCTCAAATTCACATACGTAACGTATATAGGATTGACATACGCTGCGTATGCGAGATATCACACATACGTACCGTATATCAAATAGTGCGCGAGCCTGTGAAGCGTTACGCCGCGCTGATCGGTCGTTGCCAACAAGAAAGAGAGACCAGAATGACTGAACGCGAAGCAATCTTTCCTGCCGACAGGCACGCTCTTTACGAGCAGCACGGCTATTCGGCCGCGATCCGATCCGGTGATCTGCTGTTCGTGTCCGGACAGGTCGGCAGCCGTTCGGATGGAACAGCCGAACCCGATTTCGAACGCCAGGTCCGGCTGGCCTTTGAAAACCTGAAGGCCACGCTCAGCGCAGCCGGCTGCACGGTCGATGATATCGTCGATGT
This sequence comes from Rhizobium sp. NZLR11, assembly GCF_019685115.1. Classification (NCBI taxonomy): domain Bacteria; kingdom Pseudomonadati; phylum Pseudomonadota; class Alphaproteobacteria; order Hyphomicrobiales; family Rhizobiaceae; genus Rhizobium; species Rhizobium sp. NZLR11. Next base: position 289,276 of record NZ_JABDWD010000005.1, on the reverse strand, counting down.
CACCACCTTCCACACGGATCCTGAAAACCAGTTCGCAACCATCATGGCCGTCAAACAACAGATTTTCAGCAAGCCGCCCTATCCGAATTGGACCGCACTCGGCGTCAACTGGCTCGCCGGCTTCGACTTCGAGATAAAGGTCATCGCCCGTATTCCAGCAAGCAACTGATATCGCCAGGTTCCGGCGGCACGGGACGCCCTCAAGGTGAAAGCGCGCAACTTTCATTGCGCCGCTGGTCGAGAACTTGCCGACATCGGGAGTCGCTCCTATCTCATGTCCAATAGACTGATGGAGCGACGAGATGGTGGAACTTGTGGCTGACACTCAATTCGATACGACGATCGAGATCATTCCTCCGGAAGACACAAAAGACCAGTCCGATGGCCGTATTTGCCTTTGCTGTAAACGCCGGTGTCGATGGATGGACGACGACGGCTGCGGCATCTGCGAGGAATGTCTGGCCTCGTGATGAAAGCAGGAAGGGCACAACGCGATGGCAATCCGCAGCGCCGGACTTCTGATTTATCGGCGCGTGTCCAATGACCTCGAAGTTCTCCTCGTCCATCCCGGCGGTCCCTTCTGGGCTGGGAAAGACGAGTCTGCCTGGTCGATCCCGAAGGGATTGGTCGAGCCGGAAGAGGATGAACTGGCGGCGGCAATGAGGGAGACTGCCGAAGAACTGGGTGTTGCAGTCGACGGCATAGTCACACCGCTGGGCGAATACCGGCAGCTTGGCGGCAAGATCGTCGTCGCGTGGGCGATCGAAGCCAATCCGGCATTGGACGTGAACGCCATACGGAGCTCTGAATTTCAAATAGAATGGCCCCCGAAATCGGGCCAGCTAAAGAGCTTTCCGGAGGTTGACCGCGCGGGTTGGTTTTCCCTAGGCGACGCGGGAACAAAGCTTTTGAAAGGCCAGCGCCCGATGCTTGCCGACCTCCTGAAGCATCAGGAATGATCGGCGGGAAATGATGAATTGAGCCACCCCGCTCGCCGCACGCATGCGTGAAGCGCGCAGCAGCTATGAGTTGTTTCTACAGACGTCCATCTCCATCTGACAGTCAAAGCCCTCTGACTCAAATCGAGAAAATCGGCGCTCCGACCCGGCTTGGGCACGCGCGAGGAGACAATCATGAACGAGATTTCGAAAACCCTGAACGACATGACGCTTGTCGAACGGTCGAGCCTGCTCGACACCGTCGCCGACGCCCTTGAGGCAACCGCTGAGGAGGCAGGAGGGGAGGGCGACGCCCGCTTCGTCGCCAACTCCATCTGCATCGCCAATACGATCCGGGGACTATCGGGGAAGCTTGCGCCCCGCGATCTGCGGGCGGCCGAATTGCTCCTGGAGCAGGGTATCATGCTCGTCCACCAATTTTCCAACAGGACGAAACCAGGCGGAATGGTCCACTAGCCGTAGCGCTTGGCTACGACGCGCGCCGGCCGGTCGACCATCCGACTCCGTTTGAGCCAACAGAATGCGTTAATCTAACCAGGAAAGGCTCTAGGTGTTTAGTCCCGGCCCTTCATGGTGCATGGGCCAGAGCGATGGCATCGGCGACTTCCTCGCAGCGATCGCTGAGCGTGCTGGTCGCGACACGAATATGGCTGCTTGGCAGGACGGAGAACTTGCTGCCCGGATTGACGGCGATATTGCGTGCGGCGAGCGTCACCATTGCGAATGGTTCGGACACAACGGGCACCCAGAGGCACAGGCCCTGGCCTGCGGGTATCGGTATTCCCCGCTCGCGGAGCGCATCGGCAAGAGCGTCGCGCCTCTGCTGATAGCGGTCGCGCGCCTCGGCGATGAGCCGCCAGCTTGCCGGATCGCGCAATAGCCAGGCGGCGGCCCCTTGCAGGATGCGGCTGGTCCAGCCGGCGCTGAAGGAGCGGTAGGACTGGATCTGGTCGACGATAGGCGCAGAACTCGACAAGACGGCGAGACGCAGATCCGGTCCGAGGCTTTTCGAGTGTGACAGGATATGGATCGTCCGTTCCGCAAATCGACCACCCAGGGGATGCGGAGGTGCTGCCGACACGTCGCCGACGCCGTCGTCCTCGATAATCAGCGTATCGCTGTCCTCCAGCACGGCTCCGAGCTGGTCGAGGCGGGATGCACTGACGGTAACCCCTGTCACGGAATGCAGCCGCGGCTGAAACAGGAAGGCTGCCGGGCGCTGTCGCAATGCATCGCGAAGCAAATCCGGCAAGGGACCGTCGTTGTCGCAGGCGACGGGAATGATCCTGACGCCGAGATCTTCCAGGATATCGAGCAGCCGCATCGCGGTCGGATGTTCGATCGCCACCGACGAACCCGGAGAGACCAGCGCATGCAACACCGTATAGACGGCATTGTAGCCGCCATTGGTGGCAAGAAACGCCTCCGCCTCATAGGGCCATCGCTCCGAAATGGCATCCTTCAGCTCCGGCACGATACGGCTGCGCTCATAGCTGTTGAGGTCGGCGGCTGACGCGCCATGGGCCATTGCTTTGGCCAGACCGGGAAGAAGCGCTGCATCCGGCCCGGCAGAGGTAAGGTCGAGTACACCCGCCGCATAATTTCCCGAACTCGCAAGACGCTCCGGCTTGGCGACAAAGCGGTCGCCGCTGACCCAGGTACCGTTGCGCCCCCGGCCGCTGATGATCTTCTGGCGCCGCAATTCACTCCAGGCTTCCGAGATCGTTGCCGGGCTGATGCGCAATTCATAGGCGATATCGCGGATCGCCGGCAGACGCGTGCCGACGGGCAAGGCGCCGGCACGGATCAGTGCACTCGTTTCGAGAGCGATCCCGCGGATGCTGCGGTCGGTTATTTTTTCGGCAAACCAGGAGGCTTCGACCGCGTCACCCATTTTGTTCTCACTTTAAATGTTCAATAACGTAATAACATTTGTACTCATCAATTTGAACATTTAATTTGCCCTTCGTCGAGCAATTTCGTGAGTTCTTCGCATGCCTGTAACGCTTCGCATCGCCCTCAGAGACTGGGATTACATGACACCGCTGGTGCTCGGTGATGTCAGGTCTTCCCGTCTCGAAATCAAAGTGGATCGTGTGGGCACGCTGGTCTCCAGTCTCGCCGATGACGAGGCTCATGATGCCGCAGAAATGTCCTTCAGCCGCTATTCGCAGATGCGGCTTGATGGCGATGCTCGGGTCGTCGGCATTCCGAACTTCATCATGCGCGGCTTCCGCCATCGCTGCATCATCACTGCCAAGGGCAGTCCGATCCGCAAGCTGTCCGATCTGGGCGGCAAGAATATCGGCGTGACCGGTTGGCGCGATTCCGGAAACACCTGGACCCGCGCTGCGTTGCGCCGCGAAGGCGTCGGTGTCGAGGACGCCACATGGTATGCCGGGCGCCTGACGGAGGCTCATCCGATCGTCGACCGGCTCGATGGCTTTGGACGGTCCGGCCGTATCGAAGCTGCTCCCGGCGAACGCCCTATGGTCGATCTGTTGTTGGATGGTCGGCTGGACGCCGTTTTCACGCCTTTCATGCCGAAGGGCTTTTTCGATCAGGGTTCGCCGCTGCGTCAGGTGCTGGATGATTTCCGCTCCGCTGAAGTCGCTTACTTCCACGCGGTCGGCTATATTCCGGGCATGCATCTGATCGGCTTCAAGGCGGAAATCGTCATGGAGCATCCCTGGATCATGGATGAACTCAGCGAGCTGATCGACGAATCCCAGCGTATCTGGCTGGAGAAGCGCGAGAAATACGCCGACACCACGCCGTGGATGATCGACGAATTGCGCCGCTGCGCAGCCGACCTGCCGCCCACCTGGAACGTCAGCGGGCTTGCCGAGAACGAGGCAATGATCGCCGGCTTCGCCGAGGAACTTTACGAACAGAAGATCATGCCGCGCCTTTTGACACCCGCCGACCTGTTTCCGTGGCACGCCAAAGCCCGGTGAAACTCCTCGCAGGCCTCATCGTTGAGCCACCATTTTCGCAAGACCAAAAAGGGGAATGACATGCATTCGAAACTGATCGCTTCCGCCGCCCTGTTGGGCCTGATGATGACGACGTCGGTGTTCGCCCAGGAAGCCGCCGTTCCGAAACAGACCGTCAACGACGCGCTTCGCGCCCGCCTGCCGGAGAAGATCCGCACAGACGGCAAGATGATCTCCGTCAATAATGGTTCATTTCCCCCTTATGAGATCGTCACCGGCACGGAACTGACCGGCGCCAGCGCCGATCTTACCGATGCGATCGGCCAGATGCTCGGCGTCAAGATCGAGCACGAAACCGTTAGCGGATTGACCGCGTTGCTCGCCGGCATCAACTCCGGCCGATACCAGTTCGCCTTTGGCCCGATCGGTGACTTCAAGACCCGCGAAGAGGCCAATGATTTCGTCGACTGGGTTCAGGAATACGTGGTCTTTTCCGTCCAGAAGGGCAATCCGAAGGCCATCGGTTCACTCGACAGCGCCTGCGGCAATCGCATTGCTGTCATGGCCGGCGGCTCCGCCGAAAAGGTGATCCAGGCTCAGGTCGAAAAGTGCAAGACGGACGGCAAGCCCGCGCTTGAAGTGCAGTCCTACACCGACCAGCCGAGCTCGATCCTGGCGGTCCGCTCCAAACGCGCCGATGCCTTCTTCTCCTCGCAGGCGCCGCTGACCTATTTCGTGTCTCAGGCAAACGGCCAGCTGGAACTGAGCGGCGTCGGCCAGAAGAATGGGTTCGACGATCTCTATCAGGGCGCCGTCGTGCCGAAAGGCTCGCCGCTCGGCCCCGTTCTGCTCGACGCGATCAAGGCGTTGATGGATAACGGCGCCTATGCCGCCATCATGAAAAAGTGGGGTCTTGAGAACAACATGATCAAGCAGCCCGGCCTCAATCTTGGTGGAGCCCTGCCGAAATGAGCAATGACCGCACGACTGCCACACCGCCTTCGGGCGGTGCGGACTTTCGGGATGTCGCCAACGCCCACAAGCCCTTTCGAACCGGCCGGCTCGTCCTGTGGGTGGTCGTGCTCCTCGTTGCCGCGAACTTCCTGTGGATCGTCGCCCACAACGAGAATTTCGGCTGGCCTGTTGTCGCGGCCTATTTCTTCGATCCGACAGTCATCAAAGGCCTTTACGTCAGCCTGGGCCTCACCGTGGTCGCGATGGCCATCGGCATCGTTCTCGGCCTCGGCCTGGCGATCGCCCGGCTGTCGAATGACCGGCTCGCAAGGTCGCTGGCATCGCTGTTCATCTGGTTCTTTCGCGGCACGCCGCTCTTGGTACAGCTGATCCTCTGGTACAATTTCTCGACCCTTTTTCCCGAACTTTCGATCGCCATTCCGTTCGGCCCAACGCTGGCGAGCTGGGAGACCAACTCGGTGATCACGCCAATGACGGCGGCGATCGGCGGCCTGGCTCTGAACGAAGCGGCCTACATGGCCGAGATCATTCGCGGCGGCCTTCTCTCCGTCGATCGCGGCCAGTTCGAGACGGCGGAAGCCTTCGGCATGACCAAGGGCAGGGCGCTGTGGCGGATCATCATTCCGCAGGCGATGCGCTCGATCGTCCCGCCGACGGGCAACCAGCTGATCAGCATGATCAAAGCGACGTCGCTCGTCAGCGTCATCGCCATGGCCGATCTGCTCTATTCCGTCCAGTCGATCTACAACCGTACGTTCGAGATCGTGCCGATGCTGCTTGTCGCGGTCCTCTGGTACCTCTTCATCACCTCGATCCTCAATCTCGGCCAGAGTTATATCGAGGCCTATTACGGCCGCAGCGAACGGCGCAGCAATACCGCAGCCGCCAAATCCGAGACCCTTGTCGAGGAGGCAAGCCATTGACCGCCGCCGAAACCACAAAGCCTCTCGTCAGAGCCCGCAACGTCCACAAGTCCTTCGACCAGCTCGACGTGCTGAAGGGGATCGACCTCGACGTCATGCCGGGTGAAGTCGTCGTGGTGCTCGGCCCGTCCGGATCGGGAAAATCGACCTTCCTGCGCTGCATCAATCATCTCGAAGCGATCAATCAGGGGTTCATCGAGGTCGATGGCGAACAGATCGGCTATCGCGTCCGCAAGGACCGGCTGGAAAAGCTGTCCAGCAACGGGATCGCCCGCCAGCGGCGCAAGATCGGCATGGTGTTCCAGCAGTTCAATCTCTATCCGCATATGACGGTGCTGCAGAACATCACCGAGGCCCCGGTCGGCGTGCACGGAGAAAGTCGCAAGGCTGCGACGGAGAATGCCCTGCGGCTTTTGGAGCGGGTCGGTCTGTCGGAAAAGGCGGCCAGCTATCCTCGCCAGCTCTCCGGCGGTCAGCAGCAGCGCGTCGCCATCGCCCGCGCCCTGGCGATCAAGCCGAAGCTGATGCTGTTCGATGAGCCCACCTCTGCGCTCGACCCGGAGCTGGTCGGCGAAGTGCTGGCCACCATGCGCGATCTCGCCAAACAGGGTCTGACGATGATCGTCGTGACCCACGAGATCGGTTTTGCCCGTGAGGCGGCCGATCGGGTCGTGTTCATGGACGGCGGCAATGTCGTTGAGATGGGCAAGCCTGAGGATGTCATCGGAAATCCGCACCATCCTCGCACCCAGGCCTTTCTCGCCCGATTTCTCTGACTGGCACCACTCAGCTGCTTCGACCCGCAGGCCGGAGCAATGGTTCTTTTCGATCACGACTGGATGTGTTCATGCCCACGCTCGATAATGCCTATGCCCGCGTTTCCGATTTCGAAGCTATGGAGGCGGAGCTGAAGGCGACCCGCCAGTATCTGCATGCTCGTCCGGAACTCTCTTTCGAAGAAGCGGAAACGGCATGTTATGTCGCCGAAAAGCTGGAAGGCTGGGGTTATGACGTGACCCGCAATGTCGGGGGCCATGGCGTTGTCGCGCGGCTCAGCGCAGGCAAGGGTGACAAGAGTATCGCCATCCGCGCCGATATGGATGCTCTGCCGATCGTCGAGGCAACGGGGCTTTCCTATGCCAGCAACACTCCCGGTAAGATGCATGCCTGCGGCCATGACGGCCACACGACCGTCTTGCTCGGCGCAGCCGAATATCTCGCCCGCACCCGCCGCTTCAGCGGCACGGTGACACTGATCTTCCAACCGGCGGAAGAGGCGGGCAAGAATAGCGGCGCCCAGGCGATGATCGCCGACGGCCTGTTCGAGCGGTTTCCGTTCGACGCAATCTTTGGTCTGCACAACCACCCCGGCGCTCCCGAAGGCACCCTGCTGCTGCGATCCGGCCCGATGATGGCGGCCTCGGATACCGTCAATATCACCATCAAGGGCAAAGGCGGCCATGCCTCGCGCCCGCACCTGACCATCGATCCCGTGGTCGTGGCATGCAACCTCGTCGTCTCGCTGCAGACGATCATCTCGCGCAACCTCGATCCGACCCAGACGGCAGTCGTTACCGTCGGCACGATCCATGCCGGCGATGCGGTCAACGTCATTCCGGAATATGCCAAGCTCGCATTGAGCGTGCGCTCCTTCGAGCCGCGCATCCGCGATCTTCTGCAGCAGCGCATCACCAAGCTGGCCCGCTCAGTGGCCGAAGGTCACGATGCTTCCATCGAGATCGACTACGATCGCGGTAATCCTGTCGTCGTCAATTCGACTGTTGAGACGGATTTTGCCCGGATCGTAGCCGTTGAACTGATCGGCGAAGACAGGGTCGCGACTTGCCCGCTCATTCCCGGCAGCGAGGATTTTTCACACTTTCTCGAGCACAAGCCGGGCAGCTTCCTGCGTCTCGGCAATGGCATGAATTCCGCCATGCTGCATAGCGCCAAATACGACTTTGCCGATGCCAGCCTGACGGTTGGCGCGGCAATGTGGGCAAGGCTCGCGGAGCGCTACCTTCAGGACGACGCCTGAGGCTGCTGCCGCCAGGCTTGCCGCTTCGGATTTGGAGCTTCCCAAGGGGACCACAGGCGATCGTGATCCTCAACTGCCGAAGCCGGTCATATCGAACACGGCCGCGTTGTCCTGAACCTCGCGCAGCCCTTTATACGAGGCGTGGCGGAGACTGCCGTCATCGGTCCAACCGCGAAACTCGATCTCGGCGATCAGTGTCGGCTGCACGAAGACGTAGCGCTTGCCCTTCAGGGGAACGACCGGCCGGGTGGTCTTCAATCGGTCGAGCGTCTTTTTCAGGTGCTCGGCATCGCTAGTGCTGAAACCGGTTCCGACCGACCCCACGGAAATCCAGTCGAAACCCTTCTTGCCGGCGAGCAGCAGGCTGCCGATGCCGCCGCGGGCGGAAGCCGACTGTTCGTAACCGACGATCATGAAGCTCTCGCTCTCAACGCACTTGATCTTTAGCCAGTCGCCTGTTCGGCCACTGCGGTAGGGCCTGTCGCGATGCTTGGCGATGATGCCCTCCAGCCGATCATGGCAGGCATGCTCAAGCAGGTCTTCGGCCGGCAGGTCTATCTCTTCGGAAAAGCGGATCTGCCCATTGCCGCCTTCCGGTATCAGGTCTTCAAGAAGGTGCCGACGCACGGCGAGCTCGGTGCCGGTGAGGTCATGCCCGTCAAGATACAACAGATCGAAGGTGTAGAGCACGGACTCGGCCGAAGACCGCTTGCCGCCTCGGCCTCCGAGCGAACGTTGCAATGCGCCGAAGTCCGATCGGCCGTGCTCGTCCATAACAACCGCTTCCCCGTCCAGTATGGCGGTGGCCACACCAAGTTCTTTGGCTGCCGCGGCGATGGCGGGAAAGCGGTCGGTCCAGTCATGGCCGCCACGCGTAATGACACGAACGCTCTTCGGCTCGATATGGATCGCCAGCCGGTAGCCATCCCACTTCGCCTCGTAGAGCCAATCCGAACCCAGCGGCACGGTGGGTTTCAGCAGCGCAAGGCAGGGCTCGATCCTCGCCGGCATTGGATCGAAGGGCAGGCCTGGCTGGTCGGGATCGCGCTTGCGGATCGGACGAGACTGCAGCGTTGTGTTGGACTCGTTGAGAAATGGTAATGAGGGGCGGCGCGAACGCGTCATGATGGATGTTTGCCCTTCCCGGACCGGTTTTCCGCTTCGACCGACTTGCGAAGCGCATCCATGATGTTAATGACGTTGCTCGGCGCCGGCTCTTCCCTTTCGCTCGCCTTGGGCTTCGCCTTGCCCGGCTTTTTCATCTGCTTCCGCTTCGCATCGATGATATCGAGAAGCTTGTCCTGAACCGGATCGGAGACCATTTTCGGGCTCCAGTGCTGCGTCTGCTTTTTGATCAGCTGTTGAACCAGCGGCATCATCTCGCTGTCGGCTGCGTCATCGTCAACCGTCTCGAAATAGGTCTTGGCGTCGCGAACCTCGTCACCGTAACGCAGCGTCCAGAGCACGATACCCTTGCCGCGTGGCTCGAGCATGACGGCGCGTTCCCGCCTCGAGATCACCAGCCTGGAAATACCGACCATATTCTCGGCTGCCATGGCGTCGCGGATAACCGTGAACGCCTCCTCACCGACCGGGTCGTCCGGAGAGAGGTAATAGGGCGTATCGAGCCAGATCCATTCGACACCGTCGCGCGGTGCGAAGACCTCGATGTCGATGGTCTTGGTACTATCCAGCGCGACGTTTTCCAGTTCCTCGTCTTCGAGGATCACATACTCGTTCTCATCGCGCTGATAGCCCTTGACCTCGTCCTCCTCCTTGACCTCCTTGCCGGTGACGGAATCGACATAGTGGCTCACGACGCGGTTCCGGGTTTCCCGGTTCAAAGTGTGGAAGCGTACCTTTTCGTTTTCCGACGTGGCCGGCGTCATCTGGACGGGGCAGGTCACCAGCGACAGCTTCAGATAGCCTTTCCAGTGGGGGCGGGGCACTATCACTTCCTCCTCGATCAGCCGGCACGGCGCTGGTGGGCGCCGGTGCTGCGGCCCTTGGATCCGGACGCTCGAGTGGCTTTTTGCCTGCTCTTGCCGGCATTGGCGTTGGCCGCGGTGCGTTTGGTCTTGGCAGGCGCGGACATTCCCGCACTTTCACGCAGCGCCTGCAGAAGATCGCTCGGCTTGGACGCGGCGACCGCCTTTTTCTTCGGCAGAGTCCGGCCCTCTATCTTGGCCTTCACCAGCTCCGCCACCGCCTTTTCATACCGGTCTTCGAACTGCTTGGGATCGAACTGGCCTTTTTTCGTGTTGATGATGTGTTTGGCAAGCTCCAGCATCTCGCCCTCGATCTTCAGATCCGGCATCTCCTCGAAAGCCTTTTCCGACGAGCGGACCTCATAGTCGTAGTTCAAGGTGGAGCCAATGAGGCCGCTGCCATGCGGCCGAATGAGAACGGTGCGCAGGCGCCTGAACAGAACCGTGCGGGCAATTGCGGCGACCTTGGCTTTCGTCATGCCGTCGCGCAGCAGCTTGTAGGCATCGCTGCCCATCTTGTCAGGAGCAAGATAATAAGGCTTGTCGAAATAGACGTCGTCGACCTCGTCAATGGGAATGAACGCTTCGACCTTCAGCGTCTTGTCGCTGTTTGGAATTGCGGCCGCGACTTCATCGGGTTCGAGGACGACGTATCGCCCATCCTCAATCTCGAAGCCTTTGACCTGATCGTCGCGCTCGACGGCATCGCCGGTTTCGCTATCGACGAACTCGCGCCGGACACGATTGCCGGTCTTTCGATTCAAGGTATTGAAGGCGATCCGTTCGGAAGAGGATGCCGCCGTGTAGAGCGCAACGGGAAACGCGACTTCTCCGAACTTGATATAGCCCTTCCAATTCGCTCGCGGCGCAACCATCGACCCGACTCCCTCACGCAACCAACGCGAGTCAACGGCTGACCCCGCCATTTGTTCCGAGTCAAAACGAATCTAAATTCAAGCACTTAACACGCCTAAGTTTCTCGTTTTGCGAGTCGCGAGATGCTTTTGATTCCATGCGCCTTTTTGCCGTGGCGTGCGTTCTAAAGCATGTCGCGCAAAAGCGTGCAGCGGTTTTGCGGCAACGACATGCGCAAAAGCAAAGAGCTAACGCGCGAGGAGCGAATCTGAAAGATCGCGACGCACTTTAACGAGACGGCAACCACAGGGATGAACGACATGACCAAGCGCGAACTCATCGATACCGCCACCGACAAACGCTACGTCCGCCGCAATGGCCGCTCGCTGTCAGCCGACCGCCGCCAAACGGCGAAGACCAAAGCCAAGTCGGGGGAGGGTTCGAGGCGATGGGAACGTCAAGCACTGACGATCGCTCTTACGGCATCTGAGCACCGCTGAGTGCGACATAGACCGAATACACCGAACGCGTCGCCGCAATAAACAGCCGGTTGCGCCTCGGCCCGCCGAAGGTGAGGTTGGCGACGGTTTGCGGCACGCGGATCTTGCCGATCAGTTTTCCCATCGGATCGAAGCAATGCACGCCATCACCGGCACTCGACCAGAGGTTTCCGTTCACATCGGTGCGGATGCCGTCCGGAATGCCGCTGTCGATCAGGCAGAAGACGCGGCCGTTTTGAAGCCTGAGGCCGTCGACCACGTCGAAAGCCCTTATATGGCGCGGCAGGCTCTCATCATGGCTTGCGGCTGAATCCGCCACATAGAGAATCGTCTCGTCGGGGGAGAAGGCAAGGCCGTTCGGCTGGATGAAATCGGTGGCGACAGTCGCAAGCCCCCCGGTCGCCGGATCGAGCCGGTAGACGTTGCGGGTCGGCTGCTCCGGTACGGCGCGATAGCCTTCATAGTCCGACATGATGCCGTAGGTGGGGTCGGTGAACCAGATCGTGCCGTCGGATTTCACCACCACGTCGTTCGGCGAATTCAGCTTGGCGCCCTCGAAACGATCGGCGAGCACGGTGATCGAGCCATCGACCTCGGTGCGCGTGACGCGGCGGGCGCCATGTTCGCAGGAGATCAGCCGCCCCTGCCGGTCGCGTGTATGGCCGTTGGCGAAGTTGGAGGGTTGCCGGTAGACGGAGACACCACTCTCGGGCGTCCATCGCAGCATGCGCTGATTGGGAATGTCACTCCACAGCAGCTGGTTCGCATCGTTGAACCAGACGGGACCCTCCGCCCAGCGGCAACCGGAATAAAGTTCGTCGAGAGCGGCGCTCGTCACGATCAGCTGCCGGAAGCGCGGGTCGTGGATTTCGTAGATGCTGGCCTCGGCCATGGCGGTCTTTCCGTTTATCGCATGCCGGCCCGGCGACCGCCGGCGAGCATGATGACGCTGATGATGATGAGGCCGGTCATGATGAGGCGGATGCCGGCGCCGACCCCGTAAGTGTTGAGCATGGAGACGACCAGGAACATGAAGAGCGATGCACCCCAGATACCCGGCACGTTGGAATCGCCGCCGGCGACCGCGGTGCCGCCGATCACGACGACGGCGATCGACATCAACAGATATTCCGAGCCCATATTGAGCGCCGCGCCGCCGGAGAAACAGGCGAGCAGATAGCCTGCGACCGCGGCGAGCACAGCGCAGAACAGATAGGTGACGAAGCGTGTGCCGTCGACCGGTATGCCGGCCATGCGCGCCGCCGGCATGCTCTGGCCGATCGCCGAGATCCAGCGCCCGTAGATCGTCTTCTCGAGCAGGAACCAGGCAAGCAGCGAGATGACAAGCGCGACGATCGCCACATTCGGCACGCCGAGCGTGTTCGAGGTGGTGAACTCCGCAAGCATGCTCGGAGGCTTGATGCGCAATCCCCGGTTCGTCCAGATCGCGGCGGACTGGACGATGAAGCTCATGGACAGCGTGGCGATGATCGGCGGAATGCGCAGCGCCTTGATCAGCGCATAATTGCCGAGGCCGACGACAAGGCCGATGACGACGGCAACGAGAAGGCCGGGCAGGATCATGCCGTTTTCGACATTCATCAGCTTCAGCGCCACCGTGCCGGCAAGCGTCATGGTGGCGGGAACCGAGAGATCGATATTGCCGGGACCGAGAGTGATGACGAACATCTGGCCGAGGCCGACAATGACCGAGAAGGCAGCGAAGGTGAGTGCTGCCTGCGACAGGCCGAGCGTGCTGGCGCCGAGCGTCACCATGATCGTCAGGAACCAGACGATGAAGGCGGCGAGCCACGACCAGATCCAGGGCTTGCCGAAGAGGCTGAGGAGCGCGGTCATCGGCGTTTCTCCCGCTTCTCCAGGCGGTTCAGCATCAGGCGAAGCGCGAGCACGATGATCAGGATCGCGCCCTGAGCCCCGATCTGCCAGTCCGGCGAGATGCGCAGGAAGGATAGGAACGAGCCGGCAAGCGTCAGGGTCAACGCGCCGATGACGGCGCCGACAGGGGAGACGCGGCCGCCGATGAACTCGCCGCCGCCGAGGATGACGCCGGCGATCGACAGCAGCGTGTAACGCAGCGCGATATTGGCATCGGCCGAGGTCGTCAGGCCGACGAGGGCGATGCCGGCAAGCACCGCAAACAAGCCGGCAAGACCGTAGGCGCTGGCGCGCGCTGCGACAATCGACCAGCCGGCGCGCTCGACCGAGCGCTGGTTGCCGCCGATGCCGCGGACCAGCACGCCATGCGAGGAGCGCATAACGAGAAAATGAGCGACAGCGGCGATGATAATACTGGCGACGATCGCCATCGGCACCAGTGGCGGTTTGACGGTCATCAGCCAGCGCACCCAGTCCGGCGCCTGACCGCCGGGTGCCGGCAGCAACAGCACGGCAAGGCCGCCCCAGACGAAGCTCATACCGAGGGTGACGACAATGGACGGCAGGTTGCGCAAATGGATGACGACACCGAGGCCCGCATAGATGGCGATCGCGCCGGCAAGGATCAGGATGCCGGTCAGGGGAGCATCCCGCAGAAAGGTTGCGGTTACGCAGGCGACGAAGCTGACGAAGGTGCCCATCGAGAGATCGAGATCGTTGACCGCCATCACCAGCATCTGGGCGATCGTCGCCAGCGCGATGGGCACAGCCAGATTGAACAGCAGGTTGAGCCCGACATAGCTCATGGCGCGCGGCTGCAGCCAGAAGACGGCGGCGAGCAGCAGCGTCAGCGACAGAGCGGGGATGGCAAGACGCATGGCGTCGGACGACAGCCGGAACGTCATGCGGCGAGCCCTTCGAAGGAGGCGGCGATGATATTCTTCTCGTTGACCGCGTCGCCGGCAAGTTCGGCGGTGATGCGGCCTTCGCGGAAGACGTAGACGCGGTCACAGAGGCTCACTTCGTCCATTTCGGTCGAGTACCAGATGAAGGTGCGGCCACGCGCCGCTTCGTCGCGGATGATGGCGTAGACCTCCTGCTTGGTCCCGACGTCGACGCCGCGCATCGGATCGTCCATCAGCACGATCGGCGCGCGCGTTGAAAGTGCGCGGGCGAAGAGCACCTTCTGCTGGTTGCCGCCGGAAAGCGACAGGATGCGATTGGCCATATCGGGCGTGCGGATTTCGATCCGCCGCCTCCAGTCGGCGCCCTTCATCTCCTCTTCGCCGGAAAGGATCAGGCCGCGCCGGGTGAGGTCACCGAGCGAGGCGATGGAGAAGTTGCGCAGGATGCTCCAGAGTTCGAAGACGCCGTTAAGGCGGCGGTCGCCGGCGACGAAGGTGACGAGCGGATCGCGCTCAGGCAGCCAGTTGCCGGACTGGGCGGCATGCAGGGCAAGCAGCAGTTCGGTCTGCCCGTGGCCGGCCAGTCCCGCCAGTCCGATGATTTCTCCCTTGCGGGCAGCGAAGGGCAGGCCTTTCGTCTGATGGGACAGAATGAGCGGAGCGGTGGATTGTTCGCGCCCCGGGCGCTGCTTGGTTTCCTCCTTGGCGACAGTGCCCATCGCTTCCACGAGGCCGTGATGGTCGAAGCCCTGCGCCGGACGCTCGGCGACGACGCGGCCGTCCTTCATGACGACGATGCGGTCGGCGGTTTCGAGGATCTCGTGCAGAATATGCGAGATGAAGATGACCGATCCGCCGGCGGCGATGAAGCGGCGGACATGATCGAGCATCTGGCGGGCAAGGCTTGCATCGAGTGACGAGGTCGGTTCGTCGAGGATCACCAGCCGCGGCGCAACACCGGCGTCGGAAAAGGCCATTGATATCTCGACCATCTGCCGCTCGGCGATCGAAAGATCGCCCACGGCCCGGCTGCTGTCGATACCATGGCCGGGAAAGACGGCATCGAGGCTCTTCTCGATGATTTTTTCGGCGCGCCTGCGCCAGCCGAAACCGCCGAGATGACGATGCATGATGCGCGTGTTCTCGACGATGGAGAGGTTGGGACAGAGCGAAAGCTCCTGGAAGACGCAGCGCACGCCGCGAGCTCGCGCCACGTTGATGCCGTAGCGCTCCAGCCGCTCGCCGTCGCTTGCCACACTTCCTTCGTGCGGTGTGAGGCCGCCGTTGATCACGCTGACGATCGTCGATTTGCCGGCTCCGTTATGTCCGACGAGCCCGACGCATTCGCCCGGCATGACGCGGAGTGTGACGCCGTCGAGCGCCCTGACCGCGCCGAAGCTCACCTTGGCGCCATCGACGGCGATCACCGCCTTCAAAACCTCATCCATGCTGCCCGCCATGCCTGCTTGCAAAGAATGCCGCGCGGCCATTTGCGGGCGCGCGGCGGTCGCCGGGAGATTTACTTTGCCGACTCGATGACCTTGATCGCGTCTGCCTGCGTGTATTCCACGTTGGCAACGCCGCCGGCCTGGGTATTGGCAAGGTTGGTTTCGAGATTGTCCTGGTCGATGCGCAGGAAGGGCACGACCAGGTCCTTCTTGACTTGCTTGCCGTCGAGGATCTGCTGGGCGACCCAGAAGGCGAGCGTGGAGACACCCGGCGCGATGGACACGGACATGGTCTCGTAGCTCTTCGCCTCTTTCTGCTCCTTCCACCACTTCAGTTCGTCTTCACGGTTGCCCATGATAATGATCGGCATCTTCCGGTCGGTCGCCGCAATCGCCTGTGCGGCGCCATAACCGTCGCCGCCCTGCGTTACCACGCCGGCGATGTCGGGCAAGCTCGGCAGGATGCCGGCAACAGCCTTCTGCGCCACGTCCTGCGCCCAGTCTCCATGAACGGAGCCGACAATCTTGAACTGCGGGAACTGCTTGACGCCGTCGTGGATGCCTGCCGAGATCTCGTCGTCGACGAAGACACCGGCAAGGCCGCGGATTTCGAGCAGGTTGCCGCCATCAGGCAGTTTCTTCGACAGGTACTCGACTTCGCTGCGGCCCATTTCCTTGAAGTTGACGGCGATGCGCCAGGCGCAGGGCTCGGTCACGATGCCATCAAAGGAAACGACGGTGATGCCGGCGTCGCAGGCCTCCTTGACCGCGCCGTTCAGCGCCGTCGGCGAGGCTGCGTTCAGCACGATGGCGTCATAGCCCTGCAGGATCATGTTCTGGATCTGCGCGGCCTGTTCCGTCGCCTGGTTCTCGGCGGTGGTGAAAGGGTCGGCTGCGGCAACGGCGCCGGCCTTCACGGCTTCACCCGTCACCTTTCCCCAGCTCGTCAGCATGGCTTGGCGCCACGAATTGCCGGCATAGTTGTTGGAAAGGGCGATTTTCTTGGCCGCTGTGTCGGCAAAGGCGGAAACGGGCATCGCGGCGCAAGCAATAGCGGCCGATGCCAGTAGCATCTTGCGGATTGTCATGTCTTCCTCCCTGATGATCGCGCTGGTCGGCGGATCGCTTCACTCCTGCCGACCCAATCGGGCTCGAGTGAAAATTGTTCTTGCACTGAGCTTCCTCCTCTCAGTAAGGGCAGGATGCGGGAGATCGACCGGCCTGTACAGGGGCAAGGCAGCAAGTCGTTTGCGGGTTTTGCGCAATTAGCTGCGGGTTTACGCAAGACGGCGGCGCTTCCGTGGGCGCTTACTGCAAGGGGATCGCCGCGGGTTGAGGAGCCTGCTGCCGTCTCGGGGAGGAACTACCATGCTGCAACTCGCACCCGCAGCCATGTTCGACCACTATCTCGGTATTTCCCGGCTGCTCGCGGGCCAGCTCGACTTCCGCTCGGCTATCCGTTCGGTTGCGGCGGAGGTCGCTCATATCATCCCGCACGACCATCTCGATGTCTGTGTGCTTCTTGAGGGAGGCAACTACCATACGGCCTACGAGACGGGCATCGAAACCGCCTGGGGCAACCTTGCCGGCGCGCCGGTTGTCAACAGCCCGATCCGTTCGCTGCTCTGGGGCGAGGTGGACTTTCTGCTGGCGGACGACGCCATGACGGACCCGCGTTTCCACTTCGAGGGCGCCTTCAAGCGGCCGATCGTCGAAGAGTCGCTGAGGAGCCGCTTGCATGTGCCGATGAAGGTTCAGGGCACGATCATCGCGGCGCTCTCCTGTTCGTCGCGAACGGCGGGCGTCTACACGATGGAGGATATCGAACGCGCCCGCATCATTGCCGACCTGCTGACACCCTATTTCTTCGCGCTGCAGGCTGCCGAGCAGGCGCAACGCTCGGCCATCGTCGAGGCAGAGGCCCGCGCCCGCGAGGAGGGATTGCGGCAGGGCGCGCTGAAGCTGACCGAGGCACTGGAGCAGGAACGCCAGCGGATCGGCATGGACTTGCACGACCAGACGCTTGCCGACCTGACGCGGCTCGCCCGCCGGATCGACCGGCTGTCGCGCAACGGCGAGGTGGCCCCCGAGGCGCTGGAGCCCGTTTCCCGTTCCCTGCAGCATTGCATGCAGGATCTGCGGCAGATCATCGAACAGGCCAAACCCTCCGTGCTTCAGCTCTTCGGTCTCGCGCAGGCGATCGAGCACCATCTCGACCGATCGACCCGCGACACGGGATCGGCCATCGAATGGGGCCTTGTCGACGAGACGCACGGTGCATTGGAGCGACTGGAACCGACCGTCAGCGTCGCGCTGTTCCGGATCGCCCAGGAGGCAATCAACAATGCGGTGCGCCATGCCGCCCCGCTGGCCGTCACCGTGCGGCTTGAGGCCGACGAGGAGCGGCTGTCGATCGAAATCTTCGACGACGGGACCGGGCTCGCCAAGGCGCGGGGACGGATCGGCGGCGGCATCGACAATATGAAGACCCGTGCGCGGCTGATCTCGGCGCGTTTCACGACCGGGCCCGGCCACAACAATCACGGGACTGCGGTGCGCGTCGTGCTGCCGCTTACGCCGCACGACCCGGCGAGCGGGCCGGACCGAGGAGAGACACGATGAAGGTTCTGATCGTCGAGGACGACCCGCTGCACCGTTCCTATCTGCATGAGGCGGTCAACGCCGCCCTGCCGGAATGCGATACGGTGATCGAGGCGGAAAACGGCACCGTCGGCGAGAAGCTCGCCCGCGACCACAAGTCGGCGCATATCGTCATGGACCTGCAGATGGTCAGCCGCAACGGCATCGAGGCGGCACGCACCATCTGGAAGGAGCGGCCGGAGACCCGCATCCTGTTCTGGTCGAATTATTCGGACGAGGCCTATGTGCGCGGCGTCTCGCGCATCGTGCCGGATGGCGCAGCCTACGGCTATGTGCTGAAATCCGCCTCCGACGAGCGGCTGAAGCTGGCGCTGCGCTCGATCTTCATCGAGAGCCAGTGCGTCATCGACCGCGAGGTGCGCGGCCTGCAGCAAAAGAGCCTCGGCCAGGCGAACGGCTTTACCGATTCCGAATACGAGATCCTCGTCGATATCGCGCTCGGTCTCACCGACCGGGCCATTGCCAAACGCCGCAGCCTGTCGCTGCGTAGCGTGCAGAACCGCCTGCAGCAGCTCTACGACAAGCTCGACGTCTACCAGAGCGCCGGCGACGACCACGAGGACGGCCGCTTCAATCTCCGCGCCCGCGCCATTACGGTGGCTTTCCTGCGCAAGCTGCTGAACTACAGCGCTCTGGAGCGGGCCGAGGCAGAGCTGCAGGAGTGGCTAGACGGAAAGTAGTCCGGAGCTTGCTGGAAAGCCCATAATTCTGCCCAGGCGGATCAGGCGATGGCTTTCAACGGCGCGCGGCTGCTCGGTGCTGCCTCGGGCTTGCCGAACAGGAAGCCCTGCATCTGCGCCGGATGGCTTGCATGAAGGATCGCAAGCTGTTCTTGCGTCTCGACCCCTTCGGCAATTACCGGCAGGTTGAGCGTCGACGCCATCTCGATGACATTCTCAAACAGCGCCCTGATGGTGGGATCGACGCCGATGCCGGCAAGGAAGCGTCTATCGATTTTCAGCTTGTCGAACGGAAAATCGCGGAGGTTGCTGAGCGAGGAATAACCGGTCCCGAAGTCGTCCAGGACGATCCGGATCCCCATCGAGCGCAGCTGACCGAGCGTGGAAAGGACGGCAGCCCGATCGTGAAACAGCGCCGACTCGGTGATCTCAAGCTCCAGGCGGTCAGGCTGCAGTCCGGTTTTCGCAAGAATTTGCGAGAACTGCTCCACCAGGTTCGGCATCAGAAACTGAACCGGCGAGATGTTGACCGCGATCGTCAGCGGGGTTTTCCACGAGGCTGCTTCGCTGCAAGCTTCTTCCAGGACCCAGATCCCGATGGGGATGATGCAGCCGGTTTCTTCGGCGACAGTGATGAAGTCTGCCGGTGCAAGGATGCCTCTGCTTGCATGACGCCATCGCAACAATGCCTCGTAACCGCACGGCTCTTGCGAGGATGTATCAACGATCCTCTGGTAGACGAGGAACAGATCACCTTTGCCGAGTGCGTGCCGCAGATCATGCTCGAGCTGCCGCTTGGCATGCAATTCAATGTCCATCGCCTGCTCGAACGTGCAGGCTCTGCCGCGGCCGCCGCTCTTGGCCCGGTAAAGCGCCATGTCGGCATTGTTTCTGAGGCGCCGATCGGTAACGCCGTGCTCCGGGTACAAGGCAATGCCGATGCTGGCGCCGAATCCCGAAGAGGTTGCGAGATCTGCGAACTCGCCGGCGAAAGCCTTCAGCAGATCGGCCGACAACGCTTCCGTCTGTTGGCGGGACGTATTTGCGAGGATGATGCAGAATTCGTCTCCGCCCATGCGAGCGATCGTGACATGCGGTGGCAAGGTGCGGACCAAGACCTGCGCAACCCGCTGAAGAACTGCGTCCCCCTCGGCATGGCCGAACGTGTCGTTGACGAGTTTGAAACGGTCCAGATCGAGGGCAAGAAGCGCCAGCCCGCTTGGTGTTTCTGCAGCGCCGGCAATCGCCATCTCGAAACGCCGGTCAAACTCGCGACGGTTCGCGAGGCCGGTCAATGGGTCATGGCGCGCCATATGCTCGATCCTGCGGCTCGCCTCATGGCGCTCGGTCAGATCGCGTACGGCTATGACCTGGCACTCGCGCCCACGATATTCGATCGTTCGAGCAAGGATCTCGACCGGAATCCTGTCCTGGCCCTCTCGGAACACGGCGCCTTGGCAGGTGTCGATGCCAAGGCGTCTTTCGATCGCAAGCACCGCCTCGACCGGTTGCCCTTTCAGAAGCGCAGCTGCCTTACCGGCCATCGCCGCGAATTTCTCGTTGAGATCGATGACGACATTCTCCTGGGCAATGACGAGCCCCTCGAACGAGGCGTTCGCCAGCCCGCGCAGATCGGTCAAATGACGGTCAAGAAACAGGGCTGCGGCGGCTCCGAGCAGGATCAATGTCGAGATGATCGATACAGCGATGGCGATGGCGATCCGATCGACCGATGACAAATCGGCATGGACGGGCTCGGCGGAAGGGGTGATCTGGACACCGCTCATCGACACGGTATGCAGGCTGCAGATCGCCAGGACGATACACGCCGCGCTGGCGAAAATGTAGGAACGGCTGCCTGCGCTCCGCCGTAGGACGGCAACCGCAACCATGCCGAACACGATTGCCAACATACACGCAACGATCGATTTATCTACGGCGAGTGAGACCATGCTGAAAGGCGTGATCGCGAGCAGCCCCACGAAGTGCATCGCCGCAATGGCAATGCCGACCAAGACGCCACCAGACGCCTGGACAAGCCGGCTAGCATTCATGAAAGCGATTTCAACCGCTACCGCAAACAGAACGACGGCGGCGATAATCGACAGAACGATCAGAGGGCCGTCGTAGCCGATGGGCACCGGACCGGCATAGGCCAGCATCGCGATAAAATGGGTTGCCCAGGTGCTGGCGCCGAGAACGACGGCAGCGGCGATGAGCCAGTAGTGGTGGTGGTGCCGCACGCATTCCTGCGCACGCGTCAGCATGAAGACTGCCGTCAGGCTGCCGAAGCAGCAGATCGCCAGGGCAACGAAAAGCAACGTCCAGTCATGCTGGTCGGCGATACATGAAAGCACAGTGAACATGGCATCTCCCGAAGGTGGGGGGAGGGTGCCAAAGCGGACCTAACGAAATCATATAGGCATCATTAAAATGCAACTAATCCATGCATAAACCACAACGAAAAGACGAGAAAAAGCGTCACCTGGCAAGCCGCGAATAAAGGTGGCCACAAACCGCAGCTTCGGCCGAAGCAAGCCGACCTCTGACAAAGTGGTATTCAGGAGCTCCCCAGCGGGAGTGAACGCTTTGGCGTCTGCCAATGACGGACCGGAAATGACGCGGTACCGCGCCGCGACAAGGTTGTATATTCCGAAGGCTGCCAATCCGGCGGCAACCGCGATCCCCTAAGTTCCATAAGACAGATTACGCCACATTGTGATGTAGGAGGGTACATTCTATTTAGTAATGCGACAGTTGGGCCAGTTAGAGATGCGACAGTCTCGCCTCTTGATATGCTGGTCAATGTCAACTTACTGCTCGGCCTCATGCTGCAGGCTTATGACCATGCCGGTGCAGCCGGTCTGCTTTCGCTGAAGCGATCGCGGCCATGCAATCGTCGCCATAGCGAGAATCTTCGCAGCGCGGCGCATGTGTGCTTGAGTTGAGCGAGCGCCAGGTTTGCCGACTGCTGAACCGTATCGGCACTGGCGGCGCGGCGTCGGTGCGGCACAAGGCGATCGGCCGGCCGTCGAACAGCCGGATCAGCGACGGCGTTCGGGGTTATGCGGTAACGCTAGGATTTCGAGCCCCAGCAATATTCCGCGACCGAGATATTTCAGAATGGGGGCGATCAGGCTGGCGACGCCGCCTGCTTCACTGCCGATGTCCATAGTGGTGTCCTTTTCGATTCGACGGATCAATATCGAAAGGGCTGTCGGGTTTCAGGACTCGGCACCTGCGCTGCTTGCAAAGAGCGCGACCGTGGCAATTACCGCAGGCAGGCTGAACGCCGCTGCGGGAGCGTACATGTAACCGACAGCGCCGACACCGCAGCCGAGGGCGAAGGTCGCGACGGCAGCTGCCATCTTTTTAACCCGTGCTTTCGCTGTCACGACTTCGTCGGCTTTCGGATCGGCCAGAATGTCCGCGAGATCGAGCATGATCTGCGTCGTCGTGCCGGTCATCAGCGTGGAAGGCGGCGCTTTCGACAGATGCGCCTTGTGAAGCCCATTCTGAATAGCCATCGCCGAAACCAGGGCCATGCCGACCGCCAGTGTGACGGCCCCTTCTTCAGCCCGAAACGGGCCATGAAAGAGTGCGTAGGCAGCAACTCCCACAAACAGCAGCAGCTTGACGACAAGCATTGGCCGGATGGGTGAGCGATCCCGACTTTGAAGTTTCAGGCAGACCAGACGTGATACAAAAACGACCAGACAAAACATCGGTAGTGCCAGGAGTTTTGACAATGCTCCGTCCAGACCGTGCGCCAACGTGGCACCTAGCGTCACGAAGTTTCCAGTGACATGGGCGGTGAACAGCCCGGAAAGCGACAGGAAGCCGAGTGTGTCGACATAGCCGCCATTAAAGCTCAGGAGTGTGGGAAGGGAAGGAAGTTTCATGATCGTGACCTCGACTGATGCTGTTGCCGCAATTTCGTGTCTCGCACGGCACCTGAGTTTTGCCGCTGATCGTCGGCTCTCGCAATTGCATCAATTGTTTCGAATTCATTGCGCCAGGCGACATAATGGAAAGGGCGGCCGAAGCCGCCCTGCCCTTTGCGTTTTCGTTATGCGGCATCAGGCCGATTGATGGTCAAGAAGTGACGGACGACGGGCTTCTCCGGGCCGACGTGGTAGGTCAGAACTTTGCCCTGAAGGTCGGCGTCTGCATTGGAAACCCGCCGGTGCTGGCGAAGGTGTTCGGCCCAGGATTCCACCATGAACCACTCGACGATCTTCTCCGGGTCAGCCGAGTCTTCGGTAACGCCCCAGCCATATGCTCCATCGCGGCGACGCTCCTTGGACAGATAATCGATTGCGTGCAGGAACGCACTGCGGTGCTGCTTCTCGACCTTGTACTCGATCAGGATCAGAACCGGACCACGGTCATGGGCGATCGGCTCGGCGACAAGCGGTTCGGGCCAGTGGTTGGACGGCACCATGTCGGCATCGCCTGCAGGAAGCTTCACGCGATGCATGATGAAACCGGCAACGAGAAGACCAGCCGCTCCAATGAGCAAGGTAGACTGGATGCCAACAGCTTCGCCGACAGCACCCCAGCCGAGGCTTCCGGCAGTCATCGCACCATTGAATACGGTCAGGTAGACGGCAAGACCACGACCGCGCACCCAGTTGGGTAGAACAGCCTGCGCTGCGCCGTTGAGCGTGGTCAGGGCGGTGATCCATGCGCCCCCGAGGAACATAAGAACGATGATGGCGACGATCTTCGGCGGGGCAAGCGACAGGACACCCAAGACGACTGCGGTGATCAGTGCTGCGCCAAGAAGCAGACCGTCCGAGCTCAGGCGTTCGCGCAGCCTCGGCATGACCAAGGCTCCACCGATCGCACCAGCTCCGACCGCACCAAGCAGGATGCCGTAGAAGCTGGCATCCCCACCGAGCAGTTGCCGGGCGACGAGCGGGAGGAGCGCCCAGACGGCGCTGGCGAAGGCGAAGAAGATGGCGGCCCGCAGGAGGACGACATGCATCGGTCTGCTGGAGCGGGTGTAGCGAAGTCCGGCGCGGAAGGCACCGAAGAAGTTCTCCTGAAGCGCGTCGTTTGCATCCTTCGCCCGTGGCCACCAGACCAGAGCTGCGATCACCACGATGTAGCTTGCGACATCCGCGCCATAGGTGATCCCGGCTCCAAAGGCTGCGAGAAGCAGGCCGCCCGCAGCAGGCCCGATGGAGCGGGCGATATTGATGCCGAGCGAGTTGAGCGCCACTGCGCTCTTCACGTCCTCACGCTTCACCAGTTCCGGAACGATCGCCTGCCAGGTCGGCCCCACCAACGCGGCGCCAATGCCGCCGAGGAAGGTCAGGCCGATCAGCGCGCTGACCGAAAGCATGCCTGTCTGGGACAGAACCACCAGGGATATACTGACGGATGCCAGCAGGAGCTGGACAGCGATCAGGAACTTGCGGCGATCGAGGATGTCGGTGAGAACGCCTGCCGGGATGGCAAGCAGGAAGATCGGCAGGGTTCCGGCCGCCTGAACCATGGCGACTGCGGCGGGCGATGCGGACAGATCCGTCATCAGCCAGGAGCTGGCGACGTCGCGCATGAAACTTCCGGTGTTGCCAACGACGGTGGCGATCCACAGAACAGCGAAGACTGGCTGTGCGAGGGGCCCGAAGGTTCCCCCGGATGATTTTGCGGCACTCATTTGCCTGCTCCCTTGGTGAGGTCAAATGCTGCAACGAAGACGAATGCGCCTGCGAGGCCCAGGTGCTCGAAGAAGGCGTTGGCCGCCATCATACGGTCCATGCCCGGGGCCATTTCCCAGAAGCGGAGCGCGATGAAGGTCGCGAGAAGCGTGAAGCCAGCCAGCGCCAGGGCGCCTGTCCAGCGCAGGAAGCCCGAGACCACCATGGCGGAAGCCGTGAGTTCGAAGACGATGACGGCGACTGCGAAGAAGGCCGCTGGATGGAGGCCGAAATGATCCATCTCGGCCAATGCGCCGTTGAAATCGAAGATCTTGGTGAGCGGTCCCTGGATATAGGCGGCGCAGAGCGCCAGCAGCGACACCGTTCGCGTGACAGGAGAGCCGACGACGCGGGCCAGACTGCTCCGAACTGGATTCGACATATGTGATTGGTTGGTCATATCTGCTCCCTGCAGGTTCGCCGGTCTGAACGAGCGGCTGCGTTTGATGGAGCGATATTGGCTGGTTACCGCCCTGCCAACAATTGCAGCAATCGTTTCGATTCAATTGCGGTTTTTGAAATTATGAAATGGATTGCTCGGGCGGCGGCGTGGCCGCCCAAGCGTGAAGCCGAGATCAGACTGCCCAGCAGGAGCAGCCGAGAGCGCCGAAGAATCCCTTGAGGTCGGCGATCGGAAGTTTGGACGTCCAAGCACCGGCATGATCATGCCCATGCACGCCGCAATCGCTGGCACATCCGCATGTGGAGATTGCCGTGCGGCGTAACGAACGGGCACCGGCACCTTCCGGCTCGCCCCAGGCGGCATAGCCGCCGAATTTGCGGACAGGAGACCAGTCGGGCATCGCGGGCGGGATGTCGTTCTCGTCGAGCGTCTTGAAGTCGCCCGCGCCGTAGACGATCTTGCCACCGACCATGGTCAGCTCCGAAACGAGGAACGAGATTTCGTCCTCGGCGCAGGAGAAGAAGTCCTTGTCCGGCACGACCAGATCAGCGAACTGGCCCTTTTCGATACGGCCCTTCTTGCCCTCTTCGTTCGAGAACCAGGTGACCATTTCGGTCCACATGCGAAGCGCCGTCTCGCGATCAAGGCAGTTGGCACGCGGGTAGAGTTGCATTCCGCCAACTGTCTTGCCGGTCACCATCCACGAGAGCGAGACCCACGGATTGTAGGAGGCGACACGGGTGGCATCCGTACCTGCCGAGACATTCACGCCCTTGTCGAGCATGCGCTTGATCGGCGGCGTGGCTTCCGCCACGCCATGGCCGTAGCGCTCGACGAAATATTCGCCCTGATAGGCCATGCGATGCTGAGTGGCGATGCCGCCGCCAAGTGCCGCAATGCGGTCGATCGACCGTTCCGATATGGTCTCCGCGTGATCGAAGAACCAGTTGAGGCCTTTGAGCGGGATGTCCCTGTTGACCTTCTCGAACACGTCGAGCGAGCGGGAGATGGTCTCGTCATAGGTGGCGTGCATGCGCCACGGCCAACGGTTTTCGGCAAGAACCCGGACCACCGCTTCCAGCTCGCCTTCCATCTCCGGAGCCATTTCAGGACGTGGCTGTCGAAAATCCTCGAAATCGGCGGCGGAGAAGACAAGCATTTCGCCGGCACCGTTGTGACGGAAATAGTCGTTGCCCTGCTTGTATTTGACCGACTGCGTCCAGTTCAGAAAATCCTGCTTTTCTTCCTTCGGTTTCTGCGTGAAGAGATTGTAGGCCAGACGAACCGTCATCTGGTTCTCGTCCGACAGCTTCTGGATGACCTCGTAATCGTCCGGATAGTTCTGGAAGCCGCCGCCCGCGTCGATCACTCCGGTCACGCCAAGGCGGTTCAGTTCGCGCATAAAGTGGCGGGTCGAGTTTACCTGATAGTCCAGAGGAAGCTTCGGCCCCTTGGCGAGCGTCGAGTAGAGAATGCCTGCATTCGGCTTGGCCAGCAGCATGCCAGTCGGATTGCCATTGGCATCACGGGTGATTTCACCACCCGGCGGGTTCGGCGTATCGCGGGTGTAGCCGACGGCGCGCAGGGCCGCGCCATTCAGGAGTGCCCGATCGTATAGATGCAACAGGAAGACCGGGGTATCGGGAGCGATCGCATTGATCTCCTCGATCGTCGGCAGACGCTTTTCGGCGAACTGATGTTCGGTGAACCCGCCGACAACGCGCACCCATTGCGGCGCGGGCGTGATCGCCACCTGGCGCTTCAGCATGTCCATGGCATCTGCGAGCGAGCGCACGCCGTCCCAGCGCAGTTCCATGTTGTAGTTCAGGCCACCGCGAATAACGTGGGTATGGTTGTCAATCAGGCCCGGCAGGACGCGCTTGCCCTTGAGGTCGACGATCCTGGTGTCGGGGCCAGCCAACACCATGATCTCGCTGTCGGATCCGACCTCCAAGAACAGCCCGTCCTTGATGGCGATCGCCGTCGCGTTCGGATTGGTCCGGTCAAGTGTGGTGATGCGGCCGTTGTGAAGGATCAGGTCGGGATGCATGGTGTCTACTCGGGTCTGGTTGGGATCGGCGGCTTTCGCCGGTGAGAAGAGGTTCGAAAACGCCAGGCTTGATGCTCCTCCAAGGAAGGTTCGCCGCGTCGTCATCAGCTCCGCTCCTCTACTTGGCCGTCTGCGCGATGAGCAACGTCGATACGATCGCCGCCCTTGGGTAGGTGACCGAACATGTGCGGCTTGATCTGATGAAGCCACGAGACGGCTACCGGCTCCTTGCTCCACAAGGTCTTTGCGAGCGGTATGATCTGTTCGCCGACAAGAATTCCGAGAAGGCCGACTAGAGCGATGACCGGCGGTGCGGGTGAGCGGACGTTGAGCAGGCTGTAGACGATGCCGACAAGCAGGCCTGCACCGAGCGACAGGAGATAGATTTTCATGGGATGTCCTCCAGAATGACGGAAAGACCGCCCCGACGGGGTTATCGGAGCGGGCCGAGCAGGCCTTACTTGGCGGGGTTCGGGCCGATGCGCTTGCCGTGGGCGACGCGTTCGGCGGCCTTGTGGACGTGGGTGTAGGCATAGTCGATGCCCATGCCATAGGCGCCGGAGTGTTCCTTCACAAGCGTGGTGACCGCGTCGTAGGTCTCCTTGCGGGCCCAGTCGCGCTGCCACTCGAGCAGAACCTGCTGCCAGGTGACCGGGATCACGCCTGCCTGCACCATGCGATCCATCGCGTATTTGTGTGCGTCGGACGAAGTGCCGCCCGAAGCGTCGGCGACCATGTAGATCTCGTATTCCGGAACGTCGTGGAGGGCGGAGAGTGCGAAGGTCGTGTTGCAGACTTCCGTCCAGAGCCCCGAGACGACGATCTTCTTGCGTGCGTTGGCGGCATTCTTCGCCAGCGCGTCACGGACGTTCTGGTCGTCCCAGGAGTTCATAGAGGTCCGCTCGAGAATATCGTTCTCCGGGTAGACGGCGAGCAGTTCCGGAAAAGTATTGCCCGAGAAGGATTCGGTTTCGACCGTGGTGATCGTGGTGGGGACGTTGAAGATCTTGGCGGCCTTGGCAAGGCCGACGACATTGTTCTTCAGTGTCTGGCGATCAATCGACTGCACACCGAACGCCATCTGCGGCTGCTGGTCGATGAAGATGAGCTGGCTGTTTGCCGGGGTCAGGACTTCGAGCTTGGACATAGTCAATTCCTCTTCGGTTGTTTGGACCGCCTGTGCGGTGTCAGAATGGGCAGCAGCATCGGATGCCGCGGCACGACGCTCGTTCTGCAATCCTTGGAGTGTTGCGGGTTCCCTTTGAGAGCCGCTCACTCGTTGTCTTGGCTGCTGAATAGAAATCTATTGCGTCGGCTCTCGACACGGAATTGCAATATTACTTGCGAATGAATTACACATTTCGCAACAATGGACATCAAGCCTCAGCTTCCGCCGTTCCGTAGTGGGGAAGCGCCCGCCGCTCGCCCGATCAGGGGAGTCGGAACCACGCCTGGAATCTGGCGCCGAAACGCCTGGGCCGCTCCAGCGCGCGCGGCCAGATTTGCCTGTCTTTCGTTCCATGGATCTGACTATTCGACAAGACCTGCGGCGAACTTCGCGCGAGAAACTATCCTAATATGACCCGACGCGCCACAACGGTGGATTGAGCGGAAATTTGCAAACCAGCGGCTCGGGAAGTCTGTTCGACCTCCACGCCCTCTTCATAAGAGTTCATTGTGAGGGAGCATCGGCGGTCGCCAACAATATGGGCGAATGGGTCCAGGCGGGCAGTGCACGCACTCTCGTGACGAGGCCTCTTCGGGAAGCCGAGATGACAATGGCCTATGTCGCCAGAGGTTACACCGAGCGGGATCCTGCCGTGGTCATATCCGGCCGACGACGCGTTTCTCATCGTGCTCCATCTGATCGAGTCGAGCATTCCGACATATGGCAGAACAGACCGCCCTCTCCTCCGAAGATCTTATCCCAAAGGATCCGTCTGTCTCATAAGTCTGCGCAGGGCGCGGCAATCGCCGTCCGCGGAAAGTTCGAAGCATTCGTCATACATCTCCCGCGGAAGCATCTGACCGAACTCGCGGATCAGACAGGTGAGGGCTGAATGATCTGGCTGTCTGTCGCGGCATGGATGATCCTACGGTGCGGGATATCGGCGCTGCCCTCCTGCCCCTGATCGGTCAGGATGGCGCGGACCGCTCTCTCGTCGCGCATATCGCCCTCGCCCTCAACGCCCACATAGCTCATCGCTGCGGGCGTTCGCGCAGGACGCACTGAAGCGCCGCGATTCAGGGATCCGCGACGCTTCAAGTTCTTCGTCACATGACGATCAATGCTGGGCATCAGGCCGCCAGCGGCACGAGGTTGGCCTGGATCTCATCCCGGAATTCCTCGTATCGGCTCGGGAGCTTGAGTGCTTCGCCGAGATGCGCGGTGTCCTCGTCTCGGTTGAAGCCCGGCTCGTTCGTGGCAACCTCGAACAGAACGCCACCCGGCGTGCGGAAGTAGATCGCCCAGAAATAGTCGCGGTCGATGACGGGCGTGACCTGATATCCGGTATCCATCAGCGCCTTGCGCACCTCAAGCTGCTTCTCGCGGTTGTCGACCGCAAACGCGATATGGTGGACCGAACCCGCACCCTGACGGGCAAAAGGCGTCTTCGGCAGTGCTGCAAGATCGATCGTGTCCGCTCCGTTTCCGTTTGGAATGATGAAGCGAGTCACATCGCCCTCCTTTTCGGCGCGTTGGTAGCCCATGAAGCCGAGCAGTTCTTCAGTCGCTGCGATATCGTGCAGGCTGAAGCGAGCGCCGGCGAAACCGCGGATGGCAGCATCGCTAGGGATACCGTCGCCCAGCCATGGGGCGCGGGTATCGTCGGCGGACTCGATAAGCGCAAGGCTGTCGCCATCCGGTCCCATGAAACGAAGACGGTTGGCACCAAAGACGGTGTCCGTTTCCAGCCCGTCGACACCTT
Organism: Rhizobium sp. NZLR11; assembly: GCF_019685115.1. Classification (NCBI taxonomy): domain Bacteria; kingdom Pseudomonadati; phylum Pseudomonadota; class Alphaproteobacteria; order Hyphomicrobiales; family Rhizobiaceae; genus Rhizobium; species Rhizobium sp. NZLR11. The sequence goes on along the minus strand of NZ_JABDWD010000005.1, from coordinate 259,421 downwards.
GAGCGGTGAAGCGATCCTGCCAGAACTTCAGCGAACCCTTCGGCACGGAGAACTGCGTTTCACCGACCTCGCCCACGCCTGGACGCCCCAGCATCATGTTCTGGAACGGGAAGTAGGTCATGACCGTCCCGGCTGAGCCGTTCTCGTCGCCGTAATACAGATGATAGACGCTTGGGTCGTCAAAGTTGACTGTCTGCTTGACGCGGCGCAGGCCCAACGTGTCGGTGAAGAAGCGGTTGTTCTGCCGCGCATCCGATGCCATCGAGGTCACGTGATGCAGTCCCTTGATATCCTTGATCATGTCGATGCCTTTCAATGGGCGTTGATGTTCGTGTGTTGATATGAATGTAGGCCGGTTGATCGCCGCCGAGAATTGCAATATTCCTTGTGATTGAATTGCAATTTTTGAAACAATGATATGAACGATTACAAAGCTCTCCGAACCTTCCTCCTCGCCGCCGAGAAGCGGAATTTCGCCCAGGTAGCCCGCGAACTGGACATGACACCCGCAGCCGTCACGCGTGCCATCGCCGCGCTCGAGGCAGAACTCGGCGTTCAGCTCTTTGTGCGCACTACGAGGCAGGTTTCCCTCACGACCGATGGCGCGATCTTTGCCGCGCAGATCCAGCCTGCGGTGAAGACGCTCGAAGACGCACGGCGCGAGGTGATGAACACTCACAAGGCTGACGAAGGGCGGCTCCGGATCAGCGCGCCGACATGGTTCGGAAAGGCAGTGCTGCCGCCGATCCTTTCAGGATTCAAGGAACGATATCCAAAGATGAGCTTCGAGATCTCGCTGTCCGATGGATTGGTGAACATTGTCGATGACGACTACGACCTGGCGATCCGCATCTCATCCCAACCATCGGACAAGTTCACGATCTGGCGCAAGATCCGTGCCGTTCCTCGGATACTCATCGCGGCGCCCGGGAGTCGGTTCGCCGAAATGCAGCACCCGAACGAACTGACACCTGACGACTGCCTCGCCTATAGCGGTGAGAGCCGGCGCGAGAACTGGGTGCTGTCGGATGGTGGATCCAGCATGACGATTTCGGCAGGTCGGGCCTTCAGCGCCAACAGTGGCGAGGTTCTGGCGGACATGGCCGCCGACGGTGTGGGCGTTGCCATGCTACCGGGGTTCAATATTGCCGACCACATCCGCAGCGGTCGTCTTGTCCATGTCTTCAAGGGATGGGCTCCGCCCGACCTGTGGTTGACGCTCTACTACCCGCCATATCAGGCCCTGCCGCCCCGGATCGCATCCTTCTCGAAGTTCTTCGAAGAGCAAGTCCCGGCGCACATGGTCATGCTGGATTGACGTTCAGTTAGGACGACGATCAGGCTGCTTGCTTTGCCTTGATCTGCTCGGCCACGAGCGCCTGCAGATGCCAGAGATTTCGGTCTCGGATCCCCTCGGCCTCAAGATCAACGATCGTGTTGTGCAGATATTGCGCGCACGATCCGCCCTGCCCGCAGGCGTTTGCGATCAGCTCCGCGGTGGTCTGCCTCGGCAATGGCTTGGTGAGGCCGGATCGTCTGGTACTTGCCCAGAAGGTCAGGGCGTTCTTCATGCCTTCAGGCGTCTGCACGCGAACCCACCGGACCATGGCGGCGACTTCGTGGTACTTGATTTCGCGCGCCACGAGCGCACCGAGATCCTGGCGGCGACGCTCTTCGGATAAACGGAGTACCACACCATCACAACGCCCGCCGCGTTCGAGAACCATCATCAGACCTGGTTGTTCGCTGGTTGCCCGCCAACGTTCGATCCTCAGCGAAAACGATCGATGCCATCCATATGCGAATGCTGGCATTCGGGCTGCCGGCTCGAACTCAGGGTTCCAGATAAGGGACCCGTAAGCGAAGACCCAAATCGGTTCGCCACCTGCCTCTCGTTCAATCCTGTCGACGAGACAGTCAAGTTCCGCCTCGGAGAGTGGTGTCCAGCCCGGTTCTGGGCCATCGTCCAGGACGTCTCGCAACGTCAGGGCAACAAGCTCTGGGGTCAACAGCATCATGGTCCCGTTCCGAATTTCGTGCTGTGTTCAATAAAAGATCGGAGCCGCGATTGCTTTCACATCGCGGCTCCGGGTCTTGTTTAGGACTGCACGAAGGCCAGAAGATCGGCGTTCAAGACATCGGCATTGACGGTCAGCATGCCGTGCGAGAAGCCGGGATAGGTCTTGAGTGAACCATTCTTCAACAGCTTTGCCGACTTCAGGGCCGAATCCGCGATCGGAACGATCTGGTCATCTTCGCCGTGCAGTACGAGCGTCGGAACCGTGATCGCCTTCAGGTCTTCCGTTTGGTCCGTTTCGGAGAAGGCCTTGATGCCGTCGTAGTGGGCCTTGGCTCCGCCCATCATTCCCTGCCGCCACCAGTTCTGGATCACACCTTCCTGAACTGTCGCGCTATCACGATTGAAGCCGTAGAACGGACCGGCCGGAACGTCGCGGAAGAACTGGGCGCGGTTCGTCGCGAGCGCCGAACGGAAACCATCGAAGACTTCGATCGGCAGGCCTTCCGGGTTGTTCTCGGTCTTCAGCATCAGCGGCGGCACAGCCGAGACGAGAACCGCCTTGGCGACGCGGCCGGCGGGCTGGCCGTGCTTGGCGACATAGCGGGCAACCTCGCCGCCGCCCGTCGAGTGGCCGATATGCACGGCATTCTTCAGGTCGAGCGCTTCTGCGACGGCGAAGGCATCGGCGGCGTAATGGTCCATATCGTGTCCGTCGGCAACCTGGGCGGAGCGACCGTGACCGCGGCGGTCATGGGCGACGACGCGGTATCCCTTCGAAAGGAAGAAAAGCATCTGGGCGTCCCAGTCGTCCGATGACAGCGGCCAGCCGTGATGGAAGACGATCGGCTGCGCATCCTTCGGACCCCAGTCCTTGTAAAAGATCTCAACGCCGTCGTTGGTGGTTATATATGCCATTGTCTTGGTTCCTTCGATTGGGTTGGTGGCGGGAGCAGCATTGGCTGCGAAGCTGAGAGAGGGTGAAATTGCCATGGCCGCTGCGGCGGCGCCTGCGGAGAGTAGTACGCCCCTGCGTGTTCATGGAAGAAAGGTTCTGAGCCATCTCGCGTCTTGCGATTTCATCATTGAAAACTTCAGGCGACGCTGTGTTCGTCTGACGGATGGATATTGCCGTCAGATCCTCACACCCACAATTGCGTGAATAGTTTCTATTTTATTGCCGGGTCTGCAATAATGAGACGCGCCTTCGCAGAAGTGAAGGTCCGATCTTGAAGCCGCCCCCGAAATCGAGCAAGGCGGCGTTCATATCCGGACGTTTCATCAGGACGAAGAACGATCTCTTTGAGATGCCTGCAGCATCCCTCGCGGCCCGCAAGGCGCCGAGGAAAGGATCCTTGGAGGGTATTTAGCAGAAGGCGGGTGTCTGGTTCCCAGAGCCAACGGCCAATTTAACGTTGCATTATATCACTCCCGTATCTGGAGGTGGAGATTGCAGATGGCGGCAGCTGCGCATGTGATGCCAGCGCCAAGTCCCTTGTTTCTATCGCACCTCAAATTCCGGATCGGGCGGAACCTGCATGGCGAGAGCGAGATGGTTTGTCTGGCCGGCAAGTCCGATGATCGTCAGGAGTTCGCCGTGTTGGGCATCGGTCATTCCCCGCGCACGGGCGGCAGCGGTATGGGATTGAACGCAGTACTGGCAAGCATTGGCGGTTGACACCGCTATGTAGATCATCTCGCGCGTCAACGGATCGATCGCGCCCTCGACCGTCATGACCGATTTGAGCGTTTCCCATACGCGTTTGAGGTTTGCGGGATCGATTGCAAGGGCACGCCAGAAGTTGTTGATGAAGTCGGTCTTGCGTGTCGCTCGGATGTCGTCGAACACGGCTTGCACGGCCGGAATGGCTGCGGCCTCTTGGTCCGACAGGAGTTTGACTGTTGTCATCGAAAGTTCCTCTCCGGGCGCCGATTTACGGCCTCTGAAATTGCCGGGACATCCGGCGCAGCCTGCGGACGATACGAAGAAACGACAGGCGCCGCCAGTCTCCCCGTCGGCGAGGAAACCATCGGCAAGAAAGAACGATCGAAGTCGGTTGTTTTTACGAAAACACGCAAAATTAGAAATTATTGTCTATATCTTTTATAGATTATTTTGTTCGATGACCCTGTCGATTTCAGCGATGAGATTTTCGAACGCCCTTTGAACGCTTCTTCGGGCGCATGTGACCTGCCGACTTCTTCCCATATCAACAGGAGATTTCCATGAGCAATCCGGTTCTCGTCAATCAGATCATTCCCGACACCGATGTCGTGCCGCTGACCGGCCGTGTCGGAGCCGAAATCAAAGGTATCCGCCTCGGCGGAGAACTTTCGGATGCAACGGTGGCGGCCATCAATCAGCTTCTCCTGAAGCACAAGGTCATCTTCTTCCGCGACCAGGGACATCTTGACGATTCCGAACAGGAATCCTTCGCACGCCGCCTGGGCGACCTCGTGCCGCATCCAACCCAGGGACCGGTCGCCGGCACCGCTTCCATCCTCAACCTCGATTCCAGCCGCGGCGGCGGCAGAGCGGACCAGTGGCACACCGACGTTACCTTCGTCGACGCCTACCCCAAATTTTCTGTCCTTCGCGGCGTCGTCATTCCGGCAGCCGGCGGTGACACGATCTGGTCCAACACCCATGCGGCATACGAAAGTCTGCCGGCGCCGCTCAAATTGCTGGCGGATAATTTATGGGCCATTCACAGCAATGCCTATGACTATGCCGCCGTGCGCCCTCGCGCCACGGATGCAGAGAAGAAGCATTTCGAGGAGATTTTCACCTCGACCATCTACGAGACCGAGCATCCGGTCGTGCGTGTTCATCCGGAAACCGGCGAAAGATCGCTGCTGCTTGGGAATTTCGTTCAGCGCCTGATCGGCGTATCGAAGGCCGATTCCGCCAAACTCTACGAGGTCTTCCAGTCCTACGTCACCGCGCCGGAAAATACCGTGCGCTGGCGCTGGAGAGCCGGAGATGTCGCGATCTGGGATAATCGCGCCACCCAGCATTATGCTGTCAACGATTATGGCGACCAGCACCGGGTGGTGCGCCGCGCCACTGTTGACGGCGACGTCCCCGTCAGCGTCGACGGTCGCCGCAGCACAACCCATGTGAAGGCTGCCAAGCGACAAGCAACGGCGGCGTGATCACGGCCGCATGGATGTCGCCCGGCGCAGGTTCTACCAGAGTTTCATGTGCCGGTTGACGTCCTTGTAGAGCAGGTAGCGGAACCGGCCGGGGCCGCCGGCGTAACAGGCTTGCGGGCAGAAGGAGCGCAGCCACATGAAGTCGCCGGCCTCGACCTCGACCCAATCCTGGTTGAGGCGATAGACCGCCTTTCCCTCAAGCACATAAAGGCCATGCTCCATGACATGGGTTTCCATGAAGGGGATCACCGCACCTGGCTCCAGGGTCACGATATTGACGTGCATGTCGTAGCGCACATCGGCTGGATCGATGAAGCGGGTCGTGCCCCAGCGCCCATCGGTGTCGGGCATCGCCCGGATCGGATGGTCATCCTCATGCGTGACGATGGCCGGCGGCAGCTCCAGCCCCTCGACCTCCTGAAAGGCCTTGCGGATCCAATGGAAGATCGCCGCGGTCGAGCCATCGTTTTTCAGGCGCCAGGCCGAACCGGCCGGGATATAGACGAAGGAGCCGGCGCGCAGCGCGTGGCTGACGCCTTCAAGCTCCACCGTCATGCCGCCTTCGACGACGAAGAGGACCGCCTCGGCCCGCTTGTCCGGCTCCGGCCGGTCGCTTCCGCCGCCCGGCTGAACTTCCATAACATATTGCGAGAAGGTCTCGGAGAAGCCGGAAAGCGGCCGGGACAGAACCCATGCCCGCGTTCCCGTCCAATGCGGAAGGACGCTCGTGACGATATCGCTCATGACGCCGCGCGGGATGACCGCGTAAGCCGTGGTGAAAACGGCCTTGCCGGAAAGCAATTGGGTCTGCGGCGGCAGACCGCCAAGCTTCGAATAATACTCTGTCTTGTCCATTGATGCGGCTTTCCAGGCAGGTGTCACTACATCTGCTTTATGCGCCGCCAGCCCGTTAGGCAACTGCCATTGGGCCAAGCGAACCTACCGATCGGCCATCACCAGATGGCCCGGTCCGACTTCACGATAGAAGGTGGCCGGAGGCTGGTAGTCGACCGAGCGCATCGGGCTCTTGATCTCGTCATTGGCCACCATCCGCTTTTCGTGGCGGCGGTCCGGATCGGGCACCGGCACGGCGGCGATGAGTTTCCTGGTGTAGGGATGCTGCGGATTTTCGAAGACGGCGGCCCGTGGGCCGATCTCGACGATCTCGCCGAGATACATCACCGCCACCCGGTGGCTGACGCGCTCGACCACCGCCATGTCGTGCGAAATGAACAGGAATGCGAGGTTGAGGCTCTGCTGCAGGTCCAGCATCAGGTTGATCACCTGCGCCTTGATCGAAACGTCGAGCGCCGAGACGCTTTCGTCGGCAACGATGACCTTCGGCTGCAAGGCAAGCGCCCGGGCAATACAGATGCGCTGGCGCTGGCCGCCGGAAAATTCATGCGGATACCGCGCCGCCATATCCGCAGACAGGCCGACCTTCACCAACAGGTCGGCGACCACGTCCCTTGCCTGCTTTGCATTGCCCATCCTGTGTTCGAGATAGGGTTCGGCGATCGCCGCACCCACCGTCATGCGCGGATTGAGGCTGGCAAAGGGATCCTGGAAGATCATCTGCACGGATTTTCGCATCTCGCGCAGCTCCTTCCTGTCGAGGCCGAGCACCTCCCTGCCCTCGACGAGAACGGAACCGGCTTGCGGCTCGATGAGCCGCATGATGGCGCGCCCCGTCGTCGATTTACCGCAGCCGGACTCGCCGACGAGCGACAGCGTCTCCCCGGCATGGAGATCGAAGGAGACGTTCTCGACCGCGTGCACGCGGCTGGTCAGCCGGCCGAACAGGCCGGAGTGAATGTCGAAACTCTTGGTGAGGTTCTTCACCTCAAGGACCGGCGTCATTGCGACCGTATCGGCGGCTTCGGGCGGAATATCGGATTCCCCCGTTGCCGTATTGACCACGGGGAAACGCAGCGGCCTCTGCCGGCCCTGCATCGAGCCGAGCACCGGCACGGCCGATAGCAGCGCCCTGGTATAGGGATGTCTGCCGCGGTGGAAGATATCGGCGGTGAGCCCGCTTTCGACCTGTTCGCCGCGATACATCACCACCGTCCGGTCGGCGATCTCGGCGACGACGCCCATGTCATGGGTGATGAACAGAACCGAGGTCCCCTCCTCCTCCTGCAGCATCTTGATGAGATCGAGGATCTGGCCCTGGATCGTCACGTCGAGCGCCGTCGTCGGCTCGTCGGCGATCAGCAGTTTCGGCCGGCTGGCAAGGGCCATGGCGATCATCACCCGCTGGCGCATGCCGCCGGAAAAACGATGCGGATATTCGCCGAAACGCGAGGCGGCAGAGGGGATGCGGACTTTTTCCAGCAGCCTGATCGTCTCGGCTTTGGCATCGGCTCGGCTCATATCGGAATGGCAGAGCAGCGCCTCGGAGATCTGATCGCCGATGGTGAAGAGCGGATTGAGCGATGTCATCGGCTCCTGGAAGATCATCGCCACCTCGTTGCCGCGCACCTGCCGCATGGCATGTTCCGGCAAGGCCAGCAGGTCGCGGCCGCCGAGCAGCACGCGGCCGTCGACGCGGCTCGTGTCCGCCTGCAGCAGCCGCATGATGGAGAGCGAGGTGACGCTCTTGCCCGAGCCGGATTCGCCGACGATCGCCACCGTCTCGCCGGGTGCGACAGTGAAGGAGACGTCGCGCACGACCGGTTTCCAGGCGCTATCCACCAGGAAGGAGGTGGTCAGCCTGTCGACGGAAAGAACGGGTGCGCTCGTCTCGATCGGTTGCGCTTGAACCTCAGCCATATCGCTCCCCTTGCGGCTTAATCCGGCCAGCGCAGCGCGGCATCGAAGCGGTGCCGGCTGCGGTTTTCGATCGGCGTCGCGATGATTTCGTTGGAAGCGCGCGCCTTGTCGAGTTCCTCGGCCAGGCGGTTTGCGACGATGACGTCCTGGCCCCGATGCAGGTTGCACGGGTCGAGATAGAAATAGCGGTGCTCCACCTCGTGGTCGCGCACGATGATCGGCGGGTTGCCCCTCGCCAGCGCATCGGCCAGATCCCAGGCGGTGATGTGGGCCTCTTCGGGATCGACGATCAGGCGCAGCCGCTCGAGTGGATTGTTGGTCGGGTCGGGCTCGATCAGCGCGGTCAGACCGGGGCGGCCGTCGAGTGTGCGCTTCCACAGGTTGAGATAGCCGGTCTCGCGTTCGCGGATGCCGGCATGGTCGCGGTTTTCCCAGGCTTCGAGTGCTGCCATGACGCCGAAGATGCTCTCCTTGCCGACCTTCATGCCGCGGCCGATGCCCATGTTCTGCAGGAAGGCGTGACGCACCAGCTCCTTCCGGCCGGCAACGATACCGGAGGTCGGGCCGCCGAGGAACTTGTGGCCCGAGTAAAGTGCGATATCGGCCCCCTGCTCCAGGAAAATCCTGAGATCATATTCCGAGGCCGCATCGACGATCACAGGCACGCCCCTGGCATGGGCGATCTCGACGAATTCCTTCAGGTTCAACAGGCCGTAATCGACGACATGGTGGGAGACGACATAGACGGCTGCGGCTGTTTTGTCGGTGATCGCCTTTTCCATGTGGAAGCGATGCGTCGAGGTCGCCTGGCCGATCAGCACGGCCTTGCCGCCGGCAAGCCGGATCGCCTGGTCGACCGGCGCGCCGTAGCTCACCACATGGCCCATCTGCACCAGCACTTCGTTCTTCTCGGGCACGGCATCCGGCAGCTTTTCGATCGCCAGCAGATTGTCGGCGGTGATGGCGCCGGCGACCGCCAGCGAAATGCCGGCCGAGCAGGAGGCGGTGACGAAGCCCGCCTCACCGCCGGTCAGCCGGGCAATAATGGCGCTTGCCTTGCGCTGCAGGTCGTTGATCTCGACGAAATGCGGCAGGATCGATGCCATCGCCTCGATCGCCTCCGGCACGACGATCGACGCGCCGAGGCTGGTCATCGTGCCGGATACGTTGATGACGGGTCGAAGGCCGAGCGAAGGTCTGATATCATTGGGCATGAAGGTCTCCAGAAGTCTGGGTCGAGGAACGGGCCCTGGGTGGACCCTTCTCCAAATATGAAAGCTCTCGTCAGCCATTCAAGGCAACGATCGCCTCGATCTCGACGGTGATGTTGCCCGGCAGCGAGCCGAAGCCGACGGCTGAGCGGGCATGTTCGCCGGCCGCGCCGAAGACCGCGATCAGCAGATCCGAGCAGCCGTTGATGACGCTCGGATGATCCTCGAACTCAGGCACGGCATTGACCATGCCGAGCAGCTTGACCACCCGCTTGACGCGGGAGAGATCGCCGAGCGCATCATGCATGACAGCGAGCAGATTGATGCCGGTCAGCCGTGCATGCCGATAGGCCTCCTCGACACTGACGCCGGCGCCGACCTTGCCGGCATGCAGGAAGCCATCGGCCTCGCGCGGCCCCTGGCCGGAGAGGTAGAGCATATTGCCCTCCACCACATGCGTCACGAAATTGGCGATCGGCGGCGGCGGCGGCGGAAGCTTGATGCCGAGGGCGGCTAACCGTTGGTAAGGCGAGTTCTCGACCTTGCCGGCGGCGGTGGGAAACTGATTCACGCAAACTCCTGTCATGCAAATTTGGATTGGGCCGACGTCTGGTCGGCGGATTAAAGGTCCTTGCGAAGTCTTGGATCGAGCATGTCCCTGAGGCCGTCGCCGACCATCTGCAGCGACAGTACCGAGAGGATGATGGCGACACCCGGAAACAGCGTCATCCAGTCGGCCTGGCCGATATATTGGCGGCCGGCGGCGATCATCGTTCCCCAGGTCGGGATTTCGGGGCTGACACCGAGGCCGAGGAAGGAGAGCCCGGCTTCGGCGAGCATGGCGCTGGCAAAGAGGAAGGTGGCCTGCACCAGGATCGGCGAGAGCAGATTGCGCAGCACATGCCGGGTCATGATGTGGAAGGTCGAAATGCCGAGCGCCCTTGCCGCCTCGACATAGGGCAGCTCGCGAATGACCAGCGTCGACGCACGGACGATGCGGGCAAGGCGGGGCGCATAAACGATCGACAGCGCGATGATAACCGTGGTCAAGGAGGGACCGAGGGCGGCGACAAGCGCGATCGCCAGCAGAATATCGGGAAAGGCCATCATCGCGTCGATCAGCCGGGCGATCGGCGTATCGAGCTTCTGGAAAAAACCGGCAAGCAGGCCGAGTGTCACGCCGATCACGGCTGACAGGCTGACGACCGCCACCCCGACGAGCAGCGACAGGCGGCCGGCAAAGATCGTGCGCGAGAAGACGTCGCGGCCGAACTCGTCGGTGCCGAAGAAAAAGGTGCCGCTCGGCGGTTTCAGCCGGTTGACGATGGAAAGTTTGGACGGCGAATAGGGCGCGACGACAGGGGCGAAGACAGCCAGCAGCACGAAGATCGTCAGGATCAGCAGGCCGAAAGCCACCGTCTTGCGCTTCAGCAGGCGGCGGACAAATTTGCTGCCTTCGCTCTCGGCGGGCTTGATCGCGATATCGGCCATCAGTAGCGCACCCTCGGATCGACCAGCAGATAGAGCATGTCGATTGCAAAATTGATCAGCACGTAGAGGGCGGCGATGACGAGCAGCGCCCCCTGGATGACGGGGTAATCGCGGCGCAGCACCGCCGAGACGACGAGATTGCCGACACCCGGCAGGCCGAAGACGGTCTCGGTGACGACGGCGCCCGAAATCAGCACCGCCGCCGTCAGGCCGAGCACCGTCAGGATCGGGATCAGCGCATTCTTCAGCGCGTGCTTGAGGATGACCTTGCGCTCGACCAGCCCCTTGGCGCGCGCCGTGCGGATATAATCATCGCCGAGCACATCGAGCATCGACGCGCGGGTGAAACGCAGGATCAGCGCCGAGGAGACGATGCCGAGCGCGAAGGCCGGCAGGGTCAGATGATACATCCGCTCAAGGAAGGTCGAGCCGGGGCCGCCATAACCCGAGACCGGGAAAAGGTTGAGCCGAACGGCGAAGAACTGCATCAGGATGAGGCCGAGCCAGAAGCTTGGGATGCTGGCGGCAAACATCGCCAGCGTCGTTGCCGCCTGGTCGACGAAGGAGCCGCGCCGATAGGCCGCATAGATGCCGATCGGCAGCGCGATGACGCCGGCAATGGCCAGCGAAAACAGCGTCAGGAAGAAGGTCGGCTCGGCGCGGTCGAGCAGAGCCGAGGTGACCGGCATGTTGAGGAAGATCGACTGGCCGAGATCGCCCCTCAGCAGCTGACCGATATAATAGACGTACTGCAGGCCGAGCGACTGATCGAGGCCGAGGCGGGCCCGAAGATCGGCAACATCCTGCGGCGTCGCATCTGGCCCGAGCATGACGGCAGCCGGGTCCCCCGGCGTCACGCGCACGATGACGAAGACGATCGTGACGACGAGAAACATCACGACGATCATGCCGAACAGGCGCTGGAGGATGTAGCGGATCATGAATGCTGGCCTTCAAGCCCTTGCAGATGCGGCAGAAAAGAAGACCGGCACCGGCCACGAAGGGCCGGCGCCGACGGCGATGTTTACTTCTTGATCGAAGCGTTCCAGAAATACGGCCATGGGGCCGGATCGACACCTTCGAGCTTGACCGATTTCGCCGAGACGGCGTTGAAATCGCCGATCTTCATAAAGGGCGCATCTGTATAAACCGCCTTCTGGACATCGGCCCAGAGCGCGGCGCGCTTCTTCGGGTCGACCTCGGCGGTGAAGGCATCGACGGCGGCCTTGCGGGCCGGCGTATCCCACCAGCCGGGCGAGCTGGTCGAAAGCGAGCCGATCAGGGCCGGCTCCGGTAGGAACGGGCTGTGGGTGATGTAGATATCCCAGAGCTTCGGATCGGTGCGGCGCTGAGTCAGCGTCGCCCAGTCCACCACCTGCATATCGACGGTGAAGCCGGCAAGCTTCAGATATTCTGCGGCGACCTGCGCCATCTTATAGTGGAATTCGTACTGCCGGCTGGTCAGGATGCGGATCGGCTCGCCATTATAACCGGCCTTCTTGGCAGCAGCGGCCGCCCCTTCCGGATCCGCGAGATTATAGGCGCCTTCGACGCCGGCATCGGTCGACCAGGAAAAGGACTTCGGATAGATGGCGCCGTCGAGCGCATAGAAATCCTTGCTGCCGAAAGCGGCGGCCAGCATGTCTTCCATGCTGAGTGCCTGGCGGATCGCCTTGCGGACCTCGACATTCCCAGCAACACCTTCCTTCGTGTTGAAGACGAAGACCGGATAGCCGAAGGGCTTCAACATGACCGGCTGCGAGGCAGTCGACGCCTTCACCTTGTCGTAGGATTCGACGGCGATCGAATCGACATAATCATACTGGCCGGAGACGGCGGCTTCGACACGGGTGTTCGGATCGGGCACCGGCACGAAGCGGATTTCATCGAGATATTGATGGCGGGCGCCGCCATAACCATTGCTGTCGCCTTCGCGGGACTTATAGCCATCGAAGCGGACGAGCTGGATATACTGGTCGGCCTTGCGCTCCTTCAGCATATAGGGACCGGTGCCGATGAACTCCTTCATCGGCTCGTCCTGTTTTTCCGACGGGATGATGATCGCCGCCGAATTGTTGAAGGCAAGCAGCGAGGTCAGCGGCGCATAGGGCTGCTTCAGCGTGATGGTGACGGTTGAAGGATCGACAGCAGTGATCTTGTCGATGAAGCCGGCCACCTGCTTGCCGCGCGAGGCGATCTTCATCCAGCGGGTCAGCGAGGCGACGACATCGTCCGAGGTCATGTCGCTATTGTCGTGGAATTTGATGCCGGTCCTGAGCTTGATCGTATAGGTTTTGCCATCTGCGCTGATCTCGGGCAGGCTTTCGGCCAGTAGCGGCGTGACGTTCCAGCTCTTGTCGAATGTGTAAAGCGTTTCGAAAATATGCTGGGTGACGATGCCGACGAGATCGGCCGTCGACGACATCGGATCGAGCGTCGGCGGCTCGCCGATCGTCGCGACATTGATGACGCCGCCCTTTTCCTGGGCAAGCAGGGTCGAAGGCAGGGCGACGAGCGCGGTGCCAAGGAGAAATGCGACAAGTGTTTTCATGAGAAGGCTCCCGGTCCAGTTCCACAATTATGTAATTCATCTTTTTGTAAGAGAATAAGAGCTGGATTGATCCTGTCAAGCGTGGGTGACCGATTATGCCTCTGCCGGGATACCGGAACGCGAGAAAACACAATCTTCGGCTGCGCCTGCACGAAGGCTGCGCATTATGCCAAGCACACGGATGGTCAGGCTTCAGCGGAACGGGAGAAAAGAATGAACATCAATTTCAAGGGCGGAAAATGGCTGAACGAACCGGCCAGCTGGCACGCCGACGACACCGCCCTCACCCTGACGACCGATGAAAAAACCGATTTCTGGCGGGAAACCCATTACGGCTTCACCCGCGACAGCGGCCATTTCCTTGCCTTTCCCACGGCAGAGAGCTTCACCGCCCAGATCCGCATCCAGGGCGAATTCCGCACCCTCTACGACCAGGCTGGCCTGATGGTGCGCCTCGACGGGAAACGCTGGGTAAAAACAGGCGTGGAATTCACCGACGGCGAAGCTTTCCTCAGCACCGTCGTCACCGACGGCAGGTCCGACTGGTCGGTGTCGCAGCCCTTCAAGGAACTCGAAGATTTCCAGATCCGCGTCACCCTCGCCAACGGCGCCCTGCGCATCCAGACCTCTCGCGACGGGAGCCGCTGGCCGCTGCTGCGGCTAGCGCCCTTCCCGGCCGCCGACGGTTACGAAGTCGGGCCGATGGCCTGCACGCCGGAGCGCAGCGGGTTGACGGTGCGGTTTTCGGAGTTTTCGATCGGGTTGGCGATTGCGACGGATCTTCATGATTTGAGTTAGACGCTATTATAAGATTCTCTGCGGACACGATCTGGGGTGATCCACGACTGTTGGCCGTTCTGTTCGTCGCCCCTGCTGTAAATGCCACACAAATAGGACTGTCATTTTCGAGATGACATCCGCCCCATTCTCTGCGAAAAAGAGCGCGATGAGAGACAGGGGCGCCCGTCGACAGACGGGCTGAGAAGCACCCTTCGAACCTGAACCGGATAATGCCGGCGGAGGGAGTCGCTCGGGGTCGCGGCTCGCCGTACGAATTACCCCGTGCCCGCCCCCGCCTGAAAGGGGCCACATGCAGACCAGGACCACACCAGGAGCCATGCTGAAGGCGATGCGCGAGAAGCCGCCGCTCGTTCAGTGCATCACCAATTACGTCGCCATGAACATCGCCGCCAACGTCCTGCTGGCCGCCGGCGCCTCGCCCGCCATGGTGCATGCCGCTGAGGAAGCCGGCGAATTCGCCGGCATCGCCAACGCGCTGACCGTCAATATCGGCACGCTGTCGTCGCAATGGATCGACGGCATGCAGGCCGCAGCGAAGGCAGCGACCTCAGCCGGCAAACCCTGGGTGCTCGATCCGGTCGCCCATTATGCCACGGCTTTCCGCCGCGATGCGGTCGCCGGTCTGCTGGCGCTCAAGCCCACGATCATCCGTGGCAATGCCTCCGAGATCATCGCGCTCGCCGGCGGCGAGAGCCGCGGCCAGGGCGTCGACAGCCGCGATCCGGTTGAACAGGCGGAAGGTTCAGCGCGATGGCTCGCCGAGCGCCAGCAGGCGGTCGTCGCCGTCACCGGTGCAGTCGATTTCGTCACCGATGGGGAGCGGGCGGTGCGGATCACAGGCGGATCGGCCTTGATGCCGCAGGTCACCGCCCTCGGCTGCTCGCTCACCTGCCTCGTCGGCGCCTTTGCCGCCACAGTGCCCGAGGATATGTTCGGGGCGACGGGCGCAGCACTCGCAACCTTCGCCATCGCCGGCGAAGAGGCAGCACTCGGTGCGGCCGGTCCCGGCTCCTTCGCCTGGCGCTTCCTCGATGCGCTGAACGCGCTTGACGCCGAAACGCTCGATGCCAGGGCCAGGATATCGGCCGCATGAAGACCTTCGATCTCTCGCTCTATCTCGTCCTCGACCCCGATCTCTGCGCCGGGATCGGCATGGTCGAGACCGCCCGCCTTGCCGTTGCCGGCGGCGCGACAATGGTGCAACTGCGCGACAAACATGCCGGCACGACCGGGATGATCGAGACCGGACGCGCGTTGAAACAGGCGCTTGATGGCACCGGCGCCCTGCTCATCGTCAACGACGATGTCGAGGCGGCCATCGCCATCGGCGCCGACGGCCTGCATATCGGCCAGGAAGACATGGATGCGGCGAGAGCGCGCAAGATGATCGGCCCCGGAATGATCCTCGGCCTGTCGGTCGAGACCGAGGCGCTCGCCGCTGCCGTCGATCCCAGCCTCGTCGATTATACCGGCGTCGGCCCGGTGTTTGCGACGCCGACCAAGGCCGACCACAAGCAGCCGATCGGCTTTGAGGGCCTGGCAAGGCTGGTGGCGGCTTCGCCGGTGCCGTCGGTTGCGATCGGCGGCCTGAAGGCAGAGCATGTGGCCGAAGTCTTTGACGCGGGCGCCAAGGGGCTTGCCGTCGTCTCCGCCATCTGCGGCACGCCGGACCCTGAAGCCGCTGCTCGCCGCATCGCCGGAGAAATCCGAAAGGCCCGCGCATGATCCGCAACGTCTTATCGATCGCCGGCTCCGATCCCTCGGGCGGCGCCGGCATCCAGGCCGATCTCAAGGCCTTTTCCGCTCGCGGCGTCTACGGCATGGCGGTACTGACCGCGCTGACGGCGCAGAACACTCAAGGTGTCACCGGCGTGCATCTGGTGCCGCCGCAATTCGTCGCCGACCAGATCAACGCCGTCTTTGCCGATGTGCGCGTCGATGCCGTCAAGATCGGCATGATCGCCAATGCCGGCATCGCCGATGCCGTCGCCAACGCGCTTGTTGCCGCACTGGCCGACCGGCGCAGCATCCCCATCGTCATCGACCCCGTCATGATCGCCAAGGGCGGCGCCGCCCTGCTGGCACCCGAAGCGGTCGACGTGCTGACCAGCCGGCTGCTGCCGCTGGCGACACTTCTGACCCCGAACCTGCCGGAGGCCGCCGCCCTGCTGCACCAGCCGGTGGCGACAAACCGGTCTCACATGGCGGCGCAGGCCGAGCAGCTGCGCGCGCTCGGCCCGGCGGCCGTGCTGGTCAAGGGCGGTCATCTCGACAGCGACGACAGCCCCGACGTGCTTGCCACAGCCGACGGCCTGCACTGGTTCGAAGCCAGACGCGAGCCGACCAAGAACACCCACGGCACCGGCTGCACGCTGTCGAGCGCGCTGGCGGCAGAGCTTGCCAAGGGCGCCTCGGTGTCTGAGGCCGTCGCCATCGCCAAGGATTACCTCGCCGGCGCAGTCGCGGCATCAGGAAGCCTCACCGTCGGCTCCGGCCACGGCCCGGTGCAGCATTTTCATGCGCTCTGGAGAGTCGAGGGATAAGCGCGCACATCGACGCACGCTTCCATCGAAACGGCTCGGGCTCGCGCCCCGAGCCGTTTTTGCGTTCGGCAACTACCTTGCTTTGAAAGCAGGAGCGTAACGGCGAGCAGCGTTGCGACCCATCTGAAAAATCCCTGTTGACAAGCCCAGCCAGATCGCCAAATCTATGTCATTAAAAGGGGATATATTCCGTAATAGAGGAATATCAGGAGGAGTGACGGGTGCCAGACCTGCTTGTGAGCTTATACTCCACACAGCTTGCCGATCTGAAGCGGAAAGCCGACGATGTCAGCGTTTCCATCCGCCCGGCCCTTCCCCCGGAATTGCATCTCGTCGTCAACTGGGTTCGCGAAAACTTCAGCGAAAACTGGGCGAGCGAAGTTGCAATCGCCTTCGCGCGTCAGCCTGTTGCCTGCCTGATCGCCGTCGACGGCGGCAAGCTCAAGGGCTTTGCCTGCTATGACACGACGGCGCGCGGCTTCTTCGGCCCGACCGGCGTCGACCGCCAAGCGCGCGGCAAGGGCATCGGGCTCGCCCTTTTTTCCGCCTGCCTTCAGGCGATGAAGACGCTCGGTCACGCCTATGCCTTCATCGGCGATGCCGGCCCGGTCGATTTCTACGCCGGGACCGCCGGCGCCATCGTCATCCCCGCCCCCGACAAGGGCATTTACGAAGGCATGCTGAGAAGCACGCCGAAATGACCATCTGATCCCGGAGTTACAGAATTGTCCTCGACCCCGCTCGCCCTTTTCGTCGGCCTTCCGAATCCCGCGATTTCGGATGATGAATTCGCCCTCTTCCGCGAGACCAATCCGCTCGGCCTCTTCGTCGGCCGGCGCAACCAGCGCGAGCCGGAACAGACCAGGCGCCTGATCGAACGCTTTCGGCAAGCCGTCGGCCGCGACGATGCGCCTGTCTTCACCGACCAGGAAGGCGGCCGCGTCCAGCATCTCGATGCCGGGCCTTGGCCGCTTTTCCACAGCTTCGGCCAGTTTGCCGAACTTGCCCGCCGCGATTTCGATCTCGGCAAAAAAGCACTGCGCCTTTCCTCCCAGGCCATGGGCGCGATGATGACGGAACTCGGTCTTTCCAGCGGCTGCTCGCCCGTTCTCGATCTCGTCTTCGAGACGACGAGCGCGGTCATCGGCGCCCGCTCTTTCGGCCCGGATCCCGATGTCATCGCCGCCCTCGGCCGCGAGGTGGTCAATGGCCTGCTCGAGACCGGCAACATGCCTGTGATCAAGCACATTCCCGGCCATGGCCGTGCGACGCTTGACTCCCACAAGGAGCGCCCGGTGGTCGACGCCTCCCGCGCGACGCTCACTGCGACCGATTTCAAGCCCTTCGTCGCGCTGAAGGATACGCCCTGGGCGATGGTCGCCCATGTCGTCTACTCGGCCTATGACGCGGAGCTGCCGGCCTCCGTCTCACCTGTCATGCACGACGTCATCCGCAACGACATCGGCTATGACGGCGTGCTGATTTCCGACTGCATCTTCATGGAGTCGCTCGCCGGCACCCTGCCGGAACGCGTCAGGCAGGTGCTCGACGCCGGCTTCGACATCGCCCTCCACAGCCATGGCGACATTGCCGAAAGCGAGGCCGCCGCCAAGGCCGCCCGGCCGCTGACGGACGCCGCGCTGCAACGGATCGCCGCCGGCAAGGGCCGCCTCGGCAATCTCAAGGTCGACGTCCGCGCCGCCCATGCTGAAGTCGAAGACATGTTTGCAAGCGCGCTGCTCTCCTGACCGGCGCATCTCTCATCGTATAAAAAAGGGGAATAAGACATGAAAAAATATCTTCTTGCCGCCGCTGCGCTGACGCTGCTTTCGGGCTCTGCCCTGGCGCAGACGATCCTGACGGTAAATATCGAACCGGCGACGACCTGGGTTCGCAACTTCAATCCGTTCAACCAGACCTCGTCGCGCCAGTCGACGCTCGATTTCATCTACGAGCCGCTGGTTATCTTCAATCGCTTCGACAGCAACAAACCGGTTTATCGCCTGGCCGAAAGCTTCAAGCTCTCCGACGATCTGAAGAGCATCGATTTCAAGCTGCGTCCGAACCTGAAATGGTCGGACGGTAAGCCGCTGACCGCAGCCGACGTCAAGTTCACCTATGATTATCTAAAGAAATTCCCGGCGCTCGACTTCGTCAGCATCTGGACCTTCATCACCGACGTGCAAGCCGTCGACGGCCAGACGGTGCGCTTCACGCTCGCCAATCCGAGCTCGCTCGCCGCCGAGCAGATCTCGCAACTGCCGATCGTTCCCGAATATGTCTGGAAGGACGTCGCCGATCCGGTCACTTTCGCCAATGAGACGCCGGTCGGCAGCGGCCCGCTGACTGAGGTGCCGCGCTTCACCGGCCAGACTTACGACCAGTGCCGCAATCCGAATTACTGGGACAACGCGCATCTGAAGGTCGATTGCATGCGCTTCCCGCAGCTTGCCGACAACAACCAGATGCTGACGGCGACGGCCGACGGCACGCTCGACTGGGGCGTCTCCTTCATTCCCGATATCGACAATGTCTACGTCTCCAAGGACCCGGCGCATTTCCACTACTGGTATTCGCCGAGCAGCATGGTCGCCTTCCTGTTCAACCTGGACACGGCGAACGAGAACAACAAGAAGGCCTTCAACGATCTGAAGTTCCGTCGTGCCGTCTCGATGGCACTCGACCGCAAGACGATGATCGATGTCGCCGGCTACGGCTATCCGACGCTGAACGAAGACCCCGGCCTGATGGGCGAGCTTTACAAGAGCTGGGCGGATCCATCGGTCAAGGCCGACTTCGGCAAGTTCGCGACTTATGACGCCGATGCCGCCAAGGCGCTGCTCGACGAAGCGGGCTATAAGGACAAGGACGGCGACGGCCTCCGCGACAATCCCGATGGCAGCAAGATCTCCTTCTCGATCATCGTCCCGAGCGCCTGGACCGACTGGATCGACACCGTCAACCTCGCCGTCGAAGGCATGCAGGCAGTCGGCATCGACGCCAAGATCGAAACGCCTGAAGAAGCCGTCTGGACCGGCAACCTCATCAACGGCACCTTCGATGCGGCGATCAACAGCTTGCCGGCATCGGCCTCGCCCTATTATCCCTACAAGCGCGCCTTCAGCGCTTCGGACAAGGGCAAGACCCGCTTCACCGCGCAGCGCTGGTTCAATCCTGATGTCGAGAAGCTCGTCACCGAGTTCACCCAGACCGCCGATCTTGCCGAGCAGAAGGATGCGATGAACAAGGCGCAGCGCATCGTCGCCGAAAATATGCCCGTCATTCCGGTGTTCAACAATCCGAACTGGTATCAGTACAACACCAAGCGTTTCACAGGCTGGTCGACCAAGGAAAACCCCTTCGTCAATCCGTCGATCTCGCGGACCAACCCGGCACGCCTGCTCAACCTCTTGGCCCTCGAACCCGTCAAGTAAGCATCATCATCCCGGGAGCGGCGTCAGAGCATGATGCCGAAAACTGTAAGCGGTTTTCGGATGCTCATCTAGACGCGCCGCTCCCGTCACGACGGAGTTCCCATGGCTTTCCTGCTTCGCCGCCTCGTCTTTTACATGGCAGCCTTCATCGCGGCAGCGACGATCAATTTCTTCCTGCCGCGGCTGATGCCGGGCGATCCGGTGCAGATCATGTTCTCCAGCGCCGGCACCGAATTGCCACCGGAAAGCCTGCAGGCGCTGAAGCTCACCTTCGGCTTCGTCGACGGCCCGCTCTGGCAACAGTATCTCACCTATCTCGGCAGCATCTTCACCGGCGATCTCGGCCGCTCGATCAAGTATTTCCCGCTGCCGGTCACATCGGTGCTCGGCCATGCTCTCATCTGGACCGTCGGCCTGATGGGCACAGCGACGATCATCAGTTTTGCACTTGGCACCCTGCTCGGCATCGCCGCCGCCTGGCGCCGCGGCAGCAGGTTCGACGTTATCGTCTCCGTCGGCGCGATTTTCGCGACCTCGGTGCCGGCCGTCGTCACCTCGCTGATCGTGCTCTTCATTTTCGGCTTCACGCTCGGCTGGTTTCCGAACGGCTACGCCGCCGATCCATCGCTCGATCCAGCCTTCAGCCTGCAATATCTCGGCAGCGTCGCCTATCACGGCATCCTGCCGATGGTGACGCTCTGCACGGTGCTGATCGGCGGCTTCACCGTCACCATGCGCAACAACATGATCAACCTGCTCGGTGAGGACTATATCGTTATGGCCCGCGCCAAGGGACTTTCCGACCGACATGTGATGCTCTGGTACGCCGCCCGCAACGCCCTGCTGCCGACCGTCTCCAGTCTCGCCATCGCCATCGGCACCATCCTCGGCGGCTCGCTGGTGACGGAGGTCGTCTATAACTATCCCGGCCTCGGCAACATTCTCTACCAGGCGATCCTCGCCCGCGATTACCCTGTCATCCAGGGCCAGCTCCTCATCATGACTGCGACCATGCTGATTGCCAATTTCATCGTCGACGTCAGCTATATGCTGCTTGACCCGCGGCTGAAGGGAGCGTGAGATGATGACCCTACTTCGAAACCGCAAGGCGCTCACCGGCCTCGTCATCATCGCCGTCATCATCATCATCGCGATCGCCGCACCGCTGCTGACGCAATATGATCCCGCCGCCCGCACCGGGCGGCCGCACCAGCCGCCGTCGCTCGACCATATCCTCGGCACCACCCGCATCGGCCAGGATGTCTTTGCCCGGCTGATTTACGGCGCCCGCACCTCGCTTGCCGTCGGCTTCGGCGCCGGCCTGCTGATCACCCTTGTCGGCACCGCGCTCGGCATCATCTCCGGTTATCGCGGCGGCAGAACCGACGAGGTGATCAGCTTCTTCACCAATATGGTGCTGGTCGTTCCCAACCTGCCGCTGCTGCTGGTGCTGGCCGCCTTCATCGGCCAGGCAAGCCCGCTCGTCATCGCCCTCATCCTTGGCGCCACCTCCTGGGCCTGGGGCGCACGCGTCACCCGCGCCGAAACGCTCTCCGTCAAACACAAGGATTTCATCAAATCGGCCGAGATGATGGGCGAGCCGCAATGGCGGATCATGACCTTCGAGATCTTTCCCAACGTGATTTCGATCGTCGGCATCAATTTCATCGGCAGCGTCATCTTCGCGATCATCACCGAGGCGACGCTGGAGTTTCTCGGCCTCGGCGATCCCCGCGCGATCTCGTGGGGTACAATGCTCTACAATGCCCAGAAGGCCTCGGCCCTTTCGGTCGGTGCATGGTGGGATATTCTCACCCCCTGCTTCGCGCTCGCCTTCCTCGGCATCGGCATGTCGCTGTTGAACTTCGCCGTCGACGAGATCGCCAATCCGCGGCTGCGCACCGGCAATCACCTGAAGCGCTGGTCCCTGCTCGTCCGTTCCGGGGAGGGCCGCCTGTGACGCAGCCGTTGCTTTCGGTGAGGAACCTCACCATCGACTATATCGGCGAGGAGAAGGATTTCCGCGCCGTCGACGATGTCAGCTTCGACGTGGCGCCGGGCGCGGTCTTCGGCCTTGCGGGCGAATCCGGCTGTGGCAAAAGCACCATCGCCTTTGCCATCAGCCGCCTGCACAAACCGCCGGCTCTGATCCGCAAAGAGAGCCGCATCCTGCTCGACGGCCGCGACGTGCTCGGGCTCGACCGGCAGGCGCTTGCCGCATTCCGTTGGCGCGAGGTCGCCATGGTCTTCCAGAGCGCCATGAACTCGCTGAACCCGGTGCTGCGCATCGAGGCGCAATTCTACGATATGCTGCGCACCCACAAGGGCATGAGCCGTGCGGCGGCCCGCGAGCGCACCGCCGAGATGCTGAGGCTCGTCGACATCGCGCCGGACCGCATGCGTGACTATCCGCATCAGTTTTCCGGCGGCATGCGCCAGCGCATCGTCATCGCCATCTGCATGGCGCTCGATCCGAAGCTCGTCGTCATGGACGAGCCGACGACGGCGCTCGACGTGGTCGTCCAGCGCGAGATCCTGCAGCGCATCAACGAGCTGCGCCGCAATTTCGGCTTCTCCGTGCTGTTCATCACCCATGATCTCGGGCTGATGGTGCAGTTCTGCGACCGCATTGGCATCATGCTGTCAGGCAGGCTGGTGGAGCAGAACACGGCCGAGGCGATCTACCGGACGCCGCAGCACGACTACACCAAAAAGCTCTGGGCCTCCTTCCCCTCGCTGCATGGAGGAGTGCTGTTATGAGCGATGCCATACTCGCGCTCGACGCGGTGACGAAGACTTTCGGCCATGGTCCCGGCGCCGTGCATGCGGCGCGCGTCATCTCGTTTTCGCTGCATGCCGGCAGGGCGCTGGCGCTCGTCGGCGAATCCGGCAGCGGCAAGACCACCTGCGCCCGCATGGCGATGCGCGAATATCTGCCGACATCGGGCCGGATTCTCTACAAGGGCCGGCCGGTCGAAGCGGCGAACTCCGCCGAGATCGCCCGCTACCGCCGCTCGGTACAGATGATCTTCCAGGATCCCTTCGCCTCGCTGAACCCCGCCCACACCATCGCCCATCATCTGAGGCGGCCGCTGAAGCTGCATCGCCCGGAGATCAAAGGAAGCGAGATCGACGGCGCGGTCCGCGAACTGCTTCACCGTGTCAGGCTCGATCCCGATCTTCTCGCCCCGAAATATCCGCATGAACTCTCCGGCGGCCAGCGCCAGCGCGTCAACATCGCTCGCGCACTCGCCGTGAAGCCGGAGGTGATCGTCGCGGACGAACCGACCTCGATGCTCGATGTCTCGGTGCGCCTCGGTGTATTGAATCTGTTGAACGAGATGAAACAGGAGATGAACCTCGGCCTGCTCTACATCACCCATGACATCGCCACCGCCC
Organism: Rhizobium sp. NZLR11; assembly: GCF_019685115.1. Lineage (NCBI taxonomy): Bacteria > Pseudomonadati > Pseudomonadota > Alphaproteobacteria > Hyphomicrobiales > Rhizobiaceae > Rhizobium > Rhizobium sp. NZLR11. The sequence goes on along the minus strand of NZ_JABDWD010000005.1, from coordinate 236,043 downwards.
GTTATGTCGCAGAAGACATCGCCGTGATGTATGCCGGTCAGATCGTCGAATGGGGCAGTACCGCCCGGGTGATCGACAATCCGCTGCATCCCTATACAAGGCTGCTGCTCTCGGCCGTGCCCGATCCCGACATCCGCTTCGAGGATCCGAAGGCCCGTCTCCGGCCCGACGAGGTCGAGGATATCCGCCGCCGTTCGGCCGCGCCGCAGGACGAGATCGTCGAAGTGGAGCCGGAGCATTTCATGCGGATGATCTGACAGCCCGTTTGATTGCGCCTCAGCTGAGTTCTTGCGCAAGCCCGAGGAGAAGCCCTTCGGGCCCACGGATGTAGCAGAGCCGATACGCGTCCTTATACTGGACGACCTCGCCTACGAGCTGCGCGCCCCGCGCGCTGAGCCTTTCCAGCGTCATGTCGATGTCATCCACGGTGAACATGACGCGGAGATAGCCGAGCGCGTTGACCGGAGCGTTGCGGTGATCTGCGACGATATCAGGCATGAGGAAGCGGGAAAGCTCGAGCCGGCTGTGGCCATCAGGTGTGCGCATCATGGCAATCTCGACGCGTTGATCGCCCAGTCCAGTGATACGTCCGGCCCATTCTCCTTCGATCGTGGCCCGTCCTTCGAGCTCGAGGCCGAGTTCGCCAAAGAAATCAACCGCTGCTGCGAGGTCTTCGACGACGATGCCTACATTGTCCATCCGCTTGAGCGCCATGTTTCCAATCTCCAAAGTGTCGTTGCAATCTACGAGGTGCCGCCTCGTCTGACAAAGGACGTTTGAGGCGCCCCAACACCGACAGCCGTCCGAACCCAATTCGCTGCTGTCCACATCAGAAGCTTGAATCATGGACCGCCTCAAACCACCGCGCCGTTTTCAAACGGTCTCCGAGGCCTGCTGACTGGCCCGGCTCATCGCCGCATGCTAGGGGACGGTTCCTTTCAAACGAGGCAAAGCCGTCATGCTGCCCTGGATACAGCTCGATTCCGCGACCATTCCCGGTGAAAACGGCGAACTGCGATTGAAGCGGCGCGGCGGCGAATTCTCGATCATGCTCGGCGCCAATGAGCTGATGAACAGCCGCCTCAGCGGCTCGGAGGAAGCGCTGGCGACACTTTCCTGGGAGCGGATCAAGGCGCATCCGAAGCCGAGAATCTTGATCGGCGGGCTCGGCATGGGTTTTACCCTGCGCGCCGCCCTGGCAGTTCTTCCCGAAGATGCCGGCGTCACCGTCGCCGAACTGGTGCCTGCTGTCGTTGCCTGGGCCCGCGGCCCGATGACCGAGGTCTTCAAGGGCTGTCTCGACGATCCGCGCGTCGGCATCCATCAGGGCGATGTCGGCGAGGCGATCCGCGCCGGCAAGGCCGCCTATGACGCGATCCTGCTCGACGTCGACAACGGCCCGGATGGGTTGACCCGAAAATCCAACGATCGGCTCTACGATTTCGCCGGCCTTCGCGCCGCCCGCGACGCACTTCGCCCCGGCGGCGCGCTTGCCGTCTGGTCGTCCGGTCCGGATCCGGATTTCACCAGCCGCCTCAAGGACAGCGGTTTTTCCGTCGATGCAGTCAACACCCGCGCCAACGGCAAACGCGGCGGCGCCCGTCACGTCATCTGGCTGGCGGTCAAAGCGACGAGCTGACGGGAGGCCCTGAAGTATTCCTCAGGCGGCGTCCGTCTGCAATTCGCCCTCTTCGCCCTGGCCGCGGAAAGCCTGCAGCATCAGGTTGAGAAGCTCCTTGGTGGGCTCACTACAGGCGAAAAGGTCGTGCCGTATGGCGTCTATGATGTGACGGCCAACACCGGCTTCGTCAGCCTCGGCATAACGAGCGACACGGCCGAGTTCGCGCTGCAGGCAATCCGATGTTGGCGCGAGCGAATGGGATGCGAGCGCTATCCAACAGCAAGCGACCTGACTATTACCGCAGACTGCGGCGGCTCGAATGGTGCGCGCGTGCGGCTGTGGAGGCTCGAGCTGCAAAGGCTCGCCGACGAGACCGGCCTCACCCTCACGTCCACCATTATCCGCCGGGCACATCCAAGTGGAACAGAATAGAGCACCGCCTGTTCTGCATACCACGCAGAACTGGCGCGGCCGACCGCTGACGGATCGTGTCGCAGTGGTGGAGCTGATCGGCGCGACAACGACGAAATCCGGCCTCAAGGTCGAATGCGCACTCGACACCCGCATCGACCAAAAGGGCATCAAGGTCAGCGATGCAGACATGGGGATTCTCGACATCACCGGCGACCCGTTCCATCCTGAATCGAACTACACAATCAAGCCCCGACGGTCGTAGCAGTTATTGCGCGGAGTGTCCTAATGGCGCAGGATCTTGCTCAGGAAGGCGCGGCTGCGGTCGGTTTTCGGGTTGGCGAAGAATTCATCCGGCGTGCCGCTCTCGACGATCGTGCCGGCATCCATGAACACCACGCGCTGGGCGACCTTGCGGGCAAAACCCATCTCGTGGGTCACCACCATCATGGTCATGCCTTCCTCGGCGACGGCGACCATGACGTCGAGCACTTCCGAGATCATCTCGGGATCGAGCGCCGAGGTCGGCTCGTCGAACAGCATGATTTTGGGGCGCATGGCGAGGCAGCGCGCGATCGCCACACGCTGCTGCTGGCCGCCGGAAAGCTGTGCGGGATAGGCATCGAGCTTGTCGGCAAGGCCGACCTTGGCAAGCAGTTCGCGGCCGGCCTTCTCGGCCTCGGCACGCGGGATCTTGCGCACGTGGATCGGCGCCAGCGTGACGTTCTCCAATGCTGTCTTGTGCGGGTAGAGGTTGAACGACTGAAAAACGAAGCCGATCTCGGTGCGCAGCCGTGTCATGTTGGTAGCGGGATCGCCGAGGCGCTGGCCGTCGACGATCAAATCGCCGTCACGGATCGTCTCCAGACCGTTGATGCAGCGGATCAAGGTGCTCTTTCCCGACCCGGACGGGCCGCAGACGACGACAACTTCGCGCGGCTCGACGCTCAGCGTGATATCCTTGAGCACATTCAGTGGGCCGAACCATTTGTTGACGCCGCGAAACTCGATCATGCTGGTTCAACCTTTCGGATTTTGCGGCGACGTCACAATTGCACCTCGCCATGGCCGGTTCCCATCCGGTGCTCCAGACGGCGGGCGAGCATGATCAGCGGATAGCAAACGATGAAATAGCCGAAGCCGACCAGGAAGAAGACCAGCAGGCCGTTCGGCACTCGCTGCACCACCAGCCAGCCGACCCGGGTGAGGTCGGTGAGCCCGATGGCCGAGACGACGGAAGAATCTTTGATCAGCAGCACATACTGCCCGACCAACGGCGGCAGCACGATGCGCATCGCCTGCGGCAGCACCACCTGACGCATCCGCTGCCAGCGTGACAGACCGGACGCCAGTGCCGCCTCGATCTGACCGATTGGTACCGCGCGGATGCCGGCGGCGACGATCTCGCAGATGAAGCAGGCGGCCAGGTTTGTCAGCGCAATGATGCCGGCGGTGAAGGCGTCGAGCTCGATGCCGAATTCCGGCAGAATGAAGAATATCAGGAAGATCTGGACCAAGAACGGCGTGCCGCGGATCAGGTCGACCCAGGTGCCGATCGCCCCGCTGACCAGCCGGTTGCTGCCGGTTCGAAGGATGCCGAGGCAAAAGCCGATCAACGTACCCAGCACCAAGCTGATCAGCGACAGCATGATGGTCATGCTGAGGCCGCGCAACGCGAGGGGATAGCTGCCGGCGAGGCTTTGCAGCTGCTGCCAAATCATGTCCGCGCTCCTGTTGGTGCCATTCCGAGCCGACGTCCGGACAGCGCCGCCAGCCCCTTAAGAGCGTAATAGAGCAGGAGGTAAAACGCCGCGATGGTGATGAAACCTTCCGCCGGCATGAACCGATCAGAGGCGAGCAGTTGCCCGGCACGCGTCAGTTCGGCGACTGAGATCAACGATAACAACGCCGAATCCTTGACCAGCACGATCGCTTGGCCCAGCAACGGCGGGATCGTTACCTTGAACGCTTGTGGCAGAACGACGAAGCGCATGCGTTGGATATAGGTCATGCCAGAAGCGACGCCCGCCTCCACCTGGCCGCGGGGGATCGACAGGATGCCGGCACGGATGATCTCGGCGACATAGGCGCCGCTATTCAGCGACAAAGCGAGAATGCCGACAACGAGTTCCGGCAGGATGAAGCCGAGCCGGGGCAGGCCGAAATAGAGGAAATAGAGCTGCGCCAGCAATGGCGTGGCACGCACCATGTCGATATAGGCCTTGGTCGGAAGACGAAAAAGCCGGGCGCGCTGCAGGTTCATGGCGGCCAGCACGATGCCAATGGCGAGCGCGCCGGCAAAGGAGAGGAGCGACAGCCACACGGTCGTAATGAGGCCCTGCCCGAACAGGGGCAGATATTCAACGATGGTGCGGAAGCTGAAGTTCTCGAGCATTGCGGGCGGACTACCTCAGGCGGCAAGGGGACGAATTGTCCAGACGGTTCCGCAACGCCGAGGCGCATGCGAAACCGTCCGGGCCATAAAGATGCCTAGATCATGATCCGGATCGATCAGGAGGGTCGAACCTAGTGATCCTTCTTCCAGTCGTCGGAATTGACCCAGTAGTCGAGGTTTTTCTGCAGGCGGCCATCGAGGCTTACCTGGTCCAGAAACTGGTTCATCCAGATCAGGAGGTCCTGCTCGTCATAGCGTGTGGCAAACGCCAGCGGCTCCTTTGACAGCATGTCGGGCATGATGGTGAAGCTGCCGGCCGGATAGGCCGTTGACTGGCCCTTCACTGCCGAGACGTCATTGACGCCGCAATCGGCCTGGCCGTTATTGACAGCATCAAGCAGCAGCGGGCCGCCGCCCTTGTAGCTCTTGATCTCGGCGTCGGGGAAGGCGGCCTTGGCCTCTTTCTCGCCGGTAGCACCCAGGAGCACAGCGATCTTGGTGCCCTTGGCCTTGCAGTCGTTGGTCGAGCCGAACTTGCCACCGGCCTTGGTGAAAACGGTGCTGCCGGTGAACATATATGGTTTGGTGAAGGCGACTTTCATCCCCCGCGCCAGCGTCGGCGTCATGTCGGCGACCAGAAGATCAGCTTTGCCGGATAGCAGCGCCGGAATCAGGCCGTCCCAGTCGAAATCAAGGAAGGTGATCTTCACGCCCATTTCCTTGGCCATCAATTCGGCAAGTTCGACCGAACTGCCGGTCCGTTCACCGGCCTTCCCGACCAGGGAGAAGGGAGGGCCTTGTGTCTGCACCGCAACCCGCAACTCACCGCGCTTGGTGATGTCGTCGAGCGTCCCGGCGTTTGCAGCGGCCGCGATACTTGCGAGCGCAAGTGTTGTGATAAAAAGCTTGGCAATCTTCATCTGGCATTCCTCCCTGTTATCGTTGTCGTTCCCACCCTTGGGTGCCTTTTGAACGGCGGTGCCGTTGCCGGCGGCGACCGCGTTCGAAAATCCTCAATCCCAGCTAACCGTCTCGGAAACCCGGATGCCGCGCCTGGCCAATTCGTCGAAGAAGTGGCCGTCCGGCACATGCATCAGCGGGTTGAGCAGGCCGGGCTCGGCGATTTCGCCGCGCGCCAGCATCTGCGCCACGATGCTGGCGGGATAGCCGACGCCGCGGCTCATGCCGAACAGTCCAGAGGTCAGGTCGCGCTCTATGCTCAGGTCCGATGTCACTGTTTTGCGGCGGCCGCCTTTGCTGCCGGAAAAGACATTGCGCATCACGCAAAGATCCTTCTCGTCGGCGCCATACTGCAATTGGGGACCGAGCATCCGGCCGAGAAATTCGCGCGGGCTGGCGCCAAGGCCAGGCACTTTGTCTTCAGAGAGGAAGCCGAGTTCCTTCAGCGGAGCCCAGAACGCCGACCAGCCCGGCCAGCGCAGCGAATAGCGGCCACTGCGCTGCAGCCCCTTGGCAGAGCCGAGCATGCCGGCATAATGGAGCGCATCGCCATTCGGGAAGGCCTCCAGCCTGCCGAGGCCTGCGACCTCGATCTGATGGATGAAGCGATTGTCGTGTTGCCGGCGGGCCGGCACCTCGACCCGCTCGCCGTCCTCGATCAGCACGCTGTCGCGATTCTGGCTCATCAAAACCATGTCGAAGTTCCAGCTCACCTTGTAGCATAGCGGCTTGGTCATCGCTTTCGGCTCGGGGACGCCGCCGCAATAGGAATCGATGGAGGTGATGGTTTCGAATTGCCGGGCGGCCCGCGCATAGAGCACAAGGTCGATGCCGGGGTCGAGCCCGCATTCGGTCATGATCGAAACGCCCGCTGCCGTAGCCGCGGGAGCGAGATCGGCAATGGCCTTGCCGTAATTGGTGGTGACCAGCGGCGTGCACGTGGCGATCGCCGCCAGCACCGCCTCGCGCATCAGCGGCTGTGGCAAGAGGTCGATGACGGCGTCGGCATCCCTGATCACATCCGCCAGCACCGGACCGATCGGACCTTCCGGCACGACGAAACGTATGCGGGTAAGGTCGGTCAGGCCGCCAAGCCGGGCCGCGCCATCCGGCGCGATATCGACACAGACCACTTGCTCGACACCGTCGCTGGCGACGAGATCGGCGATCGCCGCCCGGCCTTGTAGGCCGAGGCCGCCGAGGACCGCGATCTTCATGCGGTTTCCTTTGGCATATTCTCGTCGGACCAGCAGCCTTCCGGCAGGCTGACCCACTTGTTGCATGCGGCCATGACGACGAAGGTCTCGCTGCGCACGATTTCGCCCGGCTCGCCCGCGCCGGGGATCAGCTCGCTGGTGACACGGTAGAGATCGTCAACATCACCGGCCACGGTCACGTCGACGATAATGTCGAAACGTCCGGTGACCACGCAGGCCGAGTTCACGAAAGGCAGCTCGGAGATGCGCTGCGCCAGTTCCCGTGCGCGGCCGCGCCCCTGCGCATTGATGCCGACGATGGCTGAAATCAATTCGGGGCGCTCGGTCAGGTTCAGCAATCCGACGATCTTGAGCAGGTTGCGGCCCACGAGACCGCGCAGCCGCACGCGCACGGTCGGAACCGAGATCGCCATCTTCTCGGCGAGGCGATTGACGCCAAGCTGCGCATCCTGCGACAGCAGCTTGACCAGTCGCCGGTCGGTCTGATCGAGATGTTCGCGCAAAGGCTCTGTCTTTCATAAATGGAAAGAATTTATGGCTCTTTCTTTCTAATATGAAAAAGAGTTTACGAGATTTCGATCTAAATGCAAGTGTATCGTTGATGCATGAAAAGACAATTGGGGCGATCGCGAAGGGTTGGCCAATGCGTTCCTTTTCGCACTGTTTAGTCATGCAATAAAATCGAAATACCCATTGAGGGCTTGTGCGTTGGAGTAACCAGCCGAAACTTCGACACGGGAGTCGCGTGATATTTAGTTAAACCGCCTGCTATGACGCTCCCCTTCGTGAACCCTCCGAAAAGCGAAGCGAGGGCCCCGGCGGCTACGAGCTCGAAATCAAGCCGCGCTGAAGGCACTATGCAGCGCGATGGCCGGAAAGCATTTTTGCGGGAACTGTCAATGAACTCCGAAAATGGATGCTCGTGGCGACCTTTCGATTGTGTCCGTCATTACGGGACGGGTGCATCGAAACCAACACTGAGCTGACATGAGAGGAGTTTCAGCTGATCGCAGTCTTTACCGGTCCGTGAATTATCGGCTTCCATGTTGGGCTCGCGAAGTTCGTAATCGCGAAAGAGCCGTTGGCATTGGAGGCGGTAAATACCCTCTATCCCATAACCCATATGGTCGATCATGTTCAGTTCATGGCGGCGTGAGAAACGGGTTGCAGTAGCGGCGAGGCACCCCTCATGCAGCACATAATCTACGGGCTGGCCCAAGCGCAAAAATACGTGCCCGGAGAGGAACTGTGCAATGGGGGGCGCTCGGATCAGCTGCCCGAAGCGATCCTGCGGGCAGCATTGATGGCGCGGCGGGCGCCGGAGCGCAGTTGCGTGGTCTCGGCGCCGGCAATGACCAGATCGAAGCCGAATTTAAGCAATTCGCCGGCCCGCTCGCCGTCGGCGGCATAGGCGCAGGCGAATTTGCCGTGGGCGCGGCAGCGCGAGACGGCATGCTGCATGGCGCTATCGATCTCCGCGGCGTTCGGCGCCACCTGGTCGCCGTTCGACAGCGCGATCGAAAGGTCGGACGGACCGACGAAGATACCGTCGATGCCGGCAACGCCGAGAATGCCGTCGATCGCCTCGAGCGCCGCCCGGGTTTCGACCATGGCGATGGCGACGGTCAGCGCGTTGGCGTTTTTCAGATAATCGTCGGCGGACAGGCCGGTGTGGTTCAGCGCCAGCGACGGTCCCCAGCTGCGCTCGCCGAGCGGCGGATATTTCGTGGTCCTGACGAAGGCTTGCGCGTCTTCGGCCGAATTGATCATTGGCGCGATGATGCCGGAGGCGCCTGCGTCGAGCAGGCGCGAGGCGGAGGCGAAATCGCCGACCGGTATGCGCGCCAAGGCTGGTTTGCCGGCGAGGCGCACCTGGCCGACGGCGTTTGCTGCCGCCGGCATGTCCCACATACCGTGCTGCATATCCAGTACGACGGCGTCGAAAGCCTCCTGCGCCAGGTGGTTGGCGAGCGTGGCGTCCGGAATACCCACCCAGGCGGAGATCATGCCGCCCTGGTGGTTCCTGATCCGTGCCGCGAAACCGTCGATATCAGCTGCGCTCATGCCATTCTCCTCGATTTCGACAGGCCGCCAACGGCCCTATTTTCACTTCGAGGAATTCTTCGATGCCGAATTCCTGCGAAGCCCTGCACGGTTGCCGGCTCATCCTCGCCGGCGCAGCCGTGAAATCGTTATTGTCACGGCGAGCCCGGCCGCAGCCAGGATGGCTCCCCAGACGATCCAGATGCTTTGGTTGATCATGAAACTGGACGACGGATAGGGAAAATAGCCGCTTCCCTGTGCGACCCAGATCAGTCCCAGGAGGATCATCAGTAGCCCAACGACATATCCGGCAGTTCGCAACATGCTTCGGCCCTTCCGTGTGAATCGATGCCACAATGTCGATCGGCTTCGTTCATGACAAGGCTTCTTTCCCCGCCCGCACATATTCCGGATGCAATACGGCGTCTGGAAGGTCAGGGCCCGTCGGCTTCCTTCACCAGCCAGCTGCTGAGCCTCTCGCTATCGACATTGGCCGATTGCGGCGGGATCAGCCAGTAACCGCGGTCGCGGGACTCGAGCGGCGGCCCGGCTTGCACCAGCATGCGGGCGGAGAGCAGCGTATCGACGAGACCCATCCAGCCGATCGCCACGCCCTGCCCGCTCAGCGCAGCCTGAACGACCAGCGAATAAGTATTGAAGCTTATATCGCCGCGGCCGGCATGGGCGTCGCGAAGGACGGAGAATTCGGTCAGATAACTGCGCCAGTCGAACCAGGGCGATGGCATCGGCGTGTCGAGATGGATTAGAACCGCCTTGGCAAGCTGCCCCGGATCGTCGAACGGGCCATTGCGATCGAGAAAGCCCTGCGTGCAGACCGGCACGACCTTTTCCCGCAGCAGAAGCGTGCCGATGGCGCCGAATTCCGCCCGCGTGCCGAAAACGACCGCAACATCCGCCTCGTCGCGAAAGCCCGCAGCAAACCGCTGCGTCGCGACGATCTGTATATCCGTTTCCGGATGAAGAAGCCGGAAGCCGTCCATGCGCGGGATCAGCCAGAGCGACGAAAAGGCATAGTCGGTTCTCAGCCGGGCGACCGGTCTTTGGGCTTCGGCACGGAAGTTGCGGGCGAGTGCATCGATGTCAGCGACCGCCTTGGCGGCGACCACAAAAAGCCGCTCCCCCGCCGCGGTCAGCTCGACACCGCGATGCTGACGGCGCAGCAGGTTGACGCCGAATTGCTCTTCCAGCCGGCGGATCTGATAGCTGACGGCAGGCTGCGTGAGGCCAAGGGCGCCGGCCGCCGCCGAAAAGCTGCCGAGCCTTGCGACCTCGACGAAGATGCGCATCCATCCAAGTTCCGGCAGACGATCTGACATAAAGAATCCTTTTGGCATCCATCGAAAAATGTCGCCTTTACAAGCGTAATGATAGAAGCTTTGATAAAACCTTCAAATGACAAAAAGGGAAGCCGCATGGCGCGTCCGAATATTCTCATCCTGATGGTCGATCAGTTGAACGGCACCTTGTTTCCCGATGGGCCTGCCGATTTTCTTCATGCGCCGCACCTGAAATCGTTGGCGGAACGTTCCGTTCGTTTCGCCAATGCCTATACCGCAAGCCCGCTCTGCGCACCGGCACGGGCGTCTTTCATGTCCGGGCAATTGCCGAGCCGAACGCGGGTCTATGACAATGCCGCGGAATTCGCCTCCGACATTCCGACCTACGCGCATCATCTGCGCGCCGCCGGATACCAGACGGCGCTTTCCGGCAAGATGCATTTCGTCGGCCCCGACCAGTTGCATGGCTTCGAGGAGCGCCTGACGACAGACATCTATCCGGCCGACTTCGGCTGGACGCCCGACTACAGCAAGCCCGGCGAGCGCATAGACTGGTGGTATCACAATTTGGGTTCAGTGACCGGCGCCGGCGTTGCCGAGATTACCAACCAGATGGAATATGACGACGAGGTCGCCTACCACGCCAGCCGCAAGCTGTTCGACCTCTCACGCGCCCACGACGGACGCCCCTGGTGCCTGACCGTCAGCTTCACCCATCCGCACGATCCCTATGTCGCGCGCCGCAAATTCTGGGACCTCTACGAGGATTGCCCGGTCCTTGACCCGGCGGTGGCGCCGATTGCCTTCGAGCGACAGGACCCGCACTCGCAGCGCCTGATGAAAGCCTGCGACCATGATGCTTTCGACATCAGCCGCGAACAGATCAGGCGGGCAAGGCAGGGCTATTTCGCCAATATCTCCTATGTCGACGAGAAGATCGGCGAGATTCTCGGTGTGCTGGAACGCAGCCGTATGGCCGAGAACACGATCATCCTGTTCGTTTCCGACCATGGCGACATGCTCGGGGACCGCGGCCTCTGGTTCAAGATGAACTTTTTCGAAGGATCGGCCCGCGTTCCGCTGATGATCTCAGTCCCCGGCTGGACACCCAAGCGCATCGATCAGCCTGTCTCCACTCTCGACGTGACGCCGACGCTGGCGGCTCTTGCCGGCATCGATATCGCCTCATTGAAACCATGGACCGAGGGCGAGGATCTGACGGCACTGGCCGAGGGCATCGGCAGCCGTGGGCCGGTACCGATGGAATATGCCGCCGAAGGTTCCGAAGCACCGCTCGTCTGCATCAGGGACGGTCGATACAAGCTTTCGCTCTGCGATAAAGACCCGCCGATGCTGTTCGATCTCGAAGCCGACCCGAGGGAATTGGACAATCTGGCAGCCGACCCGGTCCATGCCGAAACCTTGGCAGGGCTTGCCGACCAGGCCAGGCGGCGTTGGAACCTTGCCGAATTCGACGCCGCCGTGCGTGAAAGCCAAGCGCGCCGCTGGGTGGTCTACGCAGCGCTGCGCAACGGCGCCTATTATCCCTGGGACTATCAACCGCTGCAGAAGGCCTCGGAACGCTATATGCGCAATCACATGGACCTGAACGTGCTGGAGGAAAGCCAGAGGTTTCCGCGTGAGGAATGAGCGAAAACTGCTTCGGGATCAGGCCGTCCTGCGGGCCGGCGCCTCGCGAAGGAAATCCTCGATGAACTGCTTTTGCAGCAGGATGCCGTCCCATTCGTCGGGAAAAAACGGTGAGTCGTAGATTAGCGTGAAGGGGCCGGCGTAACCGGCCCTTTCGCACATTTCCAGGCACTTGCGGTAATCGTCGGCATCGAGGCCGCCAACACTGTAGTCGGCCTTAGCGTGGCAGATCTCGGCACGGCGCATGATGTCGGCCAGGCCTTCATATTTCGCGGGCGCTGCCCAATTGCCGAGGTCGCCGTTGAGGCCGACCTTGCCGTCCAGCCGGTCCAGCAGCCAGTTCATCTCGACCGGCGACGGCAGCAGGTCGAACCAGTTCTCGACGACGACACGCACGCCGCTGCCTTCCGCTTCGTCTGCCAGCCAGTTCAGGTGTCGGGCGGCGCGGCTAAGATTTTCGTCCGTCGGCGTCTGTTTGCCGGCGATGACGCGCATCCGCTGCGCCCCGAGGGAAGCGGCAGTGTCGATCCACTCCGCCATCCATTTGACGTCGCGTTCGGCCGTCTCGGCATGGCTCGGATCGCCATCCTCGACGAGCAGCGTCTGAAACAGCACGTTCGACGACGCCAGCGCATCGCGCAATTCGCCGAGATAGCCGGCGTCGAGGCTCGGCAGATGGAAGGAACATACCTCAAGCCGGTTGATGCCGCGCGCCGCCAGCGCCGCAGGCATGTCGATCAAGGCCGCCGCGCCAGGGCCATAGGGTTCCCTGGGCGCCGCGCTTTTGTCAGGATCGGGGCTATAGCCGTGGACGGCACCGAGCAGCCGATGCAATGACCACGTCGAAACCGCGAAGCGTCCGTTTTGCATATCCTGCACGTACTTTCCTCCAGCATCTCCTGAGGCCATCAATCGCAACAAAAACCCGGTAGTTCAATGGCCATTTCAGGCGAAATCGCCACGCACGACCGGGTCGGCGGCAAGGGCAACGCCGAGCAGCACCTCATCGCGACGGGCGGTGGCCGAGAGCAGCAGGCCGACCGGCATGCCCGCCTCGCCGGTACCGCAAGGAATGGAAACGCCGCACCAGTCGAGGAAATTGCCGAGCGCGGTGTTGCGCAACGTCTTGTTGTTCGTCGCGAAGAACAGTTCGTCGTCCTGCTCCAACGGACCAATCGGCGGAGCGATATGGGCGACGGTCGGAAAAGCGAGCAGCCGGTGGCCGACAAGGCGCTCGACTTCCGCGATCAGGCGGCTGCGCGCCTCGAGGATCGCCAGGTAATCGGCCAGTGTCGTCCTGCTTCCCAAGCGGGTGCGCATGACGACACGGTGATCCATCCTGTCCGCGTCCGGCCCGGCCAAGCGTTCACGGTGAAGCGCGAAAGCCTCCGCCGTCACCAGCGGACCATATCTCGTCATCAGATCGAAAATCTCGTCGAAGGCGGGAATGACGGCGCGGGCGACATGGACTCCGGCCTTTTGAAGACGTTCCAAAGCTGCCTCGAACGCGGCAATCACGCCCGGTTCGGCCCCGTCGAAAACGACATTCTCGGGCACGAGCAATTCCAGTCCTTGCAGCGGGCGCTCAGCGGCGTCAGGTGCCGTCAGCCCGCGCATCGCCGCATCGATCCAGACTGCGTCCCTGACGGTGCGGCAGAGCGGTCCCAACGAATCCAGGCTCTTTGCCAGCGGATAGACGCCCTCCATCGCGTGACGGCCCCGGGTTGCCTTGTAGCCGACGATGCCGTTCAGGGCGGCGGGAATACGCACTGAGCCGCCGGTATCCGTGCCCATGGCGACCGGCACCAGCCCGGCGGCGACCGCAACACCGGCGCCGGAAGACGAGCCGCCCGGAATGCGCCGGAGGTCGGTGCCGCGTGGATTGACCGGCGTGCCGTAATGCGGATTGATGCCGAGGCCCGAAAAGGCGAATTCGCTCATATTGGTGCGGCCGATAGCGACCATGCCCGCCTGCCTGAGGAAAGCGACGACGGCCGCATCGCGCTCGGCCGGCGCCTCCCCGCCCAGCACGACGGAACCCGCGGTTGTCGGCAGGCCTTCGATGTCGAAAAGATCCTTCCAGGCGATCGGAATGCCATCCAGCAATCCGAGCGAGCGCCCTTCCCGCAAACGCCTGGAGGCGGCGCGCGCCTCATCCATCCCCCGGCTTTCCAGCAGCGTGGTGAAAACGGCTTTGTCGGCGTAATCGGCGATGGATTCGAAGACAGCCTCGGCCACATCGACCGGATCGGCAGCACCACTTTGGATGAGGACGGAAAGCTGCGCGACCGACATCGCGCCGAAAGATTTACTCATGGGACGATCCACAGAAAGATGACCCCCTGGATTACCCCGGATCATTCCGGCGAACCAGAGCTTCACGTTATTTTGCATTTTATTAGTGCGATTTTCTGAACACTGAGTTTGCAGAATGCCCCTTCAATTGCCGCGATCGAAGACACACATGATGCACGCATGCAGAGCAGGTCCATAGTTTACTCTCGAGAGACCGGCGCCGCATGTGTTGCAGGAGTATTTAGAAATGACAGATTGTGAAGCTTTGAGCCGTCGCCAGGATATGGTGACCCATCATGTGAAAGAGGACGAAACCGCCGGCGCAGGCGAGCGCGACTATGTTGACCATGTCAGCGCTCAGAAGCTGTCGGCCTTCGAGCGCCTGGTCGTCGTCGGCGCATTGGTTCTGTTGAGCTTTGCGGGTTTTGCCGCATACTCTTCCGGCAATACGGACCCAATGACGACATCGGCCATTGCCGCCCCCGCGGACGACAACACGCCGCATCATCAGCCTTACGGCCATTGCCGTGAGAGCAGCCCCTATGCTGAGAGGGTCTGCTGACAGCAGGCCTATTTCGCCGGGCAAAAACGCGTTTCGCCGGGCATGGAGACCTTGGCCCAGGCTGCATCGACAGCAGAAAAAGGGAAAAGGACCATGGCCGGTGATATCGATTACAATCTCGACCGCTTCATCGATGCCCAGAACGGCATTTACGAACAAGCGCTCTCCGAGCTGAAAGCCGGGCGCAAAACGTCCCATTGGATGTGGTTCATCTTCCCGCAGATCGCCGGTCTCGGCACGTCGGCAATGGCCGAAAAATATGCGATCCGCTCGGCTGAGGAAGCCGCCGCCTATCTTGCCGACCCCATTCTCTCAAGCCGGCTGCTGCGCTGCGTCGAGGCGATTTTGTCGGTCGACGGCCGATCGGCGCATGAGATCCTCGGTTCACCCGACGACCTGAAGCTGCGATCCTCGATGACCTTGTTTTCCGCGATCAGCGACCATGGCTCGCCCTTTCACCGAATGATCGAGCATTTCTATCAAGGGAAATTCGACGAACGGACGATGGAAATCCTCCGGACTTAGAACAGGTAGATTTTAGGCCCGGTCGGCCCAATGTCGTCCGAGACCGCCCACAGTTTCGGCATCATGCTCTAGCTCTCTAATTTAGAACAGGATTCAGATTTTAGGCCGACCGGGCCTGAAATCATCCTGTTCTAGCGGCCCGGCCTGCTTCCAGCGCAGCTATCTCGTCGGAGATTTCGCTCAGCCGCTGACGCAGATCGTTGTCGGTGCCGTCAT
Organism: Rhizobium sp. NZLR11; assembly: GCF_019685115.1. Lineage (NCBI taxonomy): Bacteria > Pseudomonadati > Pseudomonadota > Alphaproteobacteria > Hyphomicrobiales > Rhizobiaceae > Rhizobium > Rhizobium sp. NZLR11. The sequence continues at coordinate 220,850 of NZ_JABDWD010000005.1, read as the reverse complement.
CGACTTCTTCCTCGCCGAAACAATAGCGGGCGTCGTGAAGCTCCAGCTTGGCCTCGAGCTCGGCGCGTTTGGCATATAGGCGCTTGAGATAGACGTAGTTCATCTCCCGGTCTCCACTTGTCCTCCGGTTATGGATCAACGGTGTGAGAGCGGTAAGGTTCCCGAAGGATTGTTCAGGCGAAAGAAGCGATCGCCGCGTTGCAGGCCTTGGCGAAATGACCGCAGCAGCCGGCAGCACCCATGGCCTGGCGGCTGACACGCGCCCCCTCGAGCAGCAACGTCAACGTATCGGCAAGAAGCTCAGGCTCGCGCGCATCGGCCGCCGAACAGAGGGCGGCCAGGCGATCGCGCTGTTCGGCTTTGTGCCGTTCGATCATCTCGTGGGCGGGATGGCCCTCGCCCTTCAGCTCGATGGCGGCATTGGCGAGATCGCAACCGGCGGGCTCGCCGTTCAGACATTGCGCCCGCGTTTCCACCCAAGCATACAGCTGAGCGCGCGGATTGCCGGGACAGGCCGTCTCCAGCTCGCGCCAGATCGCACCCGCCTTTTCCGAGGCGCGGCGCAGCGTCTCGCAGACGAGTTCGTCCTTCGAGCCAAAATGCCGGTAGAGCGTCATCTTGTTGGTCAGAGCCGCGTCGGCGATGGCATCGACGCCGATGCCGCGGATGCCGCGCTCGCGGAAAAGCTCCGACGCGGTCGAGACGATACGCTCCCGCGGCGGGATGCGATCTTCTGGAACGGCTGCGGAGGTTTCATTCGAAGTTTCTGATTTTTTTGCGGACGTAGTCCTTGACATCAATGTGACCGATCGGTAACAAATGCATTGTTACTTACCGGTAACACCACGAAACGCGAAAGTCAATGTCGAGAACACGGCAGCGGAAAGTGGAACACGGGCGACCGCCCACGAAAGGAGGACAACCATGAGAAAGACCAGAGACGACCTGACGATATCCGAAGCCCTTCGCGACCCCCTGATCGCCATGGTGTTGCGCGCCGACGGCGTGAAGCTTGAAGATTTCAAGCAACTCCTGGAGACGGCCGCCGGTAAACGCGAACCGCGCTCGACCTCAGTGGGCAACATGATCGGAGCGCTCGCAAGCCGCGCCAATCTTCCGGCGATGCCCTGCTTCGGCTGAACAATCCGCTTGAAAATTTCGGGGGATCTTTCCCTGCCCCCGTCAAGGGCTGCCGTCATAAAGAGGCGGCGGCCCTTGCTGCTTGATCGTAATGCCCGGAAAGCGCCCGGAGCGTCGCCGCCACGGCCGATGTCGCCGCGGCATCGAGCCCGACCCCCTTCATAGACTCCACCAGCAGCGCCTCTCGCACCGCCCGGTATTTCAGGCAGGTTTCAACGCCCTTTTCGGTGGCGGCGATCAGTTTCTCCTTGCCTGCCCGAGCGCTTGTCACGAGGCCGCGCCTTTCCAGCTTCTTGATCGCGTAGATCACCAGATGTGTATCCTCGACGCCGAGCACACTGCAGAGATCGCCGAGCCGCTTCGGCCGCTGCCTGTGGGCCACCGAATGCAGCACCAGCACGTCGATTGCAGCACAGCCGGGCTCGCCCGCCGCCGTCATGCAGCGGACCATCCAGCGATCGAAGGCATTGCCGGCGAGGATCAGGCCGAATTCCAGCTCCGAAAGAGCCGGCAGCGCTCCATCTGCCAGATGTGCGGAGGAGACGATCGGCCCGATTTCCTGTCGCCCGCGCTGATCTGCCATGTCGCCCCTCCATGATTTCGAGAAGATAACGTTGACATTTTATCGATAAATCGTCAATAAATTTTCAGTTCAATGGGAGGCCGGATGATGGGCAGACAGTGGGATTTCTGGGTCGATCGCGGCGGCACTTTCACCGATATCGTCGCGCGCCGTCCCGACGGTTCGCTCACCGCCCACAAGCTGCTCTCGGAAAATCCGGAAGCCTATCGCGACCCGGCGGTGCACGGGATCCGTGAGCTGTTTGGTGTGACAGCCGGCCAGCCAATCCCTTCCGAGCTTATCGGTGCGGTGAAAATGGGAACGACGGTCGCCACCAATGCGCTTTTGGAACGCAAGGGCGATCCGACCCTGCTGGTGACGACGAAGGGCTTTCGCGATGCGCTGGAGATCGGCTACCAGGCCCGCGCCGATATCTTCGCCAAGAAGATCGTCAAACCAGAACTGCTCTATGCCGACGTTATCGAGGCCGAGGAGCGCGTGCTGGCGGACGGCACGGTGGAACGCGTCCTCGATGAACATGTCTTGCGGCAAGCACTGGAAGCCGCCTATACCAACGGCCTGCGCGCCGTTGCCATCGTCTTCATGCATGCCTACCGCTACCCCCAGCATGAGCAGCAGGCCGCCGCCATCGCGCACGCGATCGGCTTCACGCAGATCTCGCCGTCGCACGTGGTTTCACCGCTAATCAAGCTCGTCGGCCGCGGCGACACTGCCGTCGTCGACGCCTATCTGTCACCGGTTCTTCGGCGCTATGTCGATCAGGTCGCCGCCGAACTCGGCACCGTCGAGGGAGAAGGTCCGAAGCTGATGTTCATGCAGTCCTCCGGCGGGCTGACCGATGCGCATCTCTTCCAGGGAAAGGACGCGATCCTCTCGGGCCCCGCCGGCGGGGTGGTGGGCGCGGTCGAGGTCTCGCGCATCGCCGGTTTCATCAAGATGATCGGCTTCGACATGGGCGGCACCTCAACCGACGTCTCGCATTACGACGGTGAACTGGAACGCGCCTTCGAGACCGAAGTCGCCGGCGTGCGGATGCGCGCGCCGATGATGAAGATCCATACCGTCGCTGCCGGCGGCGGTTCGATCTTGAGCTATGACGGTTCGCGCTTCCGCGTCGGCCCTGAATCGGCCGGTGCGACACCCGGCCCGATATCCTATCGGCGCGGCGGCCCGCTCACCGTTACCGATGCCAACATCATGGCCGGCAAGCTGCTGCCGGAATTCTTCCCTGAAATCTTCGGCCCGTTGCAGGACCTGCCGCTCGATGCCGAGACAGTGCGCGCCGCCTTCGCCGAAATGGCGCAGACGATCGGCGGCGGGCGGACGGCGGAAGATGTCGCCGACGGTTTTCTCGCCATCGCCGTCGAGAACATGGCCAACGCCATCAAGAAGATCTCCGTCCAGCGCGGTTATGACGTTTCGGACTATGCGCTCACCTGCTTCGGCGGTGCCGGCGGCCAGCATGCCTGCCTCGTCGCCGACAGCCTCGGCATGAAGACCGTGCTGATCCACCCCTTCTCCGGCATTCTCTCGGCCTATGGCATGGGTCTTGCCGATATCCGCGCCACGCGCCAGCGCGCGGTGCTGACGGAACTCGCCGCAGCGTTGATGACGATCGCCGACGTCCGGGCCGGGTTGGCCGAGGAGGTGCGCGAGGAGTTGACGCTGCAGGGTGTCGAGGCTGCCGACATGGAGATCGTCACCCGGCTGCACCTGCAATACAAAGGCACCGACACCGCCCTGCCCGTCGCCTTCGGGCCGCAGGAGGAAATGGCGCAGGCCTTTGCCGCCGCCCATAAGAAGCAGTTCGGCTTCATCTTCGAAGACCGGCCTGTTGTCGTCGATTCCATCGAGGTCGAGGGCATTGGCGGCGGCGCCGACATCGAGGAGGCGGACATACAGGCGGAAGCCTTCGAGCCGGAAGCCCTGCGCACAACCCGCTTCTATTCCGGCGGAACATGGCGCGAAGCCGGCATTTTCAGGCGCGACGGGCTGAAGCCGGGCGCCGTCCTCAAGGGCCCCGCCCTCATCATCGAACCGCATCAGACGATCGTTGTCGAAGCCGGCTGGCAGGCACGGCTTACCGGCCACGACCATATCGTGCTCACCCGCGAGATCCCGCTGTCGCGCAATGCGGCGATCGGCACCAGCGCCGATCCGGTCATGCTCGAAGTCTTCAACAATCTGTTCATGGCGATCGCCGAGCAGATGGGGGTGACGCTGCAGAACACTGCTCATTCGGTCAACATCAAGGAGCGGCTCGATTTCTCCTGCGCCGTCTTCGACCGCACCGGCGCGCTCGTCGCCAATGCGCCGCATATGCCGGTGCATCTCGGCTCGATGGACCGGTCGGTCGAAACGATCATCCGCCTCAATGAAGGCCGCATCCGCCCGGGCGACGTCTTCGCGCTCAACGCTCCCTACAATGGCGGCACGCATCTGCCCGACATCACCGTCGTCACGCCTGTTTTCGACGATCCGGGCGAAGTCATCCTCTTCTACGTCGCCTCGCGCGGTCATCATGCCGATATCGGCGGCAAGGCGCCGGGCTCGATGACGCCGAGGGCGACGAAGGTCGACGAGGAAGGCGTGCTGATCGACAATTTCCTGCTGGTCGACGAAGGCCGTTTCCGTGAGGGCGACTTCGCAGCGATGCTGCAGGACCATCCCTACCCTGCCCGCAATCCGGCCCAGAACGTCGCCGACGTCAAGGCGCAGATCGCCGCCAACGAAAAGGGCGTGCAGGAATTGCGCAAGATGGTCTCCCATTTCGGGCTCGACGTCGTCGAGGCGTATATGGGCCATGTGCAGGACAATGCCGAAGAGAGCGTCCGCCGGGTGATCGCCCGTCTGAGCGACAGCGAATTCACCTATCCCACCGACCAGGGCGCCGTCATCAAGGTGAAGATCACCGTCGACAGAAAAGCGCGTGAGGCGACGGTCGATTTCACCGGCACGAGCGAGCAGCAGCCGACCAATTTCAATGCGCCGGAACCAGTGACGCGCGCCGCCGTGCTTTATGTCTTCCGGGTCATGGTCGAGCAGCCGATCCCGATGAATGCCGGCTGCCTGCGGCCGATCCGGATCATCGTGCCCGATGGCTCGATGCTGCGTCCGGCCTATCCGGCCGCCGTCGTCGCCGGCAATGTCGAGACCAGCCAGCATGTGACCAATGCGCTGTTCGGGGCGCTCGGAACGCTGGCGGCAGCGCAGGGCTCGATGAACAACCTGACCTTCGGCAACGCCGTTTATCAATATTACGAGACGATCTGCGCCGGCGGACCAGCCGGTCTGCTCAACGACGGCACCGGCTTCAGCGGCGCCGATGGTGTGCACACCCATATGACCAACTCACGGCTGACCGATCCTGAGGTGCTGGAATTCCGTTTTCCCGTCGTGCTCGAAGATTTCCACATCCGCCGCGGCTCCGGCGGCAAGGGAAAGTATAGCTCCGGCGGCGGAACTGAGCGCAGCATCCGCTTCCTTGAGATGATGGATTGCAGCATTCTCTCCTCGCATCGCATGATCCGGCCGTTCGGCCTCTTCGGCGGGGAAGACGGGCAATTGGGAAAAACCGAGATCCGTCGCGCGGACGGCAATGTCGAAAGGCTGGAGGGCGCTGACCAGGCAATGCTCGCCGCCGGCGACGCCGTGATCGTCACGACACCGACCGGCGGTGGCTACGGCAAGACATAGGTGCACTTGACGCCACAGCCAACTTTTGCCGCGTGCAGGACTGTAAGATCGTTTGGCTGTTCTCCTCCGACCCCAAGCAAGAAGACACTTTCTGGGGCAAATAAGGCGCCGAGCCGCGACCAACGGACCGAAAGCGTCGCTGCCCGTACCACGTTCACTTTCAAGGAAATAGTGAGCTCGGCACGCTGCCGCGACAGGAGAGGCCCTCAATCAAGCCCGTGGCTTCGGTCATATCCATTCAACGCGCGCGTCTTCCAATTCAATGGATAGCCTGCTGGTTTGAAGACTTCAACGATTAGGGGATAGCAGGCGGCCATGTCAGAGGAATGGACGGTAGAGCAGTCGCCTCCGGGGCATGCGGATATGCAGCCTAAAAGATCGATCTCGGCGAAGAATTCGAGGTAATCATTCGGCCGCACAGGGCTTGCCTTCATGAAGTACTGTCCGGTGTCGCGCGAAAATCCGGTGCACATGAAGACGTTCAGAACATCATGAACATGCAGTTCCGCTTCATTGATCGGAAGACCAGTTCTCTGTGCTAAGGCGCGGGTCAGGTTGGAGTGGCAGCAATAATGGTACCGCCCGCCGTCGCTCAGTAGGTTGTGGGTGTAAGGGTCACAACGTGTACCGATGACGTCGTGGACTGACCCGCCGAATTCGTCAAAACCATACCAATCGAGGGTATCGTGAGTTATGGTTGCGATCGGCCGGAGGTAGGGGAAGTTGGAAAAAAGCTGATCGCCAACGCCCACATGCGTCCCATTCAGGGCGCGCGTCTTGCCGCTGTAAAAGCGCTCGCCAATGTTCTTCAGGTTGAACAGGTTCAGATCGCCAACCTGCGCGCCCTCGGAACAAATGATCCTGCAGAAATGACCAGCGGGGACCTCCCACGTTGCAGCATCGCGCGGTGGGACGGTCACTCGATCAACGAGCTCCAACGCATCACGAAGCGTCCGATAGGCAGATAAGTCGGGGCGTGGCAGCGTGTCTGTCGGATAGCAGATGACGGGTTTAATCGCTTTCCGTACATCGGCATCGGCGGGAGCGGTGGTCATCGAGGTGGTTTTCATGTTGACGATCTCATACGGCTGAATTGTTTGGCAGGGACGATGGCAAGTCAGCACCGTCTAGACCAGTCGTTCATAGCTATGAAGTGACAAAGTCGGATCCGAAGCGGATTTCCCCACGCTGAAACTGAATAGCCCTCGCCAAGCGCCAGAGTTGGCAATTGCGAGGGCGAATTGAAGCAGGCCGACTAATGGGTGTCGGCCGGAATGTAATCGATTCCATTCGGATAATAGACGAAAAACACGCAGTCTTCGGGACCCATACACTTGTTGACGCCTTTGCCGGCCGGCACCAGGTCGAGCCCGGTTGTATCGTCATAAGAGCTTCTGCCCCTCCAGCATTTCGAACCATTGCTCTGACGTGGTAACCTGCCTCGACAAGTTTTTGAGCGACAGGGCACCCTGCGGGCCGGAGAGTTTATCCGCAAATCCTACCGAAGGTGGAACCGAACTCGGACGGGCTGGCGCTCCCGGCCAATGATTCCGCAGCGTAAGCGATGCAGATGGCGGATCGGGGTTCCGTCCTAGAGAATTGGTTTGCCGCCGGTGACCGCGATTGTCGCGCCGGAGACATAGCTCGACAAGGGATCGGCCAGCATCACATAGGTCGTCGCCAGTTCGGCCGGCTGGCCGGGCCGTTTCATCGGCACCTGCTTGCCGAAACTGCTGACGCTTTCCTCTGGCAGGGTCGACGGAATGAGCGGCGTCCAGATTGGGCCCGGCGCCACCGCATTGGCGCGAATGCCTTTCTCCGCCAGAAGCTGGGCGAGCCCGGCCGTGAAATTCTGGATCGCGCCCTTGGTCGTCGCATATGCAAGCAGGGTCGGGTTCGGGCTGTCCGAATTGATCGACGCGGTGTTGATGATGGAACTGCCGGGCTTCATATGGGGAACGGCCGCCTTGGTCAGGTAGAACATCGCATGGATATTGACCCTGAAGGTCAGTTCCCACTCCTCATCGCTGATCTCGTCGATACTCTTGAAGCTCGCCTGATGCGCCGCATTGTTGACCAGAATGTCGATCCCACCAAGCTCCTTAACCGCCGTTTCGACGATCTGCCGGCAGTGGGCGGGATCCTGAATGTCGCCACTGACGAGCAAAGCCTTGCGCCCGGCCTGCTCGACCAGCCGTTTGGTCTCGTCGGCGTCCTCGTCCTCATCGAGATAGGAGATCAAAAGGTCGGCGCCTTCCCGGGCATAGGCGATCGCCACCGCCCGGCCGATACCGCTATCGCCGCCGGTGATGATCGCCCGCTTGCCCTTCAGCCGCTCGGACCCGCGATAGCTTTTTTCGCCGTGGTCGGGAACGGGGTCCATCTGTGCGGTGAAACCCGGCATCGGCTGCTTCTGGGATGGGAAAGGCGGTGTTGGATAATTCGTCATGATGATCTCCTGGTTCGGGATCAAACTCAGGCTGCGGCTTGTTGTTCCAAGTTTATGGCGGAGGTCCAGACGACCCCCCGCTGTGACATCCGCCCACACGATCAACCTACAAAATTTTGCGATTTGCCACAGCGACCGCTATGCCATAGTAATGTAACAGAATAGCAGTTTTAACGAGGTGCATGGAATTGGACGGAAAGACATCACCCGCAGTTTACACCGAAGACGAGGCCCATGCCGACGACGTCGCCAGCAAGGGTGCGCGGCGCGCCCGCGTCAGCGGCATCGATCGTGCGCTCCAAGTAATCGATCATCTTTATGAGACCGGCTCGCCTGCCGGCGTCTATGCGATCGCCAAGGCGGTGAAAGCGCCGCTGTCGACCGTTTACGTCATCGTCGACGATCTGGTCGAGAAGAACATGCTGACGCGCCAGGCGGACGGCTCGATCTGGCTCGGCGCCCGGCTCTATCATTACGGCCTCGCCTATGCCCGCTCGCTGGATTTCATGAGCATCGCCACCCACGAGATGCACGATCTCTGTCGCCAGGCCGGCGAAACCGTGCAGGTCTGCGGCCGCGACGGCGACTATATGCTGGTGCTTGCCATGGCCGACGGCCCGAGCCATTTCCAGGTGGCGTCCCGCGTCGGTACCCGCGTGCCGCTGAACTGGACGGCGTCTGGCCGCCTGCTCACCGGCCACCTGCCGGAGGAGGAGCGCATCGAGCTATTCAAGCGCTGCGCCCGCTCGTCACCGACCGGCCGCGCCGAGATCGATCCGAGCACCCTGTCGGAAGCCGCCGGCAAGGCCTTCGAGGCGCGCCTGTCGATCCAGGCGGGAGAATCGGATTATGCGGTTGCCTGCATCGCCTCGCCGATCTGCGACCGCGACGGCCAATGCGTCGCCACCATTTCCATCGTGCTGCCGGAACAGAAGGCCTTTTCCGACCAAAATCACTATACCACGCATGTGCGCAGTTCGGCGGAGCGGATCGAAAAGCTGATGGGCTGGCGCAACCGCTGAGCGCTTCGCTCATCGGCGGATCCTACCGGTAGGAGTAACCGTGGCTGTGGCGCACGAGCTTGCGTGCCCGCGGCACATAGCGGCTGGCGGTAAAGGCATCGGCGCCAATCACCGCATACCGCGGCTCGAACAGCTTGTTGAGGACGGAGACATCGCCGTTGGAATCCGTCGCCTCAAGGTCGGAATCGACGAGGTCGAATATGGTGAATTCGGCCTGCGCGCCAACCGAAAGCCGGTTTTCCATCGACAGCTTGATGACCGATGCCGGCGCGTGGGTGACGGCCTCCACCACCTTGTCGAAGGGCATGCCGACGCTGAGCAGCTTCGACATCGTCGTCGCCAGGTCCCAGACCGGGAAATTCATCGAATGGCCGTGCAGGTCGGTCGAGATCGAGAACGGCAGAAGCCCGCGCGCGATCGCCGCTTCCGCCACCTTGAAGGAGAAGGAGGCGCCGCCATGGCCGATGTCGAGGCGGATACCCTCGGAGGCGCAGCGCTCGGCGAGATTGAAGAGATCCTCGTCCTCCATAATGCTCGAGCCGGCCTTGCCGTTGAAGCAATGGGTGACGACGTCGCCGGGGCCGAGAATCTCCAGCACTTCGTCATAGAGCGCCGGCGGCTCGCCGACATGCACCATCATCGGCACTTTCAGGATCTTGGCGATCTTCTTGCCGAGCTTGACGGGGGTGACGCCCCAGGAGCCGGTGATGACATGGCTCGCGCGCACCTTGATGCCGACGATGTGCTCGCTGTTTTCGGCATAGACTTCGAGGATGCGGTCGAGATCGATATCTCTTATATCCCTGAGTTCGGCGACGCGGTTGCAGGCGACGAGGCCGATCGAGCCGAGGTTCAGGAAGGCTTTGATGCGCTCACGCGCGGCCTCGATGATGTATTCGCGGAAACCATGGAAGTTCGCCTCGCCGGCCGAACCGGCGTCGACCAGCGTCGTGACGCCGCGCTCGACGCCGCATTCGGAGGGGCGGATGGAAATGTCGGTGCCGCCGTGCCAGATATGCACGTGAAGGTCGATCCAGCCCGGCGAGACGAAGGCGCCCTTGCCGTCGATACGCGTCACATCCTCAGAGACCGCGAGCGACGGACCGATTTTGGCGATCCTGCCATCGGCATTGACGAGAATGTCGATCGCCCCCTCGGCTGTGCCCGCCCCGAAAGCCACTGGTTTGACATTGGTGAGGAGAAGCGGCTTCTGAGGCTGGTCGCCGGACATGGTCATATTGTTGAATTCCATAGTTATGCTATATAAATCTTTATAATAGAATAAGACTGAGGGCGCCGCTGTCAAGGACAATGACGCGGGATCCGCCGCTGAGGAAACGTCGATGGCGCGCTCGTTCCAAAGCGCGCCAGTCGCGAAGATCCGGTAAATCAGCGTTTACTTTCAATCCCGAAGGATCGAGTAGTCAAGCCGTTGGAGGTGATCCGGATCGGCAATGGCGTCGATCGCGGTGATCCTGCCGTCGGCGATCGTCAGCGCCACGACGACGCGGAGCTGGCCGGCGATCTGCACGACAAATCCGAGCTCGCCGTCGACAACGGCAATCTCTGCCGCCTGCGCCCGACCCTTGAAGGCTTCGGCTACCCCAGCTGCGCCGCGCATTTCGCCAATGCTGCCGAATCGGGCCGCCGTCGCATCCGGCCGGAAGACGACATCGGGGGCAAGCACGGCAAGCAAGGCCTCAAGATCGCCATTGCGCGATGCCGTCAAGAAAGCCTCCGCGATCGTCCGCTTGCGGCCGAAATCAACATCCGGCGCTTCGTCTGCCCCTTGCACCCGGCGGCGGGCGCGGCTTGCAAGCTGACGGGCAGCGGCAGACGAGCGGCCGATGATCGGCGCGATCTCGTCGAAGGGCAGATCGAACATGTCGTGCAGCACGAAGGCGACACGTTCGGCGGGCGCCAGCGTCTGCAGCACGACGAGCAACGCCACGCCGACCGATTCGGCAAGGGCTGCATCGCGCTCCGGATCGTTTGCCGGATCGGCGATCGCGGCATGGACCGGCATCTCCAGCGGTTCCTCGCGGCGGGTCTTGCGCGTGCGCAGCATGTCGAGGCAGATTCGCGCCACCACCGTCGTCAGCCAGCCGCCGAGATTACCGACATCGGTAGTATCCGTACGGCTGAGCCGCAGCCAGGCCTCCTGGACGGCGTCTTCCGCCTCGCTGCGCGAGCCAAGCATGCGATAGGCAGCGGCCTTCAGATGCGCCCTGTTCGCTTCGAATTCGTCGGCCAGCCAGTTTTTCTCGCCCATTTGTCACATTCCTCCGCTGCGTTCCGTCAAGGCCATGACGAATGAAACCCGGCCGATGTGACAGCGCCGGCGGATCGTCGAAAAGTAAACCGCATCAAGGAGACATACCATGCAGGAAAAACCGGTTATGCAAGAGAGAATGGGAAATCCCGCCCTCGTCCTGCCCGAGGCCATGCAGGCGCTCGCTGCCCTCAGCAAAGTGCCGACCGAGACCGGCCTTTCACTGAGGCTGCTTGAACTCGTCAATCTGCGCGCCAGCCAGATCAACGGCTGCAGCGTCTGCGTCGACGGTCATCCTCGCATCGCAAAGAAACTTGGCGAGACGGATGAAAGGCTCTTTGCCGTCAGCGCCTGGCGCGACTCGCCCTATTTCAGCGACGCCGAACGCGCAGCCCTTTCGCTGACCGAGGCGGTGACCCGCGTCAGCGACCGCGCCGACCCGGTGCCTGACGATATCTGGGACGAGGCGACCCGGCATTATGACGGAAGGAGCCTTGCGGCACTCGTCATCGCCATCGCCAATATCAATGTCTGGAACCGGCTGAACATCGCCACCCGCCAGATCGCCGGCGCCTGGAAGCCGTAAACAGCAATTGCCGGCAGCGCGTCACCCCACGCTGCCGGCAAATCTATTCAGTTTAGAAGCTCAGATGATGCCGCCGCCGCCGGCAGCGGAGGCCGGGCGCTCGGCAGCCACCTTCTTGCGGTAGCCGCTGGCGCGATAGGCGGCGATCGGTTCGATCGCGCCGCCGGCCCGGCGCCGGGCTTCGGCGAGGATCGGCTCGACATCGGCGCGATAGGCGCGCTTCAAGGTTTCCGACGCCATCAACGCATCATTGTCGTCCTGGTAGGCAGACAGCGCCTTGCGGTCGACGATCAGCGCCTGCGCATAGGCGCGGCGGATTTCGTTGGCGCTGTTGATCAGGCTCTCGATCGGGTCGGTGACATTGTGTGACTGATCGATCATATGAGCCGGGTTGAAGTCGTTGACGCCACGCTGCTCGGCATCGACCAGCTCATTGAAGACGAGGAACAGCCGGTAGGGATCGATCGCGCCGGCATCGAGATCGTCATCGCCATATTTGGAATCGTTAAAGTGGAAGCCGCCGAGCTTGCCGAACTGGATCAGCCGGGCGACGATCATCTCGATATTGGTGTTCGGTGCATGGTGGCCGAGATCGACGAGGCAATGGGCCTTCGGGCCGAGCGTCTGGGCGATAAGGTAATTGGTGCCCCAATCCTGGACGATCGTCGAGTAGAAGGCCGGCTCATACATCTTGTGCTCGGAGAACAGCTTCCAATCGTCGGGCAGCGCTTTGTAAATGTCAGCCATCGAGGCGAGGTAACGTTCGAAAGCCTTGGTGAAATTGCTCTGGCCGGGGAAGTTCGAGCCGTCGCCGATCCAGACCGTCAGTGCCTTGGAGCCAAGCGCCTGTCCGATCTCGATGCATTCGAGATTGTGCTCGACCGCCTGCGCCCGCGTTGCCGCATCGGTATGGCTGAGCGAACCATATTTGTAGGAATGGGCCTGGCCCGGCGCATCGGAAAAGGTGTTCGAATTCATCGCATCGAAGCCGAGGCCGAGCGCATTGCCCCTGGCCTTCAATTCGCTCACATCCGCCTTGTCCCAGGGAATATGCAGCGAGACGTTCGGAGTCGCCTGCGTCAGCTGGTTGATGACGGCGCAATCGTCGAGCTTGTCGAAGATGCCGCGCGGCTCGCCGGTGCCGGGAAAGCGGGCAAAGCGCGTGCCGCCGGTGCCGACACCCCAAGAGGGAACGGCGACGAAGAATTCCGCCACCCTGCGGGTAACCGCTTCGATATCGATGCCGCGGCGGTCGAGGTTCGCACCCAGCGCCTCGTAATCGGCTTTCAGTGCGGTTGCCCGCTTGTCGTTATCAGTTGCGACCAGATCCTGCGCGATCCTGAACTCGGCCATTTCTACCTCCCACATTTGTAATTGCTCCCCTTCTCCCCAGCGGGGAGAAGGTGGCCCGAAGGGTCGGATAAGGGGCGACACGGCATGACGCCCATAGTTCTTCGCTTCCCGCTCAGAACACGCAACGCTTCGCTCAGCGTCCCCCTCATCTGCCTGCCGGCATCTTCTCCCCGCTGGGGAGAAGAGACCAAGCCTTACCGCGTAAAACTCTGTACGTTGCCGGCATCGACGTTGATAATGTTGCCGGTCGATTTCGCCGAAAGGTCCGAGGCCAGGAAGTAGATCGCCTCGGCGATATCCTCCGGAAACACGTTCAGTTTCAGCATCGAACGCTTGCGGTAATGTTCCTCGAGATCGTCAACCTCGATCTTGGAGGAGGCGGCGCGCTGTTCGCGCCATTCGCCGCTCCAGATCTTCGAACCACGCAGCACCGCATCCGGGTTGACGGTGTTGACGCGGATGCCGGCATCCGCACCCTCCAGCGCCAGGCAACGGGCGAGATGGATTTCGGCAGCCTTTGCGGCGCAATAGGCAGACGCATTCGGCGAGGCGGCAAGGCCGTTTTTCGAGGCGACGAAAACGATGTTGCCGCCGAGCGCCTGACGGCGGAACAGGCGGAAGGCTTCGCGCGAAACCAGGAAATAGCCGGTCGCGAGAATATCGATATTGCGGTTCCACGTCGCAAGCTCGGTGGCTTCGATCGGCGCAGACGAGGCAATGCCGGCATTCGAGACGAGAATATCGATGCCGCCGAATTCGACACAGGCTTCCGTGAAGGAGGCGATCACCGCATCTTCCTTGGTGACGTCGAGGCGAACGCTGCGCACCGCATCGGCGCCAAACTTCTTGACGAAATCGGCTTCGGTGCCCTCGAGCGCCGCCTGGTCGATATCGGCAAGCACGACGCAAGCGCCTTCGCCGACGAGACGTGCGGCCGTCGCCCGGCCGATGCCGCCGGCGCCACCGGTGACGAAGGCCACCCGGCCGGCAAGGCTCTTCGGCTTCGGCATGCGCTGCAGCTTGGCCTCTTCGAGCAGCCAGTATTCGATATCGAAGGCTTCCTGTTCCGGCAGGCCCTGATATTCCGAGACCGTCGAGGCGCCGCGCATGACGTTGATGGCGTTGACGTAGAATTCGCTGGCAATGCGGGCCGTCGCCTTGTCGCGGGCAAAGGACAGCATGCCGACGCCGGGAACGAGAAAGATGACCGGATTGGCGTCGCGCATGGCGGGCGAATTGTCATGCTTGCAGTCGTTATAATAGCGGGCGTAATCGGCGCGGTAATCCTCCAGCGCCTGGTCGAGACCGGCAACGATCGCTTCGACATCCGGCTTTTCAGGGTCGAAATCGACGATCAGCGGGCGGATCTTGGTGCGCAGAAAATGATCCGGGCAGCTGGTGCCGAGCGCGCCGAGCGGCCGCAGATCCCGGGAATTGACGAATTCCAGCACGGCGTCCTGATCGTCGAAATGTCCGAGCTTGCGCTCCTGCTTGCCGATGCGACCGCGGATTTCCGGCATCAGCCGGGCGGCGATGGCGCGGCGCTCGGAGACGGCCAGGCTCTGGGCGACGGCACCGCCGAAAATCGTCTTGCCCTCGGTCTTTTCGGCAAACCAGACGATCGCCTTGTTGATGATATCGAGGGTCAGCTCGTAGCAGGCCTTGGCATCATCAGCCCAGGTGAACAGGCCGTGGCTTTCGAGCACGACACCCTTGGCATTCGGGTTGGCGGCGACGAAAGCGCCAAGGTCGAGGCCGAGCTGGAAGCCCGGGCGACGCCATGGCAGCCAGCCGATCTCGTCACCGAACACCTGCTGCGTCAATTCTCTGGAATTCTTCGAGGCGGCAATCGCGATGATCGCATCGGGATGCATGTGGTCGACATGGGTAAAAGGTACGAAACCGTGCAGCGGCGTGTCGATCGAGGCGGCGCGACCATTCAGATTGAAGGTGCAGTGCGGCAAGAAACCGACCATGCGGTCTTCGTCCTCGACACCCTTGTAGATGCCTTTCAGCGATTCCAGCTTGTCCTGGTAGAGGGTGGCGAAACCGTCGAGCTTGATCGTGCCGACGTCGCCGCCCGAACCCTTGACCCAGAGAATCTTCGCCTTGCCGCCGGTCAGCGGGTCGGTTTCCATCACCTTCGCAGAGGTGTTGCCGCCGCCGTAATTGGTGATGCGCTTGTCGGCGCCGAGCAGGTTGGAGCGATAGAGCAGCTTGCCGGGCTCATCGAGGCCTGCCGCATAAGCATCATCCCACCGGTTATCCAGAAGCCGGACGTTCGCCGCCATATCATCCTCCCATATAGGCTCGTGAGGCGCCGCGATCAGCGGGCCCTTTCGCTCACGGTATCGCGCATCAAAAGTGCGCTTGTCAATCGAAAACGATCATAATCGATTATGCTGCATCGCAATATGAAAATTTATGATCGTTTGTGATTGACAGGCATTAACGGATGCGAAATAAATATGACCAGAGGAGGAGCCCCATGCATGAACGCGAACGCCACCGCATTATCTTAAGCGCCGTTCAGGAAAAGTCCGTCGTGACGATCCAGGACATTTCCGAGCTGACGGAAGCTTCTGAAGCGACAATCCGGCGCGACATTGCGGCCCTTCATGTTCAGGGCAAGATCCGCCGCGTCCGCGGCGGTGCGGAGGCTGTGCATCCGCCGCAGCTCGGCAATCTTGCCGGCCGGCCCTTCCGGGTGTCAGAATCAGTCAACATCGATAAAAAACGTGCAATTGCCCGCGCAGCCGTCGAACTCTGCGAAGCCGGCGACGCCATCATTATCAATGGCGGCACGACCACCTTCCAGATGGTGCATTACATGGCCGGCCATCGCTTGCAGGTCATGACCAATTCTTTCGCGATCGCCGAACATCTGGTGAAGCATTCCAAAAACACGGTGACGGTGCCGGGCGGCGCGATCTATCGCGAGCAAAGCCTGATCCTGTCGCCTTTCGACAATGACGCGATCCGCAATTTTTATGCGCGGCGCATGTTCATCGGCGCCCAAGGCGTCGGCCCGCTTGGCATCATGGAGGCGGATGCGCTCATCATTCAGAGTGAGCAGAAGCTGATGCACCAGGCCGACGAACTCGTCGTCATGGCCGATTCAAGCAAATTCAATCGCCGGTCGAGCCTCATTCTCTGCGCGCTCGACCGCGTTTCTGTGATCATCACTGATGACGCGATTTCGGACGAGGCAGCTCGCATGGTCGAGAATGCCGGCGTCCGGCTCGTTGTCGCCAGCCCGGTGGCCCAGGGTGTGAGGGAGGATTCCTCGTCGGTCGCATGAGGCGCCGCCGAGGTGTGGAAGTCTAATCTTTAAGGGAGGAAAGTACATGAAACTCGCAAAGACACTTGCGCTCAGTGTAGCGCTCGCCGTCGCCATGATGGCCGGCACTGCAAGCGCCAAGGACATCAAGATCGGCCTGGTCGTGAAGTCGCTCGGCAACGGCTTCTTCGACGCCGCCAACAAGGGCGCCCAGGAAGCCGCCAAGGAACTCGGCGGCGTTGAGGTCATCTACACCGGTCCGACGTCGACGACGGCCGAAGGCCAGATCGAAGTCATCAACTCGCTGATCGCCCAGGGAGTCGACGCCATCGCCGTCTCTGCCAACGATCCCGATGCGCTCGTTCCGGCGCTGAAGAAGGCTGCCCAGCGCGGCATCAAGGTCATCTCCTGGGATTCCGGCGTCGCGCCGGAAGGCCGTATCCTGCAGCTGAACCCGTCGTCCAACGAGCTGATCGGCAAGATGTGCCTGACGCTCGTCAAGGACCACCTCGACGGCGGCAAGGGTGACTTCGCCATCCTGTCGGCAACGACCACCTCGACCAACCAGAACATCTGGATCGACCAGATGAAGAAGCAGCTCAAGGATTTCCCGGGCCTCAACCTCGTCACTACGGTTTACGGCGACGACCTCTCGGACAAGTCCTATCGTGAAGCCGAAGGCCTGCTGAAGTCGAACCCGAACGTCAAGGTCATCGTCGCTCCGACGACGGTCGGCGTTCTCGCCGCCTCCAAGGTCGTCGAAGACAAGGGCCTTGTCGGCAAGGTCTACGTCACCGGTCTCGGCCTGCCGTCCGAAATGGCCGGCGCGATCAAGTCGGGCGCCACCAAGGAATTCGCCATCTGGAACCCGATCGACCTCGGCTATTCCGCAGCCCAGATCGCCTATCACCTCGTCAAGGGTGACGCCGACGGCAAGCCGGGCAGCGAAATCACCGCCGGCCGCATGGGCAAGATCAAGATCGGCGACAACGGCGAAGCCGCCATGGCTGATCCCTTCGTCTACAATGCCTCGAACATCGACCAGTTCTCCAAGGTCTTCTGATCCAGAGCAAACACAGAAAAACCCGGCGGCCTTCAAGCCGCCGGGATTTCCCATTCGACACTGGTAGAAATCTGATGAACGCCGCCTTTCAACAAACCGCCACGGACAGCAAAACCGGCGATGCGCCCGCCATTCTGGAAATGCGCGGCATCTCCCAGATCTTTCCGGGCGTGAAGGCGCTCGACAATGTCAGCATCGCGCTCCACCCCGGCACGGTGACGGCGCTGATCGGCGAAAACGGCGCCGGCAAATCGACGCTCGTCAAGATCCTGACCGGCATCTACCGGCCGAACGAAGGCGAGATTTTGGTCGACGGCCGGCCAGTGACCTTTGCCAGCGCCCAGGCGGCGATCGATGCCGGCGTCACCGCCATCCATCAGGAAACCGTGCTTTTCGACGAGCTGACGGTTGCTGAAAACATCTTCCTCGGCCACGCGCCGCGCACGCGCCTTCGCACCATCGACTGGCAGGCGATGAACAGCCGCTCGAAGGCGCTGCTCATCGCGCTCGAAAGCAATATCGACCCGACGATCCGGCTCAAAGACCTCTCCATTGCGCAGCGCCACCTGGTGGCGATCGCCCGCGCTCTGTCGATCGAGGCCCGCATCGTCATCATGGACGAGCCGACGGCCGCTCTTTCCCGCAAGGAGATCGACGATCTCTTCCGCATCGTCCGGAGCCTGAAGGAACAGGGCAAGGCGATCCTCTTCATCAGCCACAAATTCGACGAGGTTTACGAAATCGCCGATGATTTCGTCGTCTTCCGCGACGGCCGCGCCATCGGCCAGGGCCGGCTCAAGGAAACGCCGCAGGACGAGATCGTCCGGATGATGGTCGGCCGCGACGTCGAGAACGCCTTTCCGAAGATCGATGTCGCTATCGGCGGCCCGGTTCTGGAGATCCGCAACTACAGCCATCGCACTGAATTCCGCGACATTTCCTTCACCCTGCGCAAGGGCGAGATTCTCGGCATATACGGTCTGATCGGCGCCGGCCGCTCGGAACTGTCGCAATCGTTGTTCGGCATCACCAGGCCGCTCTCCGGCACGATGATGCTCGAAGGCCGCGAGGTCTCGATCCATTCGCCGCAGGACGCGATCCGGGCCGGCATCGTCTACGTGCCGGAGGAGCGCGGCCGCCACGGGTTGGCGCTGCCGATGCCGATCTTCCAGAACATGACGCTGCCCTCGCTCGCCCGCACCTCGCGCCGCGGCTTCCTGAGAGCGGCAGAAGAATTCGCGCTGGCGCGCAAATATGCCGAGCGGCTGGATCTGCGTGCCGCCGCCCTTTCCGTGCCGGTCGGCACGCTGTCGGGCGGCAATCAGCAGAAGGTGGTCATCGGCAAGTGGCTGGCGACGTCGCCGAAGGTCATTATCCTCGACGAACCGACCAAGGGCATCGACATCGGCTCGAAGGCCGCCGTGCACGGCTTTATCAGCGAACTCGCCGCCGAAGGCCTGTCGATCATCATGGTCTCGTCGGAACTGCCCGAGATCATCGGCATGTCGGACCGCGTTCTGGTGATGAAGGAAGGCCTGGCGGCCGGGATTTTCGAACGCGCCGAGCTGACGCCGGAAGCGCTGGTGCGCGCCGCCACCGGCAATGCATGAGGCCCACAATGCATAAGGCAAGAGCATGGCAAGACTGATCAGAAAACGCGAAACCCTGCTGTTCCTCATCATTGTGGTGATGATTGCGATCTTTTCGACGCGGGCTGCGGATTTCGCAACGCCGGACAATCTCGCCGGCATTTTCAACGATACCTCGATCCTGATCATCCTGGCGCTGGCGCAGATGACGGTCATCCTGACGAAGTCGATCGACCTGTCGGTTGCCGCTAACCTCGCCTTCACCGGCATGGCGATCGCGATGATGAATGCCGCCTATCCCGATCTGCCGCTCGTCGTACTGATCCTTGCGGCGATCGTCATCGGCGCCTGTCTCGGCGCCATCAACGGCTTTCTCGTCTGGGCGCTGGAAATCCCGCCGATCGTCGTCACACTCGGCACGCTGACCATCTATCGCGGCATGGCCTTCGTGCTCTCGGGCGGGGCGTGGGTCAATGCCCACCAGATGACGCCGGTCTTCCTGTCGGTGCCGCGCACGCCGATCCTCGGCCTGCCCGTCCTCGGCTGGGTCGGCATCATCATCGTACTGTTGATGTATGTGCTGCTCAGATATACCCAGTTCGGCCGCTCGGCCTATGCAACCGGCGGCAATCCGACCGCGGCCGTCTATGCCGGCATCGATACCGGCTGGACCAAATTCCTCGCCTTCGTCCTGTCAGGCGCGCTCGCCGGGCTTTCAAGCTATCTCTGGGTGTCGCGCTATGCCGTCGCCTATGTCGATATCGCAAGCGGTTTTGAGCTCGACAGCGTCGCGGCCTGCGTCATCGGCGGCATCTCGATTGCCGGCGGCGTCGGCTCGGTCGCCGGCACCGTGCTCGGCGCACTCTTCCTCGGCGTCATCAAGAACGCGCTGCCGGTCATCGGCATTTCACCCTTCACCCAGATGGCGATCTCCGGAACCGTCATCATTCTCGCCGTCGCCTTCAACGCCAGGCGCGAGCGCAACCGCGGCCGCATCATCCTGCGCGACCGCGCCGCAGCCGAGATCAGAACGGAGGCCGCAGCATGAGCACCGTGCCCACACGCGAAAAGCGGGTCATCCCCGATCGTCTCGGCACGCCCTTCCGCCGCATCGCCGCCAGCTGGGAAGTGCTGCTCTTTGCCGTCGCGATCCTGATCTTCATCTTCAATTCCCTGGCTTCGCCCTATTTCCTCGACGCCTGGAACCTTTCGGACGCCACCTTCAACTTCACAGAAAAGGCAATGATCGCCTTTGCCATGGCGCTGCTCGTCATATCGGGCGAGATCGACCTCTCGGTCGCCGCGATTATCGCGCTCGCCTCGACGGCGATGGGGGCGGCAGCGCAAGCCGGCATCGGCACACCGGGCCTGGTTCTGATCGGCATCGGCACCGGCCTTGCCTGCGGCACCTTTAACGGCGTGCTGGTCTCGGTACTGAAACTGCCGTCGATCGTCGTCACCATCGGCACGATGAGCCTTTTCCGCGGCATTTCCTATATCGTGCTTGGCGACCAAGCCTATGGCAAATACCCCGCCGACTTCGCCTATTTCGGCCAGGGCTACGTCGTCTGGGTATTCTCCTTCGAATTCGTGCTGTTCTTCGTGCTGGCGATCCTGTTCGCCATCCTGCTGCACGCGACGAATTTCGGCCGGCAGGTCTATGCGATCGGCAACAATGATTTCGCTGCCCGCTTCTCCGGCATCCCGGTCGAGCGCGTCAAATTCATCCTTTTCCTGCTAACCGGCGTCATGAGCGGTGTCGCCTCCATCTGCCTCACCTCACGCCTCGGCTCGACCCGGCCGTCGATCGCCCAAGGCTGGGAGCTCGAAGTCGTCACCATGGTCGTGCTCGGCGGCATCTCGATCCTCGGCGGCTCCGGCACGATCGGCGGCGTCGTCATCGCCGCCTTCGTCATGGGCCTCGTCACCTTCGGCCTTGGCCTGTTGAACGTGCCCGGCATCGTCATGTCGATCTTCATCGGCCTGCTTTTGATCATTACCATCGCCATCCCGATCATCGCCCGCCGCGTCAAGCTCATGAGCTCCCGATGACCAGAGAAAAACACGCCTTCAAGATGCAGCTCAATCCGGGCATGGAAGCCGAATACCGCAAGCGACATGACGAAATCTGGCCGGAATTGGTCGATCTCCTGCATAGGTCGGGCGCCAGCGACTATTCCATCCATCTTGACCGCGAGACCGACACGCTGTTTGGCGTGTTGACGCGGCCCGCCGATCACACCATGGCAAGCCTGCCGGAGCATCCGGTCATGAAGAAATGGTGGGCGCACATGGCCGATATCATGGCGACCAACCCGGACAATTCGCCGGTGCAAAGCGACCTCGTCACGCTCTTCCATATGCCATGAACGCCACCTCCTATCGCCGCATCGCCGTTCTCGACATCGGCAAGACCAATGCCAAGGTCGTCGTGCTCGACAGCGAAACCGGCGCCGAGGTCGCCGTCCTGAAGCGCCCGAACATCGCGATCAAAACCGGTCCCTACCCGCATTACGACATTGAGGCGCTTTGGTCCTTTGCGCTCGATGCGCTGAAGAGGCTTGCGGGGGAAACGGGTTTCGATGCCATCTCGGTCACCACCCATGGCGCCGCCGCCGCGCTGCTTGGCGGGGACGGCACGCTCGCCATGCCTGTGATCGACTACGAACACGAATATCCGCAGGAAATCCGTGATGCCTATACGGCCTTGCGTCCCGCCTTCGACGAAACCTTCTCCCCACGCCTCGCGATGGGCCTCAATATCGGCGCGCAGCTGCACCATCAGAAGACCGCCTTTCCCGAGGAATTCGCCAGGGTGGCGACCATCCTCACCTATGCGCAATATTGGACGGCGCGGCTGACCGGTATCGCCGCCAATGAGCTGACCTCGCTCGGCTGCCATACCGACCTCTGGAACCCGAAGGCCGGCGACTATTCCTCGCTGGTCGACAGGCTCGGCATTCGCGCGCTGATGGCGCCGATCCGCTCCGCCTTCGATGCGCTCGGCCCGGTCCTGCCCGAGATCGCCACCGAGCTCGGCCTTGCAGCGCCCGTGCCGGTCTATTGCGGCATTCACGATTCCAATGCCTCGCTGCTGCCGCATCTGGTCCATCGGAAAGCACCCTTCGCCGTCGTCTCCACAGGCACCTGGGTCATCAATTTCGGCGTCGGCGGCGACCTCGATCATCTCGATCAAAAACGCGACGCGCTCGCCAATGTCGATGCCTATGGCCGGGCCGTTCCCTCCTCGCGTTTCATGGGCGGGCGGGAATTCGAAATCCTTTCGGCCGAGATCGGTCCTGTCGACGAAAAGGCGGCCCAGGCGGCGATCGGCCCTGTCATCGGTAAAGGCATGATGCTGTTGCCCAATATCGGCCCCGGTTCCGGGCCGTTTCCGGGAAAGGTGAGCCGCTGGATCGGCGCCGAGCAGGCAAGCCGCGAGGAGCGTTATGCCACGGCCTGCCTCTATCTCGCTTTGATGACCGATGCCTGCCTCGGGCTGATTGGCGCCAAAGGCCCCGTCATCGTCGAAGGGCCTTTTGCCCTGAACGAGACCTATCTCAAGCTGCTTGCCGCCCTTACCGGCCGCGAGGTCATGGCCGTTCCTGGTACAACCGGCACCAGCCAGGGCGCGGCCCTCCTCACCGGCATCCGGCCGTTATCGGGTGCCGAGACGCATGTTCCGCCGACCGAGATCCCAGGGCTCTCGGCGTATCGCGATCACTGGTACGCGGCGATGGAATAAGAGTCTTTCCAAATACGGCCCAAGAACGGTCTTGCTCGCCCCTGCCTTGCGGTTAGTGTGCCCCTCGAAAACCAAGTCGAGGAGACAGCATGACAGAGACATTCGATCCGCGCGGGCTCGCAGTCAGGTTTCACAGCCTGCGCCAGGCCGGCAGGCAGGAGGAAACCGGCAGTTTCACCCTGCCGGCCGATCTGCATCAGGCGATGGAAGCGCAGAATTTCCTTGCCGCCGCAGATGGCATCTCCAGCAATGCCTGGAAAGTGACGGTCTCGCCGCAGGGCCAGGCGGTTACTGCTCCCCTGCATCCCTATGCCGAGGCTGCCGCCGGCGCCAGCATCCCCTGGTATCCGGGCCTGAAATTCGAGACCGAGATCGCCGTCCGTCTCGGCAAGGACCTGCCGATCCGCCCGGGTGCTCCCTACAGCCGCGCCGACGTGGTCGAAGCGATCTCCGCTGCCTATCTCGGCGCCGAACTGCTGGTCAGCGCCCTCAGGGAAAGCGGCGGCGTTTCCTTCCTGCTGTTCGTCGCCGACCGGCTCGGCAATAGCGGTTATGTGCTCGGCCCGAAGCTCGAAAAAAGCTTTGTCGACAAAGCCGGTGGCACGCCGCTCAAGGTCACCCATGCCGGCCGCACGATCTATGATGGCCCGGCACAGCATCCGAAGGGCGACGTTCTCACCTGGCTCGTCGATTACGCCAATGATGGCTTGCGCCCAGAGACATCGCTGAAGGCAGGCGCGCTGATCACGACCGGCACGTTGAGCGGCGCGGTCGAACTGACCGAACCCGGCGAGATCGATATCCTGTTCGGCGACAGCAGGCTAAGTTTCTCGGTGTCGAAGTGTTGATTTGAAGCCCACGGGAGGATGTCACCGCATCCGGTCGGCGCGCGGAACCGTGTCGGACAGAAAGCATAAGTTGACAATTCAGGTTAAGTTTTGCAGGGAAAGGGAGGGCTTGCCCTCTCGAACCCGTGCGACACCGAACCCGGAGCAGACCATGCCTTCGCCTTTCCTTGACCTGTCGGGAGTCGATTATGCCATCGGGCCGAAATCCATCTTGCATGGCATCGACCTGACGCTCGAGCAGGGCCGCATCTACGGTCTGGTGGGGCCGAACGGTTCCGGCAAGAGCACGCTTTTGAAGATCATCGCCCGCCAGGTCGCGCCGAAATCCGGCGCCATCGCCTTCAACGGCAAACGGGCGGGCGATTGGGGCGCCCGGGAATTTGCCCGGCACGTCGCCTACATGCCGCAATTCACGCCGGCGACCGACGGCATGACCGTGCGGGAACTCGTGGCGCTCGGCCGTTTTCCCTGGCACGGCACGCTTGGCCGCTTCACCGCGACGGATCGCAACATGGTCGAGGAGGCAATTGCCCGCACCGAGCTTGACGATTTTGCCGATCGTCTCGTCGCCAACATGTCCGGCGGCGAGCGCCAGCGTGCCTGGATCGCCATGATGCTCGCCCAGGACGCCCGCTGCCTGTTACTCGACGAGCCGACCTCGGCGCTCGACCTTGCCCATCAGGCAAGCGTCCTCTCGCTGGTGCAGGAACTCAGCCATGAACGCGGGCTGACCGTCATCATCGTGTTGCACGACATCAACCTTGCCGCACGCTACTGCGACGCGATCATCGCGCTCAATCGCGGCCGGATCACCGCCGAGGGCACGCCCATGGAGATCATGCAGGCCGAGACGCTGCAGTCGATTTTCGGCGTCGGTATGGGTGTCTTTCCCCATCCGGTTCGAAACGAGCCGGTCAGCTATCTCTTATAAAGCAATTCCAGGAAAAGTGCGAAGCGGTTTTCCGTCCGGAATTGCGTTAAAACAAAAGGTTAGAGTGGTTCTGCGCTTCCATCAAAAGCTGAACCGCTCTAGCTGGTCGCTTACACCTTCTCGCGGAACATCTCGATGATGGCGGAAAAATCCCTGCCGCCGTTGCCCTGCTTTTCGAAGAGCGCAAAAAGCTGGGCCGCTTCGGCACCCATCGGCGTTGAGGCACCGCTCGCCAGCGCCGCCTCCTGCGAGAGTCTCAGATCCTTCAGCATCAGCGCCGCGGCAAAACCCGGTTTGTAGTCGTTGTTGGCCGGCGACGTCGGCACCGGCCCGGGCACCGGGCAATAGGTATTGATCGACCAGCACTGGCCGGATGAGGTCGAGGCGACGTCGAACAGCGCCTGGTGCGAGAGGCCGAGTTTTTCGGCGAGCACGAAGGCCTCGCAGACGCCGACCATCGAGATGCCGAGGATCATGTTGTTGCAGATCTTTGCCGCCTGGCCGGCACCGGCCTCGCCGCAATGGACGATCTTCTTGCCCATCGCCTCGAGAATGGGTTTTGCTCTGGCGAAGGCCTCGTCCGAGCCGCCCGCCATGAAGGTCAGTGTGCCGGCGCTCGCCCCGCCGGTGCCGCCGGAGACGGGCGCGTCGAGCGAAAGGCAGCTTGCGGCCTTGGCCATCTCATGCGCCTTGCGGCTGCTCTCGACATCGATCGTCGAGCAATCGATGACCAGTGTGCCCTGCGCCGCGGTCTGCAGGATATCCGTCCAGGCCGTCAGCACGTGCCTGCCCTGCGGCAGCATTGTGATGACGATCTCGGCGTCCTTGACCGCCTGGCTGGCATGGCTTGCCGGCTTGACGCCGCTGTCTTCGGCCGCCTTCAGCACGGAGGCCGCGAGATCGAAACCGAGGACCTCGTGGCCTGCTTTGACCAGATTGGCCGCCATCGGCCCACCCATATTGCCAAGCCCGATGAATGCGATCTTTGCCATGGTCTTCTCCTATCGATTGTCTTCGAGGATTATCGCTGCCGCCTTTTCGGCGATCATGATCGTCGGCGAATTGGTGTTGCCCGAGGTGATCGACGGCATTACCGAGGCGTCGGCGATCCTGAGCTTGCCAAGCGCCCGGAAGCGCAGCCGGGGATCGACGACGCTGTCCCTGTCGGCGCCCATGCGGCAGGTACCGACGGGATGGAAGATCGTCGTGCCGATTTCGCCCGCCGCCTGCTCCAGATCGGCTTCCGTCTGATAGCTAGGCCCCGGCTTGAACTCCTCCGGCCTGAATCGGGCGAACGACGGCTGCGCGACGATCTTGCGCGTCAACCGTATCGAACGGACAGCTATGTCACGATCGCGCTGTGTCGAGAGGTATTTCGGGCTGATCGTCGGCTGGGCGGCGAAATCCGGGCTCGACAGGTGCACCGATCCGCGGCTTTCGGGCCTCAGATTGCAGACGCTCGCGGTGATTGCCGGGAAAGGATGGACGGGATCGCCGAACTTCTCCAGCGATACCGGCTGCACGTGATATTGCAGGTCGGGCGTTTCCCGGTCCGGACCCGATCGGGTGAAGATACCGAGCTGGCTCGGCGCCATCGCCATCGGCCCGGAGCGGCGGACGAGGTATTCAAGCCCGATCGCCGCCTTGCCGATCAGCTTCGTCGCCTTTTCGTTCAGCGTCGGAACGCCCGTCACCTTATAGGCCAGACGCAGCTGCAGATGGTCCTGCAGGTTCTCGCCGACACCCTTCACCTCAGTGACGACATCGACGCCCGCCTGCCGGAGAACCTCACCCTTGCCGATGCCGGACAATTCCAGGATATGCGGCGAGCCGATCGACCCGGCTGACAAAATGGTCTCCTTTGCCGCATAAGCACGTTGCGGCTCGCCGCGATGCTGGAATTCGACGCCGGCAACGACGCCCTCCTCGACCAGCAGCCGCCGAACCTGCGCCTTGGTCAGCACGGTCAGGTTAGAACGTCGCATCGCCGGGCGCAGGAAGGCCTTCGAGGTGTTCCAGCGAATGCCGGAACGCTGGTTGACGTCGAAATAGCCGGAACCTTCGTTGCTGCCGCGGTTGAAATCTGCGGTCTCCGGAATGCCTGCCTCCTTCGCCGCCTGCTGGAAAGCGTCGAGCACGGCCCAGCGCACCCGCGCCTTCTCGATCCGCCATTCGCCGCCAGCGCCGTGCATCTCGTCTTCGCCGCGATAAAAATCCTCGGACTTGCGGAAGAAGGGCAGGACATCGTCCCAACCCCAACCGCTGCAGCCCATCTGCCGCCAGAGATCGTAATCACGCGCCTGGCCGCGCATATAGATCATGCCGTTGATCGAAGAGGAGCCGCCGAGCACCTTGCCGCGCGGATAGCTCAGCGCCCGGCCGTTCAACCCGGCTTCAGGCGCCGTGGTGAAACACCAGTCGGTACGCGGATTGTTGATGCAATAGAGATAACCGACAGGGATATGGATCCAGTGGTAATTGTCGCTGCCGCCGGCTTCAAGCAGCAACACCCGGCTCCTGCCATCGGCTGACAGCCGGTTGGCGAGCACACAGCCGGCGCTGCCTGCGCCGATGATGATATAGTCGTATCGATCCATGTGCCCCACACGAAACTTCAGATGCCTGCCGCTTCCCTCTCCCCGCGGGACGGGAAGAGGTTCGCCCGTTCAGCGGCGATAGACAAATCCCAGTTTGCGCCCCAGCCGCGAGGCGTAGAATTCGCCGATGATGCCGCGACGAAAGATCAGCACGCAGACCATGAAGACGATGCCGGTGATGATCGTCACCGGAAATTCCGAGGTAGCGAGGTAGTTTTCCAACGCCACCACCAGCCCGGCGCCGAAGAGCGGGCCGATCAGCGTGCCGATGCCGCCGAGCAGCGTCATCAGGATCACCTCGCCCGACATCTGCCAGGCGACGTCGGTCAGCGTCGCAAACTGGAAGACGATCGATTTTACCGCGCCCGCAAGCCCGGCAAGGGCTGCCGACATGACGAAGGCGCCGAGCTTGTAACGCGCGACGGAATAGCCGAGCGAGACAGCCCGATTTTCGTTCTCGCGGATTGATTTCAGGATCATGCCGAAGGGCGAGTTGATGAAACGCCAGATGATCAGCACGCCGATCATGAAAACCGCCAGCACGAAATAATACATGTTGGTCGAGCTGTTCAGATCGATGAAGCCGAACAGATGGCCGCGCGGCACCGATTGGATGCCGTCCTCGCCTTCGGTGAATTTCGCCTGCAGGCAGAAGAAGAAGAACATCTGCGACAGCGCCAGCGTGATCATCGCGAAATAGATGCCCTGGCGGCGGATGGCGAAGAAGCCCATCACCAACCCGAGAAACGCCGCACCCGCCACCCCGATCAGAATGCCGAGCTCCGGCGGCAGCCCCCATTCCTTCACCGTATAGGCGGTGAAATAGGCGGCCCCGCCAAAGAAGGTGGCATGGCCGAAGGACAGCAGGCCGGTATAACCGAGCAGCAGGTTGAAGGCGCAGGCAAACAGCGCGAAGCACAGCAGCTTCATCAGGAAGATCGGATAGAAGAAGAATGGCGCGAGCAGCAGGAGCAAAAGCCCAATGGCGAGGAAGCCCGCCTGCACCGAAAGGGCGGTTCGGCTTTTTTCCGTTTGAATGGTGTCGGTGATGTCGGTCATGTCAGGCATCCCGGCCGAAGAGGCCCGCGGGCCTGATGAGAAGCACGATCGCCATGATGACGAAGATGACGATGTTGGAAGCCTCGGGATAAAAGACCTTGGTCAGGCCCTCGGCGATGCCGAGCACATAACCGGTGATGATCGCGCCCATGATCGATCCCATGCCGCCGACGACGACCACGGCGAAGACGACGATGATCATGTTCGAGCCCATCAGCGGCGAGACCTGGTAGATCGGCGCGGCCAGCACCCCGGCAAAGGCGGCCAGGCCGGCACCGAGCGCGTAGGTGAGCGTCAGCAGCACCGGCACGTTGACCCCGAAGACCTGCACCAGTGTCGCGTTTTCGGTGGCGGCGCGGAGATAGGCGCCGAGCTTGGTCTTCTCGATCAGCAGCCATGTGCCGAGGCAGACGACCAGCGAGACGACCACCACCCAGCCGCGATAGATCGGCAGGAACATGAAGCCGAGATTGGCGCCGCCGGCTAGCGCTGCCGGCGTCGCATAAGGCTGGCCGGAGGAGCCGTAAAGATAACGGAAGGTGCCTTCGACCGCGAGCGCCAGCCCGAAGGTGAAGAGCAGGCCGTAGAGCGGATCGAGATCATAGAGCCGGCGCAGGAACAGCCGCTCGATGATGGCGCCGGCAAGGCCGACAATGAGTGGCGCCAGGATCAGCGACGGCCAGTAGCCGATACCGGCATAGGTCAACAGCAGATAGGCGACGAAGGCGCCGAGCATATATTGCGCGCCATGGGCGAAGTTGATCACCCGCAGCAGGCCGAAAATGATGGCGAGGCCGAGGCTGAGCAGCGCGTAGAACGAGCCGTTGATCAGGCCGATCAACAGCTGGCCGAGCAGAGCCTGCAGGGGAATGCCGAAGATCATCGTCATCTGGTCATACTCCCAGAACCTTGTGCAGCGTATCCATGCGCTGCGGCAGTTCGCCGACCGGGAATTCCGACACCATCTGCCCATGATCCATCAGATAGAAGCGATCGGCAATACGGCTGGCGAAACGGAAGTTCTGCTCGACCAGCAGGATCGTCATGCCGCGTCCTTTCAGGGTCTGCAGCACCTCGCCGATACGCTGGACGATGACGGGGGCAAGTCCCTCCGTCGGTTCGTCGAGAATAAGCAACCTGACGCCGGTGCGCAGGATCCGGGCGATCGCCAGCATCTGCTGTTCGCCGCCGGAAAGTTTAGTGCCGGGGCTGCTGCGGCGTTCGTAGAGATTGGGGAAGAGTTCGTAGATCTCGTCAAGCGTCATGCCGCCCTTCGCCACGACCGGCGGCAGCAGCAGGTTTTCCGAGACCGTCAGCGTCGAGAAGATGCCGCGCTCCTCCGGCACGAAGCCGATGCCGCGGTGGGCCGTCTTGTGCAGCGGCACCTGCATCATGTCGCTGCCGGCAAAGCTGATCCTGCCCTTGCGGGACCGCACGATGCCGGTGATGGTGCGCAATGTCGTCGTCTTGCCGACGCCGTTGCGGCCGAGAATAGTGATCGTCTCGCCTTCGGCCACCCGCATGTCGACACCGTGCAGGACGTGGCTTTCGCCGTACCAGGCGTTCAGTCCCTGGACTTCGAGGAGAGCGGCCATCAATGCTCCTCCGTGCCCATATAGGCGACGCGCACGCGCTCGTCCTGGCTGACTGTGGCGTAGTCGCCCTCGGCGAGGATCTCACCGCGCTGCAGCACGGTAACATGCTGGCAGATATTGGCGACGACGGAGAGATTGTGCTCGACCATCAGCACCGCCCGGTCGCGGGCGACGTCGCGGATGATGGATGAGACGACGGCGACATCCTCTAGCCCCATGCCGGCCATCGGTTCGTCGAGCAGCAGCACCTTGGGATCGAGCGCCAGCGTGGTGGCGATCTCCAACACGCGCTTGCGGCCATAGGAGAGATCGGCGGCGATCTGATCGCGCTCCTTGGAAAGCCCGACGCTGGCAAGCAGTTGCTCGGCGCGCGCGTTCAGCCGGTCGAGCGCCGAGAGCGGCCGCCAGAACTGGGTGGAAAGATTGTTCGGCCGCTGCAGCGCCACCCGCACATTGTCGAGAACGCTTAAGTGCGGGAAGACCGCCGAGATCTGGAAGGACCGCACCAACCCCATGCGCGCCACCTTGTCGGGCGGCGTCTTGGTGATATCGGTGCCCATCAGGGTGATCGTGCCCGATGTCGGCTGCAGGAACTTGGTCAGCAGGTTGAAGACCGTCGTCTTGCCGGCGCCGTTTGGGCCGATCAGCGCATGCACGCTCGCATCATGCACGTCGAGATCGACGTTCTTGACGGCCGTGAAGCCACCGAAATCGCGGCGCAGGCCGCGGGCGGACAATACCACCCGCGGCTTTTCCTGCGTTTCAATTGCGGAAACCGCCATTGCGCTCACTTCACCAGATCGCAACCGCTCTTGGCGGGATCGATATAGGCTTCCTTGCCGGGAATGGTGGCAAGTACGTTGAAGTAATCCCACGGCTCCTTGCTTTCGGAAGGCTTCTTGACCTGCAGCAGGTACATGTCGTGGATCATCCGACCGTTGGCGCCGACCGTGCCACCACGGCCGAAGACGTCATCAACAGGCATTTCATGCAGCTGTTTGGCGACGGCTTCCGTCTCGTCGGTGCCGGCCTTCTGCACCGCCTTCAGATATTGCGTCACTGCCGAATAGGTGCCGGTGTGGATCATGTTCGGCATCTTGCCGGTGCGGGCGAAGAATTTTTTGGCGAAGGCGCGGCTTTCGTCGTCGCGGTTCCAGTAAAAACCTTCCGTCAGCGTCAGTCCCTGTGCCGCCTCGAGGCCAAGACCGTGCACTTCGGCAAGCGTGAAGAGCAGCGCCGCCAGATGCTGGCCACCCTGGGTGATGCCGAATTCAGCCGCCTGCTTGATGGCGTTCGAGGTATCGAGGCCGGCATTGGCAAGGCCGATTACCTTGGCGCCTGATGATTGCGCCTGCAGCAAGAAGGACGAGAAGTCCTGGGTCGACAGCGGATGGCGGACGGCGCCGACGACCTTGCCGCCGCTCGCCTTGACGTAGTCGCTGGTCTGCTGCTCCAGCGAATAGCCGAAGGCATAGTCGGCGGTCAGGAAGAACCAGCTGTCGCCGCCCTGCTTGACGAGGGCGCCGCCAGTGCCGACGGCAAGCGCATGCGTGTCGTAGGCCCAATGGAACCCGTAAGGCGAGCAGGCCTTGCCGGTGAGATCGGTCGTCGCCGCACCGGTGACGATGTCGATCTTCTTCTTCTCCTTGGCGATAGCCTGCACGGCGAGCGCCACAGACGAGGTCGTCAATTCCATGATCGCATCCACCTGCTCGGTGTCGTACCATTGGCGGGCGATGTTGGAGGCAATATCCGGCTTGTTCTGGTGGTCGGCATCGACGATCTCGATCGGCACATCAAGCACCTTGCCGCCGAAATCCTCGACCGCCATCTTGGCAGCCTCGACGGAAGACTTGCCGCCGAAATCGGCATAGACACCCGACTGGTCGTTCAGGATGCCGATCTTGACCTTGCCGTCGGTCGCGCTCTGCGCGAGCACCGCAGTGCTGCTTGCAAGCAGAAATGCAACTGATGCAATGAGATTCTTACGCATATTCTCTCCTCCCAGAGATTGGCCAGATTGCGGATCTGTTCAGATTTGGCCAGCCGCACTCCTCGGAGCGGCCGACCCTTAGCCTACGATCAAGGAAATTCCGCCTTGAGGCAACGGGTGATTTACAACTAATTCCAAACAGTATCTGTTCATTTTTGAACAGAGGGGATCGCCATGAACAATCCACCGCAGTTTACTTGGGACGATCTGCAGTTTTTTCTAGCCGTAGCCCGCACTGGACAGCTCTCGACGGCGGCCCGGCAGTTGCGCTCCAGCCATGCCACGGTCTCGCGCCGCATCGACCGGCTGGAATTCACCCTCAAGGTCAAGCTCTTCGAGCGCAATCCGCGCGGCTATGTGCTGACCGCCATGGGCACGCGTTTCATCGAGACAGCCGAGCGGATGGAGCAGGAGACCGAGCGGCTGCGCGCCGATCTCGCCGACGGCTCGATGGCGCAGCGCGGCCTCGTGCGCCTCAGCGCGCCTGAAGGTTTTGCCAATTTCTTCTTCGCGACCGTGCTGCCGCGGTTTGCCGCCCAGCATCCGCACCTGGCGCTGGAACTGGTAACGATCCAGCAGATCATGTCGCTGTCACGCAAGGACGCCGATCTTTCCGTCGTGCTCGACGAGCCGAAGGGCGGGCCTTATTTTGCCGAGAAGCTGACCGACTATCACCTGCAGATCTACGGCTCGCGCGACTATCTGGCAAAGGCGCCTGAGATCACCTGCCGCGAGGACCTGCTCGGCCATCCCTTCGTCAGCTATATCGAGGAAATGATCTTCGCGCCGGGCCTGGATTATCTGAGCGATGTGCATCCGCGCATCAAGCCGCAATTCCAGAGTTCCAGCATCTTCGCGCAGCTCACCGCCACCCGAAACGGCCTCGGCCTCTGCATCCTGCCCTACTTCTTCGCCAGCCGTTATCCCGAGCTCGTGCGCGTGCTGCCCGAGGAAATCGACCTCAAGCGCCAATACTGGATCACCTGCCATCGCGACCTGAAACAGGCGCCGCGCGTTCGCGCCGTCATCGATTTCCTGCGCGAGGCGGTGCGCGGCGAGGATGCGCGCTTCGTGCCGCCCTACGTCACCGCCGCGGGCGCGCCGCGCCGGTCCGAAGCCGAAACTTGACTATTTGAGAAACTCGGCCCGGTGCGGGGTGAATGCATCGATCAGCCGACCCTTTTCCAGCGCCTTGACGCCGTGGACGAGATTGGGGGGCACGATGAAGCTGCCGCCCTGGCGCAGCACCTCAGTCCGGCCGTCGATCGTCACTTCGAAGCTGCCCTCGGCGACATAACTTGCCTGGATGTGCGGATGCGAATGAGCAGCACCGACAGCGCCGCTTTCGAAGGCCACTTCCACCATCATCATCTCAGGCAGATAGGTCATGATGCGCCTGACGACGCCGGGCTCGGGGTTGACCCATTCGGCGCCTTCGGCCGATACGAACAGATCGCTTGACGACATTTCCGTCTCCTCATTCCAGAATCGATCGCCGGCAAAGTGGATCATGCCGACGCTTTTGAAAAGATGGCGGGCGCTGTCTTTTCGATACGGCCGCCTTCTGTTGACGCGGTCGGCTGGCGGGTCTATGCGAGCTTGAGCGAGGCAAGCCTGAGTTCAAGGGTGAGGAGACGCCGACATGC
Organism: Rhizobium sp. NZLR11; assembly: GCF_019685115.1. Classification (NCBI taxonomy): domain Bacteria; kingdom Pseudomonadati; phylum Pseudomonadota; class Alphaproteobacteria; order Hyphomicrobiales; family Rhizobiaceae; genus Rhizobium; species Rhizobium sp. NZLR11. The sequence goes on along the minus strand of NZ_JABDWD010000005.1, from coordinate 187,403 downwards.
AGCATACGCGCGAGGTTTTCGACTGGGCCGACCCGTTCCGCCTGGTGGAGCAGCTCACCAGCGAGGAGCGCATGGTGCAGGATACGGCCCATGCCTATGCGCAGGAAAAACTTGCGCCCCGCGTTCTCGACGCCTTCCGCAATGAAAAGACCGATCCTCAGATCTTCCGCGAAATGGGCGAACTCGGCCTGCTCGGCCCGACGATCTCGCCTGAGTATGGCGGCGCCGGTCTCGGTTACGTCGCCTACGGCCTGATCGCCCGCGAAGTCGAACGGGTCGATAGCGGTTACCGCTCGATGATGAGCGTGCAGTCCTCGCTGGTCATGGTGCCGATCGAAACATTCGGCTCCGAAGCACAGAAGCTGAAATACCTGCCGAAACTCGCCATCGGCGAATGGATCGGCTGCTTCGGCCTGACCGAACCCGATCACGGCTCCGACCCCGGCTCGATGGCGACACGCGCGAAAAAAGTCGACGGCGGCTACAGCCTCACCGGCTCTAAGACCTGGATATCCAATGCGCCGATCGCCGATATCTTCGTCGTCTGGGCCAAGACCGAGGACGGCCTCATCCGCGGCTTCATCCTCGAAAAGGGCTGGAAAGGGCTTTCGGCTCCCGCCATCCACGGCAAGGTGGGCTTGCGCGCCTCGATCACCGGTGAAGTGGTGATGGACGGGGTCTTCGTGCCCGAGGAAAATCTTCTGCCCGGCGTCACCGGCCTCAAGGGCCCGTTCACCTGCCTGAATTCGGCCCGTTTCGGCATCGCCTGGGGCGCGCTCGGTGCTGCCGAGGATTGTTATGCCAGGGCACGGCAATACACGCTGGAGCGCAAGCAGTTCAGCCGGCCGCTCGCCGCCAACCAACTGATCCAGAAGAAGCTCGCCGACATGGCGGCGGAGATCTCGCTCGGCCTGCAGGGCTGCCTGCGGCTTGGCCGCATGAAGGAGGAAGGCCATCCGCCGGTGGAACTAACCTCGATCCTCAAGCGCAACAGCTGCGGCAAGGCGCTGGAGATTGCGCGCGCCGCCCGCGACATGCTCGGCGGCAACGGCATTTCCGACGAATTCGGCATCGCCCGCCATCTCGTCAATCTCGAAGTGGTCAACACCTATGAGGGTACGCACGACATCCATGCGCTGATCATCGGCCGGGCGATCACCGGCATCGCGGCTTTCGCGAACTAATTCACCGGCCCGTCAAGGCGAATTGCCAGGCGCCTGACAATGTGCAACCTTTCCTCTCGCGGCACAAAGCCGGCAAAGAGGGGGATCGCATGTTTCTGCTTCTTGCATTGCTGATCGGTGTCGTTGCCGGCCTTCGCACCATGACGGCGCCGGCCGCCGTCGCCTGGGGTGCGGCACTTGGCTGGTTCGACGTCTCGCAGACGCCGCTTGCCTTCATGGGTTACAAGTGGACGCCGTGGATCTTCACGGTTCTCGCCGTCGTCGAACTGATCGCCGACCAGTTGCCGTCGACGCCGTCGCGCAAGGTGCCGATGCAGTTCGGCGCCCGCATCGTCGCCGGCGCGCTGGCAGGCGCAACCATCGGTGCGGCCAGCAGCCTGTTGTTCGGCGGGCTGATCGCCGGCGTAATTGGCGCCGTCATCGGCACCTATGGCGGCGCTGCCCTCCGCAGCCGGCTTGCCGCCTCCTTCGGCAAGGACCTGCCAGCCGCCCTCATCGAGGATGCCGTCGCCGTCATCGGCGCGGTGCTGATCGTGGGGGCCGTCGGATGAAAAGCTTCGACGCTATCGTGATCGGCGCCGGCCAGGCCGGCCCGTCGCTTGCCGCCCGCATGGTCGAAAAGGGCATGAAGGTGGCGCTGATCGAGCGAAAATTCCTCGGCGGCACCTGCGTCAATGCCGGCTGCATGCCGACGAAGACGCTGGTCGCCAGCGCCCGCGCCGCCCATGTCGCAAGAAGCGGCGCCGCTTATGGTGTCAGGATCCCCGGCGAGATCGCCGTCGACATGAAGGTGGTCAGAGCCCGCGCCGAAAAAGTCACGATGAATGCCCGCAACGGCCTGATCGACTGGTTGGGCGGCATGGACGGCATGAGCGTAATCTACGGCCATGCCCGGTTCGAGAGCCCCAACACCGTCAGCGTCAATGGCGAGACGCTGACCGCGCCGCGCATGTTCCTCAATGTCGGCGCGCGGCCCGTCGTTCCCGACCTGCCGGGCATCAATGAAATCGATTACCTCACCAGCACCTCGATCATCCATCTCGACACGCTGCCCCGGCATCTCGTGGTGATCGGCGGCAGCTATATCGGGTTGGAATTCGCGCAGATGTATCGCCGCTTCGGCGCCGGGGTCAGCGTCATCGAGCATGGCCCGAAGCTCGCATCGCGCGAGGACGAGGATATATCAGACGCGATCGCCGACATCCTGCGCTCGGAAGGCATCGGCATCCACACCGACGCCGGCAATATCGCCTTCGCCAGAAACGGCAGCGGGGTGAGCGTCACCGCCGGCCCGGCGAAGATCGATGCGAGCCATGTGCTGATCGCCACCGGCCGCAAGCCGAACACCGACGATCTCGGCCTCGATGCCGCGGGCGTCATCACCGACAAACGCGGCTTCATCGCGGTCGATGACAGGCTCGCCACCAATATCGAGGGCATCTGGGCGCTCGGCGACTGCAACGGCCACGGCGCTTTCACCCACACCTCCTACAATGATTTCGAGATCGCCGCTGCCAATCTCCTCGACGGCGACGACCGCAAGGTTTCAAGCCGCATCCCGGCCTATGCGCTCTATATCGACCCGCCACTCGGCCGCGTCGGCATGACGGAGAAGCAGGCGCGCGCCTCCGGCCGCAAGATCATGGTATCGACCCGGCCGATGAGCCGGGTTGGCCGCGCCAACGAGCGCGGCGAGACCAAGGGCTTCATGAAGGTGATCGCCGATGCCGAGACCAAGCAGATTCTCGGCGCGGCGATCCTCGGCATCGAGGGCGACGAGGTGATCCACGGCTTGATCGATGCGATGAATGCGGGAACGACCTATCCGGCATTGCAATGGTCGGTACCGATCCATCCGACGGTATCGGAGTTGATTCCAACGCTGCTTGGCGATCTGAAGCCGGTTTAGCTGTGATGTTTGGAAATCGACAGCTGGAGGCGGACCCCGCGTGTCTATCGAACTGCTGATCGAGAATTACGGCCTGCTGGCGATCTTTCTGGGCGCCGCCTTTGAAGGCGAAACGGCCGCGTTCCTTGGCGGCGTGATTTCACACCGCGGGCTGCTGCCCTATTGGTCGGCGTCGCTCGCGGCCACGGCCGGATCTTTCGCCGGCGATCAACTATGGTTCCTCGTCGGTCGTTACGCGGCTAGCTGGAGCCTCGTCCGCCGGCTGAAGGAAAAGCCGGCGCTGGCGCGCGCAACCGCGCTTTTGGAAAAATATCCCACCGGTTTCATTCTTGCATTTCGTTTTCTGGTTGGGCTGCGGACGATCAGCCCCATCGTCATCGGCACGACACGGATACCGACCGGAAAATTCGTCCTCCTGAATGCCGCGGCCGCACTGGTGTGGGGGCAGCTTTTCACGGCGCTCGGTTACCTGTTCGGACACGGCATCGAACAGATATTAGGCCACCTTCCCCTTCACCGCCATCTGCTGGTCGCAGCCGGAGCCGCGGCTGTCGTCGCAGGCGCGGCTCTGGTCTTTCGCAAAATGAAACTCAGCGCCAGGCGCTCGTAAAGGCGATGGGACGGCCTATTCCATCACGATCTGCAGCTTTACGTCGCTCGGCCGCGCCTCGACGGCGCGATCAAACGCCTTGATCGAATCCTCGAATATGAAGGTCTCGGAAATCAGCGGTTTCAGGTCGACGCGACCCGAGCCGAGCAGGGCGATCGAGCGCTCATACTGATGCGCGTAGCGGAACACCGTCTCGATGCGGATCTCCTTGGTGGATGCCGTCGAAACGTCGAAGCCGATCGGGTTGACCGGCAGGCCAACGACGACGATGACGCCGCCCGGGCGCGGCAACGCCATGATCGTCTCCCAGGCCTTCGGTGAGCCGGAGCATTCAAAGACGACATCGGCGCCCCAGCCGTCCGTCAGCCGGCCGACCTCTTCGCTCAAGTTCTTTTCGCGGATATTGACCGGAATGACGCCCTGATATTGCGCGGCGATATCAAGTTTCGGCTGGGCGAGATCGGCGACGATCGCCCGGGCGCAGCCGCCGGCAAGGGCAGCAATCGCCACCATCGTGCCGATCGGCCCGGCGCCGAGGACGACGGCGGTATCGCCGGGTGTAATCTTCGCTTTACCAGCCGCCTGCATGCCGACGGCGAAGGGTTCGACCATGGCGCCCTCGGCGAAGCTGACATTGTCAGGCAGCTTGAAGGTGTAGTTGGCGGGATGCACGACCTCCGGCGTCAACACGCCATGGACCGGCGGCGTCGCCCAGAAGGTCACCGCCGGATCGATATTGTACATGCCGAGCCGGCTTGCCTTGGAATTCGGATCGGGAATGCCGGGCTCCATGCAGACGCGGTCGCCAACTTTCAGATGCGTGACGCCGGCCCCGACCTCGACGACCGTGCCTGCTGCTTCATGGCCGAGCACCATCGGCGCGTTGACCACGAAGGGGCCGATCTTGCCGTGCGTGTAATAATGCACGTCGGAACCGCAGACACCGACGGTGTGGATCCTGATCTTCACCTCGCCCGGGCCGGTTTCGAGCGGCAGATCGATATCACGAAGCGCAAGCTCATGCTGGCGCTCGAGGACAAGCGCACGGACTTTGGTCATCGTCGGTTTCCTTCCCTATGGCCCCTCGGTTCATCGAGTGCCGTTGAAGCGACTATAAGACGGGAAGGGGCGGCAATTCAATCTTAGAGATTAAGCTTTTGCTCAACATGCGATGAAATGCCCGCCTCTATAATCCGAAAGATTTGTGTTCCAAGACCTCTGTATGATTCCAGCCGAGACCGTCGGAGAGTACATTCTCCATACGAGATCCCGACCATGAGGACAGGCAGAGAGATGAAGAAAGATCCCGATAATGTCGGCGGAAATCGGTCTTGCGGCCTGACGATATCAAGGTCATTGCGGGAATTCTGGCGCCGGCTTGTGGACCCGATTGTCGAACTGCCGAAGGGCCGCCAGCCGCGGCCGGTGCGTGTTGTCGTCGAGACGAGGGATCGAAATCGCCACCGACAGCGTTATTAGCCATGAGCCGGCACGGCGCCACGGAAGCATGATGACTCCGGGCAGATGCGGATCAGCAAGATAAGGAAGACCATCATGAAATCGATCGTGTCATTCTGTCTGTTCGCATCCCTGCTCTTTGCCGCAAGTGGGGCGTCTGCGGCCCTCGAACAAGCATCGCTCCCGCCGCAGCAGGAAGAAAGGGTGGTGCCGGCCAATCTCGCGCTCACCTTCACCGGCCCGGTCAATCTTGCCCGCTCGACGGCCATCCTGTTCGATGCTGAGGGTTTGGCGCTTCCCACCGGCAAGCCATTTCTCTCCGGTCCTGAAGGATCGATCTTCAAGGTCCCGCTCGACCCTGCCATGGCGCCCGGCCTCTATACCATCGACTGGCGTGTCCTCTCGATGGACGGCCGCAGCGCCCAAGGCCAATACCGGTTCCGGATCGATCCTTAGCTCGCTCGCTGAAAAGCATTTATGAGATTTTTATATTGACGGCTCCTTGCTCGTCTCGAACCTTTATGCCCTTCGGTTCCATATTGATCTCCGAGAGATCGAAAAGATCATCTCCACGCCAGAAAGCATGAAAGGCGACCCCCCCAGGGTGTGCGCCCTTTGTCTTGTCTGACTCCAACAAGAACAACCGGAGTCACGATCATGATGGATATCATTCTGCTTGGCACCGCGATCATATTCTTCGCGCTGTGCTTTGCCTACACAAGAGCCTGCGACAGGCTTTGACAGGAGAAACGACGATGACCCTCGATTATGTCTTGAGCGGTGCCGTAACCGTGTTTCTCACTGTCTACCTCACCTACGCTCTGCTTCGCCCGGAACGCTTCTGAAAAGAACTGGCGCTTCTGAGGTCGCGCATGCGACCGAGAAGCAGCCGGGTATTGAAAGTTTACCTCCATGACCCTCAACGGATGGCTTCAGATCCTGCTTTACTGCGGGATCATCCTGGTGCTCGTCAAACCGCTCGGCGGCTACATGACGCGTGTATTCAGCGGCGAGCGCACTTTCCTGTCACCCGTCCTCGTTCCGATCGAACGGCGACTTTACCGCATGGCCGGCACGGGCGAACGCGAGGAACAGCATTGGACCTCCTATGCCTTTGCCATGCTGCTCTTCAACCTTCTCGGCGTCATCGTGCTTTATGCGCTGCAGCGCCTGCAGGCCGGCCTTCCCTATAATCCGGCCGGCATGGCGGCCGTCCCGCCGGAGCTTTCGTTCAACACCGCCGTCAGTTTCGTCAGCAACACCAACTGGCAGAACTACGGCGGCGAAAGCACGATGTCCTATCTGACCCAGATGGCTGGCTTCACCGTCCAGAACTTCGCCTCCGCGGCGACGGGCATCGCCATCGCACTTGCCTTCATCCGCGCCTTCGCGCGCACGTCGGGCAAGGCCATCGGCAATTTCTGGGTCGATATGACGAGGGCGACCTTCTATGTGCTGCTGCCGATCTGCATCGTGCTGACGCTCATCTATGTCTATCTCGGCGTGCCGCAGACGCTCGGACCCTATGTCAATGCGACGACGCTCGAAGGCGCGCAGCAGACGATCGCCGTCGGCCCCGTCGCCTCGCAGCTTGCGATCAAGATGCTCGGCACCAATGGCGGCGGCTTCTTCAACGCCAATTCGGCCCATCCCTTCGAAAACCCCGATGCGGTCTCCAACCTCATCCAGATGGTTTCGATCTTCGCAATCGGCGCGGCGCTGACCAACGTCTTCGGCCGCATGGTCGGCAACCAGCGCCAGGGCTGGGCGATCCTCGCGACGATGGGCGTGCTGTTCCTCGCCGGCGTCACCGTCACCTATTGGGCGGAAGCCGCTGGTAACCCATTGATGCACGCCTTCGGTCTTGGCGGCGGCAACATGGAAGGCAAGGAAGTCCGCTTCGGCGTCGCCCTGTCTTCGCTGTTTGCGGTCATCACCACCGCCGCCTCCTGCGGCGCGGTCAACGCCATGCATGGCAGTTTCACCGCGCTCGGCGGCCTCGTTCCGTTGATCAACATGCAGCTCGGCGAAGTCATCGTCGGCGGTGTCGGCGCCGGCTTTTACGGTATCCTGCTGTTCATCATCGTCGCCGTCTTCGTCGCCGGCCTGATGGTCGGCCGCACGCCGGAATATCTCGGCAAGAAGATCGAGGCGAAGGAAATGAAGATGGCCGTTCTCGCCATCCTCTGCTTGCCGCTTGCCATGCTGGTTTTCACCGCGATCGCCACGGTGCTGCCGTCCGCCGTCGCCTCGATCGGCACCGCCGGCCCGCATGGCTTCTCCGAAATCCTCTACGCCTATACCTCGGCTGCGGCCAATAACGGCTCGGCTTTCGGCGGGCTGACAGGCAATACACCCTGGTACAACGTGACGCTCGGCATCGGCATGCTCGCCGGCCGCTTCCTGGTCATCATCCCGGCACTGGCCATCGCCGGCTCGCTGATCGGCAAGAAGACGGTTCCGGCCTCGGCAGGCACTTTCCCCACGGATGGTCCACTCTTCGTCGGGCTGCTCGTCGGCACGATCCTGATCGTCGGCGGCCTGACCTTCTTCCCGGCCTTGGCGCTCGGCCCCGTCGTCGAGCACCTGGTGATGATCGCCGGCCAGACCTTTTGAGGTGATGCCGCAGCGATCCTCACGATTTGACAGGGCTGACCGGCATCCGGTTCGCCATCCTCTTTCCAAGCTGGAGCCTCTTATGAGCCAGGCAAAATCCGCGAGTATCGTCGATAGTCGCATTCTCATTCCGGCCGTGGGCGCCGCCTTCAAGAAGCTCGACCCACGGGCACTTGCCAGAAATCCGGTCATGTTTGTGGTGGCCACGGTCTCGGTGCTGACCACCGTGCTTTTCCTGCGCGATCTCGCGGCCGGCAACGGCAATCTCGGTTTCTCCTTCCAGATCAATCTCTGGCTCTGGTTCACCGTGCTGTTTGCCAATTTCGCCGAGGCGGTTGCCGAGGGCCGCGGCAAGGCGCAGGCGGATTCGCTGCGCAAGGCGCGCACCGAGACCCAAGCCAAGCTGCTGACTGCCAACAATGGCAGCGACTACCGCATGGTGCCCGGCACCAGCCTCAAGGTCGGCGACGTCGTGCTCGTCGAGGCTGGCGACATCATTCCCTCGGACGGCGAAGTCATCGAAGGTGTGGCCTCTGTCAACGAGGCGGCGATCACGGGCGAATCCGCCCCCGTCATCCGCGAATCCGGCGGCGACCGCTCGGCGGTGACCGGCGGCACCCAAGTGCTGTCCGACTGGATCCGTGTCCGTATCACCGCGGCGGCCGGCTCGACCTTCATCGACCGGATGATCGCGCTGGTCGAAGGCGCTGAACGCCAGAAGACGCCGAACGAGATCGCGCTCAACATCCTGCTGGCCGGCATGACGCTGATTTTCGTGCTCGCCACCGCGACGATCCCGAGCTTTGCCATCTATGCCGGCGGCTCGATCCCGATCATCGTGCTCGTCGCCCTCTTCGTCACCCTGATCCCGACGACGATCGGCGCGCTGCTGTCGGCAATCGGCATTGCCGGCATGGACCGCCTGGTCCGCTTCAACGTGCTCGCCATGTCCGGCCGCGCCGTCGAGGCCGCCGGCGATGTCGACACGCTGCTGCTCGACAAAACAGGCACGATCACCCTCGGCAATCGCCAGGCGACGAGTTTCCGCCCGGTTCGCGGCGTCTCCGAACAGGATCTCGCCGATGCCGCCCAGCTCGCCTCGCTGGCCGACGAAACGCCTGAGGGACGCTCCATCGTCGTGCTCGCCAAGGAGAAATATGCGATCCGCGGCCGCGACATGGCGAGCCTCAAGGCGACCTTCGTGCCCTTCACCGCCCAGACCCGCATGAGCGGCGTCGATCTTGAAGGCGCCTCGATCCGCAAGGGTGCGGTCGATGCCGTGCTGACCTATGTCAATGGCGACGCGCCTTCAAAGAATGGCAGCGAGGTCGTGCGCGAACTGCAGTCGACCGCCGACGAGGTCGCCAAATCGGGCGGCACGCCGCTGGCCGTTGCCCGCGACGGCAGGCTGCTCGGCGTCATCCAGCTGAAGGACATCGTCAAGGGCGGCATCCGCGAGCGCTTCACCGAGCTGCGCCGCATGGGCATCCGCACCGTGATGATCACAGGCGACAACCCGCTGACGGCAGCCGCCATCGCTGCCGAGGCCGGCGTCGACGACTTCCTTGCCCAGGCGACGCCGGAGATGAAGCTGGCGCTGATGCGCGAGGAACAGGCCAAGGGCAAGCTCGTTGCCATGTGCGGCGACGGCACCAACGATGCGCCGGCGCTCGCCCAGGCCGATGTCGGCGTCGCCATGAACACCGGCACGGTCGCCGCCCGCGAGGCCGGCAACATGGTCGATCTCGACAGCGACCCGACGAAGCTGATCGAGATCGTCGAGATCGGCAAGCAGTTGTTGATGACGCGCGGCGCGCTGACGACGTTTTCGATCGCCAACGACATCGCCAAGTACTTCGCCATCATCCCGGCGATGTTCCTGACCTTCTATCCGCAGCTCGGCGTCCTGAACGTCATGGGGCTTTCGACGCCGCAAAGCGCCATTCTCTCGGCGATCATCTTCAACGCACTGATCATCGTCGCGCTGATCCCGCTGTCGCTGAAAGGTGTGCGCTATCGTCCGATCGGCGCAGGCGCGCTCTTATCGCGCAACCTGCTGATCTACGGCCTCGGCGGCATCATCGTCCCGTTCATCGGCATCAAGGCGATCGACATGGCCGTCGCAGCCCTCGGCCTCGCCTGAAACACTCCAAGGAGTAGCAACAATGTTGAAAGAATTTCGCCCGGCCGTCGTCATGATCGTCGCCACCACCGCCATCACCGGGCTTCTTTATCCGCTCGCCATGACCGGTGCTGCCCAAGCCCTCTTTCCCAGCCAGGCGAACGGCAGCCTGATCGAGAAGAACGGTGAGGTGATCGGCTCGGCGCTGATCGGCCAGGCCTTTAGCAGCGACAAGTATTTCCACGGCCGCCCTTCGGCTGCCGGCGACGGCTATAATGCCGCTGCCTCCAGCGGCTCGAACCTCGGCCCGACCAGCAAGAAACTGATCGACCGCGTCAAAGACGATTACGAGACCGCCAAGGCGGCGAACCCGAATTCGGAGGTGCCCGCCGACCTCGTCACCGCGTCGGGCAGCGGCCTCGATCCCGATTTTTCGCCGGAGGCGGCCTACTTCCAGGTGACCCGCGTCGCCAAGGCGCGAAGCCTGGACGAGGCCAAGGTCAAGGCGCTGGTCGACGGCGTCGTTCAGGCCCGTGAACTCGGCCTTCTCGGCGAGCCCACCGTCAATGTTCTGGCGTTGAACCAGCGGCTTGATGCTTCTATGACTGAGTGAAGGTAGGCGGGCCACAGCCTTTCCCTCATTGCTGTGCTCGTCACAGCAATGAGGGAAAGTGGAGCAAGCCTCGCCGACATGAAAGACCACACCCATGCCAGACGACAATCGCGACCAGGCCGGCAGGCCATCGCCCGATGCGCTTCTCGAAAAAGCCCGGGCGGAAACGCGCGGCCGTCTGAAGATCTTTCTCGGTGCCGCCCCGGGCGTCGGCAAGACTTACGAGATGCTGATCTCCGGCCGCGCCAAGATCGCCGATGGCCTCGATGTCGTCATCGGCGTCGTCGAGACCCACGGCCGCAAGGAGACCGAGGCGCTCGTCGCCGGTTTCGAAATCATTCCCAGCGTCGAAATCGACTATAGGGGCCGGCTGCTCCAGGAGATGGATCTCGACGGAATCCTCGCCCGCCGGCCTGATCTCGTGCTGGTCGACGAACTCGCCCATAGCAATGCCGAGGGCAGCCGCCATCCGAAACGTTACCTCGACGTCAGGGAATTGCTCGATCGCGGCATCGACGTTTATACGACGCTGAACATCCAGCATGTCGAAAGCCTGAACGACGTCGTCTCGCAAATCACCCGCATCCGCGTGCGCGAGACGGTGCCGGACTCCATCATCGACATTGCCGATGACGTCGAGATCATCGATCTGACGCCGGACGATCTCATTAAGCGTCTGCACGACGGCAAGGTCTACATGCCGCGCACCGCCGAGCGGGCGCTGACCAACTACTTTACCCCCGGCAACCTGACGGCGCTCAGGGAACTGGCGCTGCGCAAGACGGCGCAGCGCGTCGACGACCAACTGCTGACCCACATGCAGGCCCACGCCATCTCAGGCCCCTGGGCGGCGGGCGAACGTGTCCTCGTCTCGGTCGACCATCACCCGCGCTCCGCCTCGCTGGTGCGTTACGCCGCCCGCATGGCCTCGCGGCTGCGCGCCCCCTGGGCGGCCGTCTATATCGAGACCAACCGCTCGATCAATCTCAGCGAAGCCGAGCGCGATACCGTCGCCGCCACCCTGCGCCTTGCTGAACAGCTCGGCGGCGAGGCGATCACCCTTCCCGGCCGCGAGGTGGCCGAAGAACTCGTCCGCCACGCCACCGCCAACAACGTCACCCACATCGTCATCGGCGCCCCGAAGAAGCCGACCTGGCGCGACTGGTGGAACCGCTCGATCACCGACGAACTGATCCGCAAGACAGGCGAGATCAGCGTCCATGTCATCTCAGGCAGCGAGAAGGATGGCACCACCGCGCGCGGGGTCAGGGCGGCCGCCATCGCACCGCCACTGGATTTCAGAGCCTACCTGCTGGCGACCGTCTATGTCGCTATTGCGCTCGGCGTCGGCGTCGTGCTCGACCAGGTGCTTGACGTCCGCAACCTCGCCCTGGTCTTCCTGATGGCGGTGCTGACCTCCGCTGTGCTTCACGGCCTGCGGCCGGCACTTTACAGCTGCATCCTCAGCGCACTGTCCTTCAATTTCTTTTTCCTGCCGCCGCGCTACACGCTGACGATCAGCGATCCGGAAAGCGTGCTGGCCCTGTTCTTCTTCCTCGGCGTCGCCATCATCGCTAGCAACCTGACCGCGACCGTGCAGCGCCAGGCCGCCGCCGCGAGGCAGCGGGCGCGCACGACCGAAGACCTCTATCTCTTCTCGAAAAAGCTCGCCGGCACCGGCACGCTCGACGACGTCCTCTGGGCGACCGCCTTCCAGCTCGCTTCGATGCTGAAGGTCCGCGTCGTGCTGCTGCTGCCGGAAGAGGGCGGCATCGCCGTCAAGGCCGGCTACCCACCCGACGATACGCTCGACGATGCCGATATCGCCGCCGCTCGCTGGGCCTGGGAACACAATCACGCCGCCGGTCGCGGCGCCGATACCCTGCCCGGCGCCAAACGCCTCTACGTACCGCTCAGAACCGGGCGCACCGCCGTCGGCGTCATCGGCCTCGACAGCGACCGCCGCGACGGGCCGCTGCTGACACCCGAGCAGCAGCGGCTGCTCGATGCACTGGCCGACCAGGCGGCCCTTGCCATCGAGCGTGTCCAGCTTGTCGCCGATGTCGATCGGGCAAGGCTCGCGGCCGAAGCCGACCGGCTGCGCTCGGCGCTGCTCACCTCGATCTCGCACGACTTGAAGACACCGCTTGCCGCCATCCTCGGCGCCGCCGGCACGCTGCGCGACTATTTTGCCTCGATGCCGGAGGAGGATCGTAGCGACCTGCTTGCCACCGTCGTCGACGAATCCGAGCGCCTCAACCGCTTCATCGCCAATCTGCTCGATATGACCAAGATCGAATCCGGCGCAATGGAACCGAACCATGCGCTGCATTATGCCGGCGATATCGCCGGCAGCGCACTCCGTCGCGCCGCAAAGATCCTCGAGCGCCACAAAACCGAGATGCATATCCCCGCCGACCTGCCGATGGTGCGTGTCGATCCTGTCCTGTTCGAGCAGGTGATGTTCAACCTGCTCGACAATGCCGCAAAATACGCGCCCGAGGGATCGGTGATCGACATCGGGGGCTGGGCGGATGCCGATTACGTCGTTCTGCAGGTCGTGGACGAAGGCCTGGGCATCCCGCCGGCCGATCTCAACCGTGTGTTCGACACCTTCTATCGTGTGCGCAAGGGCGATCAGGTGCGCGCCGGCACCGGCCTCGGCCTTTCCATCTGCCGCGGCTTCATCGAGGCGATGGGCGGCACGATTACCGCCAGCAACCGGCCGGGCCGCCCAGGCGCGGTCTTCACCATCCGCCTGCCAAAACCCACCGACATTCCGAAACTGGATGAACTTTGATGAGCGGTTCAACCGTCAAAATCCTCGTCGTCGACGATGAGCCTCCGATCCGCAAGCTGCTCCGCGTCGGCCTGACCGCGCAGGGTTACGAGGTACAGGAGGCGGCCAACGCGGCCAACGCCCGTCAGTCGGTCGCCGACGCCATGCCCGACCTCATCGTGCTCGACCTCGGCCTGCCCGATACATCGGGCCACGACCTGCTGCAGGAGTGGCGCGACCAAGGGCATTCCATGCCCATCGTCATCCTTTCCAGCCGCACAGACGAGGCCGGCATCGTCAAGGCGCTGGAAAGCGGGGCCGACGATTACGTCACCAAACCCTTCGGCGTCAACGAACTCGGCGCCCGCATTCGCGTGGCGCTGCGCCACCGCCTGCAGCAGCAGGGCGAAAAGGCGATCTTTCAGACGGGCGGGCTGTCGATCGATCTGGTCAAGCGTATCGTCAAGGTCGACGGCCAGGACATAAAGCTGTCGCCGAAGGAATACGACATCCTGCGGGTGCTCGCCCAGCACGCGGGCAAGGTGCTGACACACCAGTTTCTTCTAAAGCAGGTATGGGGACCGGCAGCGGATGTGCAGTATCTGCGCGTCTACATCAGGCAGCTGCGGCAAAAAGTCGAGCAGATTCCCGACCAGCCGCACTATATCACCACCGAGACCGGCGTCGGCTACCGGCTCAGGGAACCGGACTGAACGCCCTTCCCTCCCGCTGCCCGAACGAACCAGAACAGCATCGAGCCCAGACAGCATAGAGAATGACATGAACCTTCCCAACATCATCCGACCGGAACACACCTTCATCGGCGTGTCGGCGCCGACGAAATGGCGCGCGCTGCAGGGTATAGCGGATAAGGCGGCCAAGGCCTTCTCTGTCGACGGCCAGACCATCCTGAAAGCGCTTGAAACGCGCGAGAAGCTCGGCTCCACGGGGATCGGCAACGGTATCGCCATTCCGCATGCGGCGATCGACGGCATGACCAGCCCGCGCGGCCTTCTCCTCCGCTTCGCCCAGCCGCTGGATTTCGAGGCGATCGACGATATCCCGACCGACATCGCCTTCGTGCTGCTCTTCGGGGAAAACAATCGCGGTGAATATCTGAACGTGCTTTCCGCCATCGCCCGGCGGCTGCAATCGGACGGCGTGCTTGCCGCCATGCGCAAGGCAAGGACGGTCGACGAATTCTATTCCGATTTCATCGCCGATTCCAGGGTATGAAAAAGGCGCGGCCCAAAGGTCGCGCCTCCTCGTCTGCAATCAGACTATCTTAGAGCGCCGCGCGTCCGAAAGGACGCGCTAAGGACGCTCTAACGCTTTGAACTGGCGCATAATCCTTTCCGAAAATCGATGACGATTTTCGGGGTTATGCGCTAGAAGTCGCGCTGGAAGCGCAGGAAGCCGAACACTTCGTCGTCGCCTTCGTCCTCATCGTGATATTGCACGCTGAGCTTCGTCCTGAGGTCGTCAACGATACGGTAGTCGATCGTGACGCCGGTGGTGTAGGCGCTGCCGCCGCTGAAGCCGTTGCCGTCAGCGTCGAGAGCGATATTTTCGAAGTACTGGAAGCCGGGGGTGACCGACCACTTATCATTGATCTTCAAGGCGTATTCTGCTGCGATCGTCCATTCGGACTCTTCGTAGTAGTAGTTGGCGCCGCTTGCCCATACGCCGGCAATGCCGAGCGTGCCCGGGCCGATGTCGGCATAAACGATGCCACGGACCGCGACTTCGCTGGTGTCGGTGTCATAACCGGCAAGCAGGTAGGCGCTGATGGCGCCGGCCTTGTAGGAGACCTGGCCTGCGACACCAAAATTGTTCGGACCGTCGCCCGGCTTGGTGGCGTAGTCGTCTTCCAGTTCGTCGACCGAGATGCCGGCGGCGAAAGCGCCGGACTCGTACTGATAACGGATCGAGTTGTGGGTCGTCTCGTTGCTGGCGAGCGTATCGGTCTCGCCGCTCATGTCGTCATCCCACCAGCTGTACAGCTTACCGACGCGGAAGCCGGCAATATCGATATAGCCTTCATCCAGCAGAGCTTCCTGGTCGGTGGCATTGTCGACATTGTAACGCAGCGTGATGACGCCGGTGAGCGTACCGTACTCGGTGTCGTTCTTGGCCTGGAAGGTGACCTGACCGCGAGTCCAGAAGTCTACGTCGGAATCGCCGGAGATCTGCTTACCGAAGCGCACTTCGGTACGAATGTAGCCGCCGATCGAAAGGCATGTTTCCGTCCCCGGAATATAAAAATAGCCGGTACCGTAGGCGTCGCAAACGCGAACATATTCCACGGGCTCGGGTTCCGCCGCCACGATGGCGTCGGCTGCGCGGGCTCCGGAGGCCGCGGCAAGGGCGGCAACGGAGGCAAAAAGGATAGTTCTGATATTCATTTTGAATGGCCCTAACAGGTTTGGAATGCGAGGCGCATTTCAAGGGATGCCCCCACGTAGCGGTCGGAGAATACGACCGCACGGGGGCCATATAGGAATCCGCAAGTGTCATCGCGGCAAAATCTGGGCAAAAATCAGCAGCACCACGGCGCTTTAGTGGAGGAACTGTGGCGAAAAAAACACGGTCCCGCGGCCGACGGCGGCGGCAACGAATTGGCCGCGGCCAACTTCGACACGTCTATTTCAAAATCACCCCTCAAATGGAATGACATTCTAACGGCAGGGCCGGAACCGGAAGAACCTTTGTTTCATTATACGACTGACTTGATAGAGTTAAGACAGAAAACAGGAGGGTTCCCATGCAGACACAACGGCTCACCCGGCTCCTCGCGGCCGCGGTCATGGCGGGCAGCTTCGCGATCGGGAGCATTGCTCCCGCTTTCGCGGATCAGACGCTGCTCAACGTTTCCTATGATCCGACTCGCGAATTGTATAAGGATTTCAATGCTGCCTTTGCTGCCAAGTGGCAAAAGGACAGCGGTGAAACCGTGACGATCCAAGCCTCGCATGGCGGTTCCGGCGCCCAGGCCCGCTCCGTCATCGACGGTCTCGACGCCGACGTCGTCACCCTGGCGCTCGAAGGTGATATCGACGCCATCGCCAAGGCGACCGGCAAGATCCCGGCCGACTGGAAGACAAAATTACCCAATAATTCGACGCCCTATACGTCGACGATCGTCTTCCTCGTGCGCAAGGGCAACCCGAAGGGCATCAAGGATTGGGGCGACCTGGTCAAGGACGACGTGCAGGTCATCACCCCGAACCCGAAGACATCGGGCGGCGCCCGCTGGAACTTCCTCGCTGCCTGGGCATGGGCCAAGCAGGCGAATGGCGGCGACGAAGCCAAGGCGCAGGATTATGTTGCGAAACTGCTGCAGCACGTTCCAGTTCTCGACACCGGCGCGCGCGGCGCCACGACCACCTTCGTCCAGCGCGGCCTCGGCGACGTGCTGCTTGCCTGGGAAAATGAAGCCTATCTTTCGCTCGAAGAACTCGGTCCCGACCAGTTCGAGATCGTGACGCCGAGCTTCTCGATCCGCGCCGACCCGCCGGTTGCCATCGTCGACGGCAATGTCGACAAGAAGGGTACACGGAAGGTCGCCGAAGCCTATCTCAACTACCTTTATTCGGACGAAGGCCAGAAGATCGCCGCCAAGCACTATTACCGGCCGATCAAGCCGGAAGCCGCCGATCCGGCCGACATAGCCCGCTTCCCGAAGCTGACGCTCGCGACCATCGACGACTTCGGCGGCTGGAAAGAAGCGCAGCCGAAATTCTTCGGCGACGGCGGGGTATTTGACCAGATCTACAAGCCGGCCCAATAATAGACTTCATGAAAGCACATAGCCCCACGCGGTGGCGGTTCAGGCGGCCGAGCGTCATTCCGGGTTTCGGAATGACGCTCGGCTTTACCTTGACCTGGCTCACCCTTCTGATCCTCATCCCGCTCTCGGGCCTTGCCGTCCGGTCGAGCGCGCTCGGCTGGGAGAAATTCTGGTCGATCGCGCTCGATCCGCGCACGCTGAACGCGCTGCGCATCAGCTTCGGCAGCGCCTTCATCGCCGCGATCGTCAATGCCGTCTTCGGCGTCCTGCTTGCCTGGGTGCTGGTGCGCTACCGCTTTCCCGGCAAACGCATCATCGATGCCATGGTCGACCTTCCCTTCGCGCTGCCGACCGCCGTTGCCGGCATCGCACTGACGACGCTTTATGCGCCGAATGGCTGGATCGGCCAGTTTCTGACGCCGCTCGGCATCAAGATCGCCTTCACCCCGGCCGGCATCGTCGTGGCGCTGATCTTCGTCGGCCTGCCGTTCGTGGTGCGCACGGTGCAACCGGTCATGGAGGAAATCGACAAGGAGGTCGAGGAAGCAGCCGCAACGCTCGGCGCCAATCGCTTCCAGACGATTTTCCGCGTGCTGCTGCCGGGGCTGGCGCCTGCCGCGCTCACCGGCTTTGCGCTCGCCTTTGCCCGCGGCGTCGGCGAATACGGCTCGGTCATCTTCATCGCCGGCAACCTGCCGTTCAAATCGGAGATCGCACCGCTTTTGATCATCATCAAACTCGAAGAGTATAATTACGCGGCAGCGACCGGCATTGCGGCGATCATGCTGATCATCTCGTTCGCCATGCTGCTCGTCATCAACCTCATCCAGAGCTGGAGCAGGCGGAGGTACGGCTATGGCGCTTGAGTCAACCGTTCAACCGGTCAAGCTGCGTTCGGTGACCACCGAAAACCGGATCGCGCGCCGCACGCTGATCATCGTCTCGATGGTCTTCCTGCTGCTGATCCTGCTGCTGCCGCTCGCGGCCGTCTTCGTCGAGGCCTTCCGCAAGGGTGCCGGCCCGTTCCTCCAGGCGCTCGCAGACGCCGAGACCTTCTCGGCGATCCGCCTGACACTGATCGTTGCCGGCGTCAGCGTTCCCCTCAACCTCGTCTTCGGGGTCACCGCCGCCTGGGCGATCGCCAAGTTCGAGTTCAAGGGCAAGGCCTTTCTGACGACGCTGATCGACATGCCCTTCTCGGTCTCACCCGTCATATCGGGCCTGGTCTTCGTGCTGTTGTTCGGCGCCAATACCTCGCTCGGCCAGTGGCTCAGCGCTCATGACATCAAGATCCTGTTTGCGGTGCCGGGGTTGATCCTCGCCACCATGTTCGTCACCTTCCCCTTCGTCGCCCGCGAGCTGATCCCGCTGATGCAGGAACAAGGAACGGCCGACGAAGAGGCAGCCCTTTCGCTCGGCGCCAGCGGCTGGCAGACCTTCTGGCACGTGACGCTGCCGAATATCAAATGGGGCCTGCTCTACGGGGTGCTGCTCTGCAACGCCCGCGCCATGGGCGAGTTCGGCGCCGTCTCGGTGGTGTCAGGCCACATCCGCGGCCAGACAAACACCATGCCGCTGCAGGTGGAGATCCTCTATAACGAGTATAATTTCACCGGCGCTTTTGCCGTCGCCACGCTCTTGGCCTTGCTGGCGCTCGTCACTCTTGTTTTGAAGACGCTGCTGGAAATGCGCTATAGCGCTGAAATCGCCGCCAGCCGGCGGCACTGAAGGATTTGGAATGGAAGTACGCGTTCAAAACATCCGCAAGGAATTCGATCGTTTTCCAGCGCTGCACGATGTCTCGCTCGACATCCGCTCCGGCGAGCTCATCGCACTGCTTGGCCCTTCGGGCTCCGGCAAGACAACATTGCTGCGGCTGATCGCCGGCCTCGAAAGCCCAACGGAGGGTCTGATCTTCTTCGGCGACGAGGACGCCTCGAAGAAAACCGTTCAGCAGCGCAATATCGGCTTCGTCTTCCAGCACTATGCTCTGTTCCGCTACATGACGGTGCTCGACAATGTCTCCTTCGGCCTGAAGGTCAGGAACAGCGCACGGCGGCCCGCCAAGGCCGATATCCGCAAGCGAGCGCTGGAACTGCTCGACCTCGTCCAGCTTTCCGGTCTCGAAAAACGCTACCCCGCCCAGCTTTCCGGCGGCCAGCGCCAGCGCGTGGCGCTTGCCCGCGCCATGGCCGTCGAGCCGAACGTGCTGCTGCTCGACGAGCCCTTCGGGGCGCTCGACGCCCAGGTGCGCAGGGATCTGCGTAAATGGCTGCGCGATATCCATGACCGCACCGGTCACACCACCGTCTTCGTTACCCACGACCAGGACGAGGCCCTGGAGCTTGCCGACCGCGTCGTCGTCATGAGCCAGGGGGCGATCGAACAGGTCGGCACGCCGGATGAGGTCTACGACAACCCGAATTCTCCCTTCGTCTTCGGCTTCATCGGCCAGTCGAACTGCCTGCAGGTCGAAATCTCCGATGGTGACATCCGCTTTGAAGGCCGTTCGCTCGGCCTCAATGCCGATAGTGAGCCGGAGGGCCCTGCGCAGCTCTACTTCCGCCCGCATGACGTCAGGCTCTGCGAATCGGCTGAAAACTGCATTGCCGGCCAGCCGGTTTCCAGCCGCCGCGTGGCCGGTACCCGCCATATCGAATTGGATATCGGCAATGACCGCCCGCATATCGAGATCGAGCTGCCGCCGAGCGAGGCCGACAGGCTCGACCGCAACCGCGTGGCCTTCAAGCCGACCCGCTGGAAGCTGTTCCGCAGCTGATGGAGGTTGTCGCCAATGACCCGGCTCCTTGCAGGACTCTCATGTCGCGAGAGTCCATTTGGCTTTTTGTGATCTATGGTTGTTTGTATTTTAGTCACATGACGAGTAAAAGATTTTCACGATAAAAAGTAGGACTAATCCCACAGGAGGCACCTGGCGTTGAGGGCGGAGATTTCCTTTGGAAAATCCCTGATCGGGATTTTGTTCGCAGGGCTGGCGGCCGCAGGCTGCACGACGACATCGAAACCGGCGGCAACGTCGGCGAAGACCAAGCAGGTTCACGCGGCGAAGGTCACTTTCAATTATACGACCAAGGATCGCGACTGCCTGCAGCGCGCGATGTATTTCGAATCGCAGCATTCGGATGAGGACGGCTATATGGCTGTCGGAACCGTCGTCATGAACCGGCTCACCTCCGGCGCCTATCCTCCTTCGATCTGCGGCGTCGTCGCCCAGGAAAAGCAGTTTGCGCCCGGCGTGATGACGCGCGAAGTCAAGCCGCAGGCCGAAACCGAGCTGGCGACCGCCGCCGACGCGATCCTGAAGGGCGCACGCCATCCGGCGGTGAAGGATGCAATGTTCTTCCACACCGACGGGCTGAAATTCCCCTACAACAACATGCATTATGTGACGGTCGCCGGCGGCAACGCCTTCTACGAGAAGCGCGACTCCGACGGCATGCTCGAGACACCGCCGCCGCTGCCCGCCTATGAGGTGGCGATGAATTATGTACCGGGCGAAAGCATGCTGCCGCCGCAATTCGAGGCGCTGATCCCCTCGGCTGTTCCCGTTCCTCTCCCGGCTCCGGATCCGTTGGCGACGGCGAGCACGATATCGGCGATAAATATGGCGCCCACAGCACGTATGGCGCCCATCGCAAATCCCATGCCGATGCAGATCACCGCACCGGTGACTTCGCCGGAAACCTCGATCGAACCCGACCCGGGAATGCCGATCGCGATCCCCATTCCCCGCCCCGCCTATGACAGCGTCATGCTGCGCGGCAGCATTGCAGCGAACGGCGGCTAAACCAGTTTCGATTTTGAAGTGAACGCGCGCCTTAAGCGCGCTCTTCCCAGACCCTGGCAAGCTCGACGATCGTCTTGACTGCCTTTTCCATATCCTGGCGGCTGACCCATTCGAGCGGCGAGTGGAAGGCGTGGCCGCCGGCGAAGATGTTTGGGCATGGCAGACCCATGAAGGAGAGGCGCGAGCCGTCGGTGCCGCCGCGGATGCTGCCGCGCACTGGCGTCATGTCGGCCCGGCGCACCGCTTCGATGGCGTTGTCGACGATTTGCGGGTGGCGGTCGAGCACCACCTTCATGTTGCGATACTGCTCCTTGACCTGGAAATGATAGGTCGAGCCGGGATAGCCAGCCATGACCTCCTTGACGATGGCTTCGAGCATGGCTTCCTTTTCCACCAGCCCCTTGTCGGTGAAGTCGCGAATGATGAGGCTGAGCGACGCCTTCTCCATCGAGCCGGTCACCCCTGTCGCATGGATGAAACCCTGCTTTCCCTCGGTGGTCTCGGGCGCCATCTCCCTCGGCAGCCGGTCGATGATGGCGCCGGCGATCTTGATGGCGTTCTCCATACGATCCTTGGCGAAACCCGGATGGATCGCCACGCCTGCTATGCCGATCTCCACACCATCGGCCGAGAAGGTCTCGTCCTCGATATGGCCGGCGGTCTCGCCGTCCATCGTATAGGCAAAGTCGGCGCCGAGTTTCCTGAGGTCGACCTTGTTGACGCCGCGCCCGACCTCTTCGTCGGGCGTGAACAGGATTTTGATCGTCCCGTGCCGGAGAGCTGGATTGTCGACAAGGAACTGGGCCGCGGTCATGATTTCCGCCAGTCCCGCCTTGTCGTCGGCGCCGAGCAATGTCGTGCCATCGGTCGTGACGATGTCGTTGCCGATCTGATTGTTCAGCTCGGGATGCTCGGAAACGCGGATGACCCGGCTTGCATCGCCGGCAAGCCTGATATCCCCACCGGCATAGTTCCGGATGATCTGCGGCTTGACATTCGTGCCGCTGAAATCGGGCGCCGTATCCATGTGCGAGCAGAAACAGATGACCGGCACCGTCTTGTCGCTATTTCCAGGAATGGTCGCGTAGACATAACCGTGTTCATCGAGATGCGCGTCGGCAAGGCCGATCTTCAGCAGTTCATCGACCAGAACCCGGCCGAGATCCTTCTGTTTTTCGGTGGTCGGCTGCGTCGACGAGGCAGGATCGGATTGCGTGTCGATAACGGTATAACGGAGAAAGCGGTCGAGAACGGTATCGGTCATGGCATCCAATCCAGAAAGATCACCCGAGAGATATAATCCTCGCGGAGGATGCGGCAAAAGATTTTTCCGCTCGCGACGCGAGAGAATTGCCGTTCAGTCGATGCGCTTTCCCTCGCCGTCGAAGACGTGCAGATACTGGGCCGGGAAGGCCACGTTCACCTTCGGGCCTGCCTTCAGCGCTTCGCGATCGAGCGTGAAGATCTTGAACGGCAGGCCGTGCAGGGCAAGGTGCAGGATGATGCCGAAACCGGTGGGTTCGACGAGTTCGACATCGGTGGCAAGTCCTGCCCCGTCATTGGTCATCAGCACGTGCTCCGGCCGGATGCCGAGCGTCACCTTGGCGCCGTCTCCCAGCGGCAGCGGCTTTGCCAGCGGCACGATCGTGCCGTCCTGCAGCTTGACGCCGCCTTCGACATAGCTCGCCTCGAGGAAATTCATTCCCGGCGAGCCGATGAAGCCGGCGACAAAAAGATTGGCAGGGCGGTCATAAAGTTCCAGGGGACTGCCGACCTGCTGGACGACGCCGCCATGCATGGCGACGATCCGGTCCGCCAGCGTCATCGCCTCGATCTGGTCGTGGGTGACGTAGATCGAGGTCGCCTTCAGGTCGCCATGCAGTTTCTTGATTTCGGCGCGCATCTGTTCGCGCAGGCGCGCATCGAGGTTGGAAAGCGGTTCGTCGAACAGGAAGGCCTTCGGTTGGCGCACGATGGCGCGGCCCATGGCGACGCGCTGGCGCTGGCCGCCGGAAAGCGCCTTCGGCCGCCGTTCGAGCAGCGGATCGAGGCCAAGCTTGGCGGCGGCCGAAGCCACAGCGCTCGCGATCTTCTCCTTCGCCGTCTTCCGCAGCTTGAGGCTGTAGCTCATATTGCCGGCGACGTTCATATGCGGATAGAGCGCATAGGACTGGAACACCATGGCGATGTCGCGGTCCTTGGGATGAAGCTCGTTCACTCTGGCGCCTGCAATGCGGATCTCGCCTGATGTGACCTCCTCCAGCCCGGCGATCATGCGCAGCAGCGTGGACTTGCCGCAGCCGGACGGACCGACGAGCACGACGAACTCGCCATCCTTGATTTCGAGGTCGACGCCGTGCAGCACCTGCACATGGCCATAGGCTTTGCGGATATTCTGGATATCGATCGATGCCATTTGTTTAACCCTTGACCGCGCCGGCCGTCAGGCCCTGGACGAGATAACGCTGGATGAGCAGGAAGAAGAGGCCGGCCGGAATGAGCGCCATGACACCCGCCGCCATCATCTGCCCGAAATCCACCGAGAATTTCGAAACGAAGGTGAGAAGGCCGACCGGGAAGGTCGCCGCGTCATTGCCGTTGATCAGCATCAGCGCAAACAACAACTCGCTCCAGGCGGCGGTGAAGACGAAGCCGAGCGTGGCGGCGATCCCCGGCAGCGTCAGCGGCAGGATGATCTGGCGAAACGCCGTGAACTGCGTCGCCCCGTCGATCATCGCCGCCTCTTCGAGATCCCTCGGGATGCCGTCGAAGAAGGACTGCATCAGGAAGGTGGCAAACGGCACGTTGAAGGCGGTGTAGACGATGACGAGGCCGGTCAGGCTGTTGGTCAGATGCAGCGGCGACAGGATCTTGAAGATCGGCGCCACCAGCATGACCAAAGGAAACATCTGGGTCAGCAGCATCAGCGCGACGATCCAGTATTTTGCCCTGAAATTGAACCGCGACAGCGCGTAGCCCGACAGCGAGGCGCAGATCGTCACCGTCACCGCCGTCGACGTCGAGACGATCAGGCTGTTCTTGAAGAAGGTCGGAAAGGCGCTGTGCTGCAGCACGAAGGCATAATGCTCCCAGGTCGTGCGCGACGGCCACATGCGCACGCCTTCGCTATAGAGCAGGTCGTTCGGCGTCACCGAGACCTTGAGCAGCCAGAACAGCGGGAAGAGCGCGAAGGCGATATAGCAGAGGATTGCCAGACGGTGCGCAATGGTGGGAATGACGGATCGTCTCATTGGCTCAATCCTTGTTCAGCAGCGTCTGCCGCAGCAGGATGATCAGCATCGAATAGGCCAGCAGCAGCCCGAGCAGCACCAGCGCGATCGCCGAGGCGTAACCGAAATCGAGCCGCTTGAACGCCGTCGTGAAGATGTAGCTCGCAACGATCTGCGTGCGGTCGGCCGGCCCGCCATTGGTCATGACGACGATGAGATCGGCGAAGTTGGAGATCCAGACGGTGCGCAGCAGCACGGTGATGGCGATCGTCGGCGCCAGAAACGGCAGGGTGATCGAACCGAAACGCTGGAACCAGCCGGCGCCGTCGATCGACGCCGCCTCGTAGAGATCGCGCGGGATTGCCTGCAGGGCGGCAAGCAGCGTGATGGCGAAGAAGGGAATGCCCCACCAGACATTGGCGACGATCGGCCCCCACATCGCATAATTGGGATCGGAAAGGATATTGCCCGGCTCATGCATCAGCCCGAGGGCGAAGAGCCAGTGCGGGATCGGCCCGATGACCGGATTGAACAGCCAGGCCCAGTTGAGGCCGGCGAGAAAGGACGGCACCGCCCACGGCAGGAAGACCAGCGCCTGGGCGATTGCCCGGCCTGGGAATGGCTTGTCGAGCAGCAGCGCCAGGATGAGCCCGAAAGTAAACTGCAGGACAACGGAGGCACCGGTCCACCAGAGCGTGTTCCGCAGCGCCCCATAGAAGGCAGGATCCGTGGAAAGCTCGCGGAAATGATCGAGCCCGATGAAGCCGCCGGAAAACGGATTGAGCAGCTGGATATCGCGGAAGGCATAGGAAACGCCGACCGTCAGCGGCACCAGCATCACCGCGATGATCAGGATCAGCGACGGCGCGCTGTAGAGATAGGGCTCCGAAGCATCGGCAAGACGACGCAGCCATGGCCTGCGGTCGCGACGCATGTCGAGCGTATCGGCGGAAGTGGTCATCAGATTGCAGTTTCCATTGTCTTTACCGGTCGGGAATTGGTGACGTTTCCGAATGGAGAGACCGGAGCCCCCTCATCCGACCCTACGGGCCACCTTCTCCCCGCTGGGGGAGAAGGGGAATGAGGCGCCGCCACGCGTCCCTTCTCCCCAGCGGGGAGAAGGTGCCGGCAGGCGGATGAGGGGGCTTCTGCCACAAAGCCCTCTATCCTTATTTCTTAGTCAGGAACTTCTGCTGCGCCTTGGTCAGGTATTCCGCCCACTGGTTGGCCAGATCCTTCGCCGAGATGTCGCCCAGCATTGCCTGCTGCGAGGTCTTGATCGCCAGCGAATCCTTGAAGAAGGCAAATTCTTCGAGGTAGGTCGGCATCACCGTCGGTACCGTGTTCGGGTCCGCCAGTTCCTCGAACCAGCCCTTGAACTGGTCACCGGCATAGAAGGGATCCTTCTCGGCCGCAGTATAAGCCGGCAGGGCGCCGATGCGCTTGTTCCACTCGATATTGCCTTCCGGCCCTTCGAGGGTGGCGATCAGCTTCCAGGAGAGATCCTTGTTGCCGCTGGTCGAAAACATCGACCAGCCGCCATAACCGATGGTCGGGAAGGACTTGCCGTCCGGGCCCTTCGGCAGCGGCATGACGCCGAAATCGTCCTTCTTCATGCGTTCGGCGATGGCGATCAGCGCATCCGGATCCTGGTCGAGGAAGGCGCAGGTGCCGGAATAGAAACCGGCGACGACTTCGTTGAAGCCCCAGTTGATGCTGTCCTTCGGCGCATAACCCTTCTTGTAGAGATCGACCATCCATTCGATGCCCTTGGCCCAGCCGGGGCTGTTCATCGTCGAGGTGCCGTCGTCGTTGAAGTATTTGTTCGAACCGGCCATCGAGGCGGCAAAGATCATCCAGCCGTTGAGGCCGCCCGCTCCACCGCGCATGCAGTAGCCGTATTTGCCGGACAGTTTGGAGATCTTTTCGGACGCAGCGGTGAATTCCTCCAGCGTCTTCGGTGGTGCTGCGACACCGGCTTCGGAAAGCAGCTTCTTGTTGTAGAACATCGCCCTGAGATAGAAGCCGTAGGGCAGCATATAGGCGGTCTTCTTGACGTCGCGGCCAAGTTCGAGCGCGCGCGGCGTCAGTTCCTTGGTGTGCTCCCACTTTGCGAGATAGGGCTCGAGGCTTTCGAGCATGCCGTTATTGGCATAGAGCGACAGCCAGGTATCGGGCATTTCCATCACATCGGGCACATCGCCGGCCGATACCATGGTCGCAAACTTCTGGAACGCTTCGTTCCAGGGCAGCGAAATGATGTCGACCTTGGTGCCGGGATTGGCGGCTTCGAACTTGCCGACGATCGATTTCAGCGTTTCGGTGCGCTCCGGGCTGGTGATGACTTCGACGAGCTTCAGCGTCGTGTCGGCAAAGGCCGTGCCCGCCATCATCGAAGCAAAGAGCGTTGAGATTATTAGCTTTTTCATGCTCGGTTCCCCCTTGTTAGGTTTCTCTCAGGTTTCAGGATTGTGAGGCGGCGGCGAGCGCCTCCTCGATGTCTCTCCACAGGGCCTCGGTTCCTTCGAGGCCGACATGGAGGCGTACGGATCGCGCATGGATGCCGAAGGCATGTGCGGAATTCGGCTGTGCCTTCTGCTGAAGCACCACCTCGCCCGGTACGATCAGGCTTTCATGTCCACCCCAGCTTACACCCAATTTGAAGAGCTTGAGGTGATCGGCAAAGGCGCGGATATCGACACCCTCGCGGAAGATGAACGAAAACAGGCCCGAGGTGCCATTGAGCCCGGCGGGCAGACGGTTGGCGAGGCCGGGATGGCAGACCGTCTCCACGACCTCGAGCTTCTGCAGGCGCCTGGCGATTTCAAGCGCCGATGCCTCATGCGCCCGCATGCGTAGCGGCAGCGTGCGCAGGCCGCGGATCAGGAGCCAGGCGTCGAACGGCGATAGCTTGCCGCCGAGATAGGGATAGGCTTCGGCCTTGATGCGGGCGATCATCGCCTTCGAGCCGGCAACGATCCCCGCCACCACATCACTGTGGCCGCCGAGGTATTTCGAGGCGGAATGGATGACCAGATCGACGCCGAGCGTCAGCGGCCGCTGGAAGAACGGGCTTGCCCAGCTGTTGTCAATCATCGAGACGATGCCATGTTGCCTGGCGAGGGCCGCGAGCGCACCGATATCATGCGCCTCCATCACCCAGCTCGTTGGGCTTTCCAAGTAGAGGAGCTTGGCGCCGGGCAGCGCCCTGGCGACCGCTTCCTCGTCGCGCCCATCGACATAGGTCACCTCGATCTTCATCCGCTTGAGGATCGTGCCGAACAGGCGGAAGGCATCGGGATAGACGTGTTTGACGGCGACGATGCGGTCGCCCGGTTCGACAAAGCTCAGCACCGCAGACGAGATCGCCGCCATGCCGCTGGCAAAACCCAGCGCATCCTCGGCACCCTCGAGCTTGGCCAGCATTTCCTCGAAGGCGCGCACCGTCGGGTTCAGCCCGCGCGTATAGGTCGGCCGCACCTTCTCGCCGCGATAGACGGTGATCATCTCGTCGTAATCGGAAAAGGTGAAAAGCGAGGTCTGGAAGATCGGCGGCACGACGGCGTCGGCAAAATTGCCGTCGTCGTGGGCGGTGATGAGGGAAGCAAGATCGAACGGGTCTGCGCCGCTGCTCATTTGGACATTTCCTTGATGTCTTCCTCGACGATATCGAGAATTTTCAATGTTTCCACGCGCGCCGCCTCGGCATCCCCGGCCGCGATCGCGTTGAAAAGGGTGCGGTGAAAAGGGAAGGACCGGCGGGCGAAATCCTGCCGGTCGAAGGGATGTTCCCAGAAGCGCTCGAAGGTCTCGCGCATCTGCTCGAGCAACTGGCGAAACAGCGGATTGTGGGTGGCGTCGTAGACGGCGAGATGGAAGGCCAGATCCTCCGGCCCGGAGGTGCCCTTCTCCAGGTGCACGTGCTCCATGGCGTTCAGTTTCTCTTCGATGACGACCAGATCCTTCGCCGTGCGCCGGCGGGCCGCGACCATGCCCGCTTCGCATTCGATGCCGCGGCGAACTTCCAGCGTCTGCAGCAGCGCATCGCGCAGATGCACTGCATCGAACGACAGCGGCATATGGATCGTCGCTCTGGACACCGGCTTCAGCAGATAGGTGCCGCTGCCCTTGCGCGTCTCGATGACGCCGAGCGCCTGAAAGTGACGGATCGCCTCGCGAATGGTCGAACGCCCGACGGCAAGAGCCGCCATCAGCTCACGCTCGGTCGGCAGCCGGTCTCCCGCCTGCAGCCGCGCTTCCTCAACATAATCCGCCAGCGCGTCGGTCACCTGACGCGCGCGGTCCATGGCGGGAAGCGGCCGGATCACCGGCCTATCGCTACGATTTGCCTTCATGGTTCCCCATTTTCTTATCAGGCAGTCAGGCTCTTGAATTGGTCTGACATCTTAGCATTTCTCAAAGTGGGGGAGGCGTCAAGGGGTGTTGTTGGTGTCGAGTTGCTCAGAATTTCCGGACAATATTGGAGAACTTTCGAAAAAACCCTCGTAAGATATTCGGAGATCGGGAGAATCACCCAGAAGGGGGCAGCCATGCAGCAGGTAGAGGATGGGCTTGAACACGGCGTCGCTCATGAGAACGCCTTCCGGTAAGGATGTAGGGCCTCAGTCGGAATGAAGAGCGCGAGAATAGTAATCAGCGGGTGAGGTCTGCGACGATCTTACCCGGCGCGTGGCCGGTACGATTGCGCTCGATTGCAGAGGCAAGATCATCGAACCCGACTACCTCGGCGATTGTCGATTGCAAAGTGCCCGCGTCGACCTGCTGAGCGATGGCAGCCAGACGCGAGGTGTCGGGCTTATTCGACAGAAAGACGCCCCGCCGACCATCCGGCGCACGCGATGCGACGTCTGGTGCCGCGATGCTCACGAGCAGGCCGTTAGATGACAACAGCGCCCAAGATGGGTCCAGAACCTTGCCGCCGACCAGATCGACGACGAAGTCGATCTTGCCTGTGAGGTGCTCCAGGGTCTGATGGCGGTAATCGATCACCTCGTCTGCACCCAGGGCTTCCACATGCAGAAGGCTTGTGGTCGAGGCAGTGGCATAGACGAACGCTCCCGCCGATTTGGCGAACTGAACGGCAAAGCCGCCCACCCCGCCAGCCGCACCCTGAATCAGCACCCGCTGTCCAGACAGGTCGAGATCCGCGGCCTGAATGACATGCCAAGCCGTCATAGAGGCCACTGGGATAGCTGCAGCCTGGACGTCAGACAGGCCCTCCGGGGTCTGGACGAGTTTGCCGGCCTCGATGACAAGATGGTCGGCGTAGGCTCCGACGCCACCGAGGGCGGCCATGACCCGATCCCCAGCCTTCACGCCTGTGACGCCGTGGCCGGTCCGAAGCACGACGCCGGCCATTTCGATGCCAAGCGTCGCGGGCAGGGTTAGCTTGAAGCGCTCGCGGAGATAGCCTTCACGGATTTTCCAGTCGATGCCGTTTACTGCGGCGGCCTTGACCGACACCAAGACCTCGCCCGGGCCCGGCTCGGGCGAGGATACCCTATCGACTGTCAGGGATTCGGGCCCGCCATAGGCTTGAAGACGTAAGGCCCGGCCGGTGGCAAGCGGTGTAGTGTTTGGATCGGTGGGTTCGAAATCAGGCGAATTGTTCATGTGGATCTCCTTCTGGGGTGAAAGATATGAGTCCAAAATTTGAGCCACAAGTCGTCGCAATGGGACAGTCCGTCTCGCAGAAGAGACACATCGTCTTCAGGCGTGCCTTTGATTCGGCAGACCGTGGCGCTAGCCACCAGTTGGCATGCTCGACATTGTCTGATTATCTGCTGGTGAAGTGTGCCCCCTTAGGGGATAGGATTCGGGACGAAGTACGCCTCTGAAAGTCTCACTCAGATTGGACGATGTCTGTATTAACCGCTTCTGCAACGCGTTTAGTCTTATTATTAAGCAGTGGGCAATTATGGTCTGAACGACATTCAGGCCCGAAAGCTGCCCTCTCATCATCTGGCGATAAAGGCGGCCAGTTCGTCAGGTGTTCCGTTTGGAAAAGCCTGTTTTAGAAAATCCAGGAACGCGGAGACTTTTGGGCTTAGCAGTCGGCGAGAGGGATACAACGTCCATAAGGCTATCTCGGGACCGTCGAAATCGCCCCAATTCACCAACCTCCCGTCAGTGATATCTTGCGCCACCAACGAGATAGGAAGACGTGCCGCACCGACACCGATACGTGCCGCATCCCTGACCATGATAAGAGATGCGAGACCGAGTACAGGATCGATTGAAATCGAGGAGAGACCATTGGGTGTCTTCAGGCGCCATGTTTGTTGCTCGCCCGCCCCACGTATGACGCCAGGAGCGACAGCATCTTTTGTTGGACGCGGCAGGTCGGGGCTTGCTACGACGACAAGCCGATCCCGAAGAAATGCTCGCCCGATCAGGCTTTCATCAGAATCTGGATTGACCCGAATGACCAGATCGTAACCTTCCTCGATCATGTCGACAGGTCGATCCTCGGATGTGACCTCCAGCCGTACCTCGGGATATTTCAGTGCGAATTGAGCTGCGATTTTACCCATCGCGCTCTGAGAAAAAAGCACAGGCGCACTAATGCGCAGCTTTCCTTTGGGTGTTTGGCCGCCGGATGCGATCGCCGACGTGGTCTCGTCGAGTTCGGCGAGCAATCTCCCTGTCCGCTCGAAAAGCGCACGCCCCTCTTCGGTCAGTTTGAGGTTCCGCGCGCCCCGCTCAAACAGCCGAAGGTCAAGGCTGCTTTCCAACTCTGCGACGCGGCGGGACAGTGTTGCTTTGGGCCTTCCGGTCGCTCTTGCGGCTTTGCCGACCCCCCCGTGGCGGGCGACCAAATTAAAATCAGCAAGCGCAAGAAGATCCATAGGTGTCCCATCAGTGAGATAGTGTGTCCAAATTATCCGTCTATCGCACCGTCAGTGAACCACACACATTGGACATGTCAATCAATTTAACAGGAGAAACCCTATGACTATTCTCGTTACCGGCGCTACAGGCAACATTGGCCGTCAAGTCGTCGAACACCTTGTCAAGCGCGGTGCGGATGTTCGCGCCCTCGCTCGCGACCCATCGAAAGCCACGTTTCCGGACGGTGTGTCCGTCGTCCAGGGTGACTTTCTCGATGTCGATTCGCTACGCACCGCCATGTCCGGCGTTTCCACCTTGTTCCTTTTGAACGCGGTCGTGCCGGACGAATTCACGCAGGCCCTCATCGCGCTGAACGTCGCCCGATCGGCTGGCATCGAGCGCATCGTCTACCTCTCCGTGATCCATGCCGACGTCTACGTGAACGTACCGCATTTCGCTGGCAAGTTCAGCGTCGAGCGAATGATCGAGCAGATGGATTTCAAGGCCACAATCCTCCGTCCGGCCTACTTCATGCAGAACGATCTGATGGTGAAGGACGTCATTACCGGGTACGGCGCTTACACGATGCCGATCGGCCCCAAAGGCCTTGCCATGATCGACGTTCGTGATATCGCCGAAATTGCTGCCCTTGAGCTGCTGCGTCGTGAAAATGCTTCAGAGCCGCTCCCAATCGACCGGATTAACCTTGTCGGCCCACAGGTGTTGACCGGAACGGATATTGCCGCCATCTGGTCAGACGTGCTTGCCCGCTCGATCAACTACGGCGGCGACAACACTGAAGGCTTCGAGCAGAATCTGAAGCAGTTCGTACCAGCCTGGATGGCCTACGACATGCGTCTGATGGGCGAACGATTTATGACCGACGGGATGCTTCCCGAGGCCGGCGATGTGGCGCGCCTGACTGCATTGCTTGGCCGACCTCTGCACCAATACCGCGACTTTGCGCTGGAAACAACTACAACGCAGCGCCGGTAGCGGATTCTGCTGCGGGAATTTCGCACTTAGCCGCCGGCTGCCGGCCCCAGATCGATCAGCGCCTTGATCGGCAGATGATCCGAGGCAATACGCGCCAGCGGCGTGTCATGCGCTTCCACCTCCGAGATGATCCCCTTGCGGTTGGCGATGATGCGGTCGAGGGCGAGGAGCGGCAGGCCGGCGGGGAAGCTGGGGACGGCAGGCGGCAGTTCTCCGAAGGCGGATTGGAAGGTGTTGAGGGACGAGCGGTCGCCGAGCCGCCATTCGTTGAGGTCGCCGAGCAGGATGGTCGGCATCTCCTGCCTGTCGTTGATGAGGTCGACCAGCATTCGGGCCTGCTGGGCTCTGTTATGGCGCAGCAGGCCGAAATGCGCGGCGATGATGCGCAGCACCCCGCCCTCTTCGAGCTCGATTTCGGCGACCAGCGCGCCGCGCGGCTCCAGCCCCGGCAGCTTGACCTGGTGCACGTCATGCACCAGCCCCTTCTTGAAGAGCACGACATTGCCGTGCCAGCCATGCGCCTTGGCCATGCCCGCAATCGGCACCGGGATCAGCCCGGTTTCCCGTTCCAGCCGGCCGAGATCGAGAATGCCGGTGCGCTCGCCGAAGCGCGTATCGGCCTCCTGCAGGGCGATGACGTCGGCACCGATTTCATGAATCACCCGGCTGGTACGCTCCGGATCGAAGCGACGGTCGGTGCCGATGCACTTGTGCACGTTATAGGAGGCGATCAGCGTTCCGGCGCTGCGCGGTCTTGTCTCCGTATAGGCCGGGTCGAGCCGCTTTTTCCTGCTCCTGATCGAAGCGAGAATGCTGGCGGGAAGATTGACTTTTCTGGCGTGCATCGGAAGGCGCAGTCATTCCGTTGATCAAAAAGGGCTTCTCTCCGCAGTATAGGAGGGCAACGGGAACTTGCCATGTCCGATCACAAATAATCCTTCAGAGATAGGGTGAGCCCAGCCATAGCACCTTCTCGAGCAACCGCACCGGGAAGGGTCGCGCCCGCAAACCGTCCAGCGTCACCAGCGTTGCCGATTTCAGGGTTTCCTCGATATGCTCGTCGATCTCGCCGGCAAAACCCTCGTTCAGCACTTCGAGATCGACCTCGAAATTCAGCCTCAGCGAACGCGGATCGAGATTGGAAGAGCCGACATAGGCCCAGGTGCCGTCGATCGTCAGCAGCTTCGAATGGCTGAAGTTGCCGGTCGAGCGCCAGATGCGGCAGTAATTCTTGAGGATCTGATCGAATTGCGCCGTCATCGCCCGGTCGACCAGCACCAGGTTGTTGACTGAGGGAACGACGATATCGACTTCGACGCCGCGCCGCGCAGCCGTCACCAGGGCGCTGATCAGTTCGCGGTCCGGCAGGAAATAGGGCGACATGATGCGGATCGATTGGCGCGCCACGGAAAAGGCGCCCATCAGCATCTTGTGGTTGGTCTCGACGCTGCGATCCGGCCCGGAGGCGACGACGCGCATCAGGATCGGATCGCCGGGGCTGCGCTGCGGCGGTTCGATGCGCCAGGCCTCGCCGTTCAACAGCTCCTGCGTGGAAAAGCGCCAGTCTTCGGCGGCAAGATCGAAAAGGTCGGCAACCACTGGGCCGGTGACGCTGAAATGCGTGTCGTGAGCAAAACTCTCACCCGTCGCCTCCTCGCTGAAACCCGCGCGGATGTTCATTCCGCCTGTCAGCGCGATCTTCCCGTCTCCGATCAGGATCTTGCGGTGGGTGCGCAGATTGGCATAGGGCAGCCGCAAGCCCATGATGACGTTGCCGTTGAAGACGGCGACGGTGACGCCGCCCTCCCGGAGATGGCCGAGAATGCTCGGCACCGAATAACGCGCTCCGACCGCATCGATCAGCACCCGGACCTCGACGCCGCGCTTTACCGCCGCAATCAGCGCATCGGCGATGCGAAGGCCGATGACGTCGCGGTCGAAAATATAGGTTTCAAGCAGGATGCTGCGCGCCGCCTCGTCGATGATCGATTTCATCGCCGCATAGGCCTCGTCGCCGGTCTCCAGCACGTCGATCGTATTGCCTGAGGTCAGCGGATTGCGCGTCACCCGGTCACCGAGCGTCTGCAGCGCCGCAAAGCGGCGGCCGAACTGGCTGATCACCGTCTCGGCCTCGGCATCGAACGTCTCCAACTCGTCGATTTCGGCCGCAAGCAGCAGCGCGTCGCGGCGGATGCTCAGCGATTTGCGGCGGATACGGTTGATGCCGGCAATCGCATAGAGCACCGCACCGATGATCGGCGACAGGATGATGACGCCGACCCAGCCGATCGCCGCACGCACCTCCTCCTTGGTCATGGCAGCATGGATCGCCGCCGCGGCCCCCATGGCGATCGAAACAACAAAGAGGATATGCGGCCAGTAGGTCGACAGGAGATAGAACATCGCTGGCCAATATAGCCGCGAAACGGCAGCGTTCAATCGCGCCGGCTCTCTCCCATGACGCGAAATTTTTCGCGGTGATCATTTTCCAGGCTGGCGAGATCAATCGCGAGGGCAGGAACCATCCCGGCACAGATCGATTGATCCCAAGGAGATGAGGATCGCCATCATGAACATAGCCGCAACCGTCGGTCCTGCCCTGGCGCTCGATGTCGCCGATGCCGACAGCATTGCCGAACTGCGGCATCAGGCCGAAGGCTGCACCCGCTGTGATCTCTACAGGAACGCCACGCAGATCGTCTTCGGCGAAGGGCCGGGGAAAGCCGAGATCGTCCTCGTCGGCGAACAGCCGGGCGATCGGGAGGATCTGACCGGAAAGCCCTTTGTCGGTCCCGCCGGCCAGTTGCTCGATCACTGTCTGGAAGAGGCGGGTCTCGACCGCCAGCGCTGCTATGTCACCAATGCCGTCAAGCACTTCA
The DNA here is from genome assembly GCF_019685115.1 of Rhizobium sp. NZLR11. Taxonomy (NCBI): domain Bacteria; kingdom Pseudomonadati; phylum Pseudomonadota; class Alphaproteobacteria; order Hyphomicrobiales; family Rhizobiaceae; genus Rhizobium; species Rhizobium sp. NZLR11. Next base: position 152,557 of record NZ_JABDWD010000005.1, on the reverse strand, counting down.
AGTTCACGCCGCGGGGCAAACGGCGGCTGCATGCAAAACCCAATGCCGGCGAGATCCGGCGTTGCGCCTGGTGGCTCGGCGCCGAGCTCAACATCCTGCAACCGAAACTCGTCGTGGCGCTCGGCGCAAGCGCGGTTTATGCGCTGCTCGGGCCGAAGGTGAAGCTGACGCCGGCGCGCGGCCATATTCTGCAGCCGGCAAACCATTCGCCTGTGCTGGTCACCATCCACCCCTCCTATCTCTTGCGCATTCGCGACGAGGCAGAACGGCACAGGCTGCGGCTGGAGTTCGTGTCAGATCTGCACAAGGCGGCGGAGTTTGGGGCGCGCTGAGCGCCTCTTCTCAACCCTATTATGCTGCATTGCGAAATATTTCCGGTTGTGGGGGCGATTTCGCTTGAAACAGCTCCGTTCATCTGGAACCATCCAGGCAGTATCGCGTTCGAACGACCGCATCATGTGACTGGAGATCAGCGATGGCAGAAACTCGAGACGAGTGGATCAAAAAGCGTGCATATGCCCTCTGGGAAGAAGAGGGCTATCCGACCGGGCGAGAATCCATCCATTGGGAACAGGCACGACACGAGCGCGAAGCGCTCGAAGGCTCTGCTGCCTCTTCCGATGGGAAGGAAGTCAAGCCCAAGGCGAAGCGCAGCGTCGCCGGCAGCAAGACCAACGGCGTCGTGACACCGGCGCCGAAACGGACCGCGAGCCGCAAAACGGCGCTCTGAACCTGAATACCGAGCACTTGGATTAAAAAAGGGCGTCGTCGCGGCGCCCTTTGATGGTTTTCGTCATACGATTGAATTAGTTGCGCTATATGGAATTTGAAAGGTGGGCTTCCACGCGGGGTGAACAGAGGCCGGATGACGCTGCAAGTTTTGAAGCTTCCCAAAAAAGTTGAGCCCTCGCCCGTTAACCGGGAACCAGAACATACACCGGTTGTTTATGGCGAAACCGGGGAAGTTGCCATGAACGACGGCCAGTCCGATATCCTCTCCGTCCCGCTCGTCGCAGCCAGCGGCCGCTCTTCGACCGCGCTCGTCTAGAGGGATGGAGATGTCGCTCCTCATCATCGCCGCACTGCTCTACCTCGGTCTCGCGCTCGGCTTCATCCTTGTCGTCGACAATCTCGTCGGGCTGATTTTCCGCGATCCCCGCGCACCGGTGCAGCCGCGCTCCTTCGACATTGGCCGTGCCTTCGCTGCATCGCAAAAGCTCTATCGAAAATAACAGGTCGCAGGCATCCTCCCAGCTCGTTTTACGCAAGAGCGGCGCCGTCGAATTCGGGATATTTGCGCATCAGATCCACCTCACTGGTGCAGCTGTCGTCGCGCGCCGTCAGTTCGATCGAGATCGTGTCGGCGGGATCAAGGCGGCCGCTGTCGTGATGGTTGGCACCATCGTGATAGACGGGAATACGCGCGCCGCTCTGGCTGACCAGAACGGCATCCCGCTCGAAACCTCTTTGCAGCAACCAGTCACGCGGCGCCATCAGGCGGATGTCGACCTCGTAGGAGTGCTCCTTGAGGCTGACGGTATAGGTAACCGGTGACACTTGGCCGTTGACGTCGATCGCGCCGTTTCCATCGGCTTTGACGATGTGGTTTTCCATGTTCTCGGCTCCTGTTTGCGGGCGGTTTTCCCATCTGGAATGGAGCGAACGCGGCTTTCGTTCCGATATCCGAGCGACCCTACCGCCGGAACTTTCGGCCTCAGCACCAGTTTGATCCCTTTGCACACCATTGGAGGCGACGATGCCGAGAGGTGACAAATCCGACTATACAGACAAGCAGAAGCGCAAGGCCGAGCACATCGAGGAGGGCTATGAGGATCGCGGCGTCTCCGAGAAAGAGGCTGAGCGGCGTGCCTGGGCGACGGTCAACAAGGAAAGCGGCGGCGGCAATAAATCCGGTTCCGGCCGCGGCAAGACGGATACGCACGGCTCCGCCGAAAAGGGTGGTCACATCGGCGGCGCTGCATCCGCCGCGCGCTCGAAGGAGGAACGGTCAGCTTCGGCGAAGAAGGCGGCCGCGACGCGCAAGCGTCATGAACACCACAGCCACCACTAACAAAAGGTGCGACTGGCGGTGATCTGCCGCCGGCCGCATCCGACAAAGGATTTTTAGACATGGCCAAGTCGAAGAAAAAATGGTCGCGAGATGTCACTGAACACAGCGATGCCATGGACCTGAAGGAAGGCGTGTTCAAATCGGACGATCCGAAGAAGATCGCCCGCTCCGTCAAGCACTCGGCCGAGGAGAGCCATCGGCGCAAGTCGAGCCCGTTCCGGGCGGCCATGTCGATGCTGACCTTCTACATCAACCGCGCCGGCGACCAGCTGACGAAAAAGCGGCGCGGCACCCTTGAAAAAGCCAAGGACGAACTGCGAAAAGACTTCGATCGTCAACCGAAGAAATGAGCACCATGGCATACGAGCTTTATTATTGGGACGGCCTGCAAGGCCGCGGCGAATTCGTCCGGCTGGCGCTTGAGGAAGCCGGCGCCGACTATGCCGACGTCACCCGCGAGCCTACGCGGGGGACGGACGCCATGTTCGCCCTCATGGATAGCGAAAGCGAACCGCATATTCCCTTCGCCCCGCCTTTCCTGAAGGACGGCGACCTGATTATCCCGCATGTCGCCAACATCCTGTTTTACCTCGGCCCGAAACTCGGCCTTGCGCCTGAGGACGAAGGCCTTCGCCATGTCGCCAACGGGTTGCAGCTCACCATCACCGATTTCGTCGCCGAGGTGCATGATACGCATCACCCGATCGACACGTCGCTTTACTACGAGGATCAGAAGCAAGAGGCGAAAGCCCGCTCCGCCGCCTTCATCCGCGATCGCATTCCGAAATTCCTTGGTTATTTCGAGCGTGTTCTGCGGCAGAACCCTGACGGCCTCGACCATATTGTGGGAAATGCGCTCACCTATGTCGACCTCTCGCTCTTCCAGATAATCGAGGGCTTGACCTATGCGTTTCCGAAAGCCATGGCGAAGCGCAAGGCGGAATACCCGGCACTGCTCGCCCTGCATGATCGAGTGGAAAAGCGTCCGAACATCGCCCGCTATCTCGCTTCGCCTCGCCGCTTGGCCTTCAACGAGGACGGGATTTTCCGGCATTATCCCGAGCTCGACAGCGCGGGGTGAGTGAAGAGCGGTTCATTCCAGCGGCATGGCCGCATCGAAGAAATCGCCCCATGGGTCCTTCGGCCGGGTCTTCAATTGCTGCGGCACGTTGGCAAGCGTGAAGGCGGCCGGGCCGCTGACTTCGTTCAAATCAGACCAATCGAGCGGCATCGAAACCGGAGCCCCCAGTCGTGCCCGCGTCGAATAGGCCGCGACCGCCGTGCTGCCGCGGCCGTTGCGGAGATAATCGATATAGATGTGCCCGCTGCGTTTGGCCTTCGTCGCGGTCGACAGATATTTTTCCTGCGCGTCAGCCGACATGCTTTCTGCAAGTGAATGGGCAAAATCCTTCACCTCGGCCCAGCCGGCCTTCGCCGCGAGCGGCGACACAACATGCAGCCCCTTGCCTCCTGATGTCTTGACGAAGGCAGCCAAACCATGGGCCTCCAGCCGTGCCTTCACGTCAAGCGCTGCCGAAATCACCGCGCTCCAGGCGATATCCTCGCCGGGATCGAGGTCCATGGTGATCATATCCGGCCTTTCCCAATGATCGGTCGTTACGCCCCAGGGGTGAATTTCGAGCACGGCCGATTGCACCAGCGCCACCAGGCCGTTGAAATCGACGATGCGCAGCAGCTTTTCACCGTCCATATCCTGCGGATCGGCGATCTCCTCGATATGTGGATTCATGCCCTTCCAGGCATGTTTCTGGAAAAACCGCTGGTGGCCCTTTATTCCGTCCGGCAAACGCAGCAGCGCCAGGGGCCGATTGACGAGATAAGGCGCCATGAATGGCCAGACCGCCGCATAATAGTCCGCGAGCGCCTGCTTGGTCACACCCTCGTCCGGCCAATAGAGCCGGTCGGGATGGGTCAGGACTACGTCCGATGCCGGCGAATTTCTGGGGCTCATTCCTCGATCTCGCGTGTGAGAAAATCAAGTAGCCTGTTTTCCTCGGCCCGCAAGCCCCGCAGCGGCGCGTTGCTGCTCTCGATCAGCGGATGATCATTGCCGGCGAGCGCGATGATCGCCGGATGGATATAGCTCGAGCGCGAGATCGCCGGCGTGTTGTGCAGTGCCTCTGCCGAGGCCTCCGACATCTGCTTTACCGTCGGCCTGGAACCACAGACAATCGCCTCGCGCGCCGCTCCGAAGGCCGCCAGCGACCCTGCCCAGGTGCGGAAGGTCTTCGCGGAAATCGGGATTCCCGATATCTCGGCCAGATAGGCGTTCAGCCGGCCGGAATCGATCGGCTTCAGCGCAGCGTTTTCATCCTTCCAGACGAAAAGCTGGCGGCCGGGCAGGTCCGCGATCTCCTCCAGGATCTTCTGCAGCCTGGGATGTTTGAGACTGCGCTGGACGCGCTTGCCGCCCTTGGCGCGGAATTTCAGCTCGATCTGCCCGTCGACGATCTTCAAGTGCCGCTTGAGCAGCGTCGTTGCGCCATAGGTGCCGTTTTCCCTGACATAGGCCTGGTTGCCGACGCGCAAGTGCGCCTCGTCGAGCAGCGTCGTCAGGGCCGCCAGCACGCCGTTGACATCCTCGGTGCCGGTGTCGAGATGGCGCAGCACAGTGCGGCGTATCTTCGGCAGCGCCCGGCCGAACTCGATCAGCTGATGGAATTTCCCGGCACTGCGGAAAGACTGCCATTCCTTGTGATAGCGATATTGCTTGCGCCCGCGCGCATCAATGCCCGTCGCCTGCAGATGGCCGTTTTCGTAGAGGCAGATCCAGACATTCTCATAGGCCGGCGGCAGACCAAGCGCGCCGATGCGCGCCCGCTGCAATTCATCGGCAAGCGTCGTGCCGTCGGGCATCACATAGCTGAAGCCCTTGCCCTTCCTTCGTCTGCGGATGCCTGGTTCGGTATCGCTGACATAGACGAGACCAAGTTCGGTGATGGCTTCGGCATTCATCTTCTCTGCGACCTGCTACTTGCTCCTGCGACCGAACTGGAACCAGCGGCGGCGCTGGGCCTTGGTCGCCCCCTCCGGCGGTTGGGTCTGGCCTGTCGGCGCAAAGACGGCGACGCTCTGGGCATAGACGATGACCGGATTGTCTTGCTCGTGCACCTCGAAGGCGTTGGTCTCTGTCCCGGTGTCGAGGATCCGCGACCAGTGTTCCAGCCCGTTCACCTCGGGCAGGTATATTTCGCAATCGCCGCCGGCATTGAAGACTAGGAAAAGGTCGTCCATCACCTCGGTTTCCGGTGCAAGTGCGCTCCTTGAGAGATAGACGCCGAGCACTTGCAACCCGTCGTCGTTCCAGGCGTCGTCATCCATGAAGTTGCCGTCCGGCTTGTACCATGCGATCTCGATGCGCCCGTCCTCGCTGGTCTCGCCGGTCAGGAACCGCTCCTGCCGCAGGACCGGATGCGCCTTGCGGAAGGCGACGGCCTGCCGGCAAAAATCGAGGAAGGGATCGTCGAGCCCATCCCAGCCCGTCCAGCCGATTTCATTGTCCTGGCAATAGGCATTGTTGTTGCCGCCCTGGCTATTGCCGAGCTCGTCGCCGGCGAGAATCATCGGCACGCCTTGGGAGAGCATCAGCGTCGCAATCATGTTGCGCCGGCGCCGCGCCCGCGCGGCATTGATTTCGGCATTGTCGGTTGCGCCTTCGGCGCCCATATTGTCGGAATGATTGTCCGAATGGCCGTCGCGGTTGTCCTCGCCATTCGCCTCATTGTGCTTGTCGTCGAAGGACACAGTATCCGTCAGCGTGAAGCCGTCATGGGCCGACAGGAGATTGATCGAAGAGGTGGCGCCCCGATCGGAATGATTGAACTGCGGCGCCGAGCCGGTGACGCGCGCCGCCACCTCCGACACCATGCCACCATCGCCCTTCCAGAAACGGCGCACGTCGTCGCGAAACTTGTCGTTCCACTCACGGAAGGGATGCGGGAAGCCCCCGACCTGGTAGCCGCCCTCGCCGATATCCCAGGGTTCGGCGATCAGCTTGACGCCTGAGAGAATCGGATCCTGCCGGATCGCGCCGAAGAAGCCACCCTGGCGGTCGAATTCCAGGTCCTGCCGTCCGAGCGTGCTGGCGAGATCGAAGCGGAAGCCGTCGATATGCATGACGCCCACCCAGTAGCGCAGGCTGTCGAGCACCATGCGCATCACCATCGGATGGGCGACATTCAGCGTATTGCCGGTGCCAGTCGTATCGAAAGTATGGCGGGGATCGTCGGGCGAGAGAATGTAGTAGCTGGCATTGTCGAGCCCGCGGAAGGACAATGTCGGTCCTTTCTCGCTGCCCTCGGCGGTGTGGTTGTAGACCACATCCATGATGACCTCGATGCCGGCGGCATGGAACTTCCGCACCATGGTCTTGATCTCGGTGATCTTGTCGCCGGACATGTAGCGCGATTGCGGCGCGAAGAAGCCGAGCGTCTGGTAGCCCCAATAGTTCTTGAGGTTGTTTTCGAGGAGATAACGATCATCGAGGAAATACTGGATCGGCAAAAGCTCGATCGCTGAGATGCCGAGCTTGACGAGATGGTCGATGATCGGATCGCTGCACATGCCGAGAAAGGTGCCGCGCAGTCGGTCCGGCACTTTCGGATGCGTCATCGTCAGGCCGCGCACATGCGCCTCATAGATGATGGTGTCGGGCCAGGGCCTGCGGATCGCCTCTTCACCCGCCCAATCGAAGTCCGGATCCTGCACCACGCCCTTGACCGTGAAGGGCGCGCTGTCGCGATCGTCGAAGGAAAGGTCGTCCTCGCCGATCTGATAGCCGAACAGCGCGTCGTCCCATTGCAAGTCGCCCGTTACCTGCTTGGCATAGGGGTCGAGCAGAAGCTTGTTGGCATTGAAACGATGGCCGGCGTTGGGGTCATAGGGGCCATGGGCGCGATAGCCGTAGACGGTGCCCGGCCCGACCCCGGCGACATACCCGGACCAGATGTCGCCCTCGCGTTTCGGTAGCGGCATCCGGGCGATTTCATTTTTTCCATCGGGGGAGAAGAGGCAGAGCTCTATCTGTTCCGCATGAGCCGAGAAAACGGCGAAATGGGTACCGGAACCCGTATACTCTGCCCCCAGCTCCGGCTTGAGGAAGTCGAGTTCCGAAAATGAAAAGCTCATGATGCCCCGCTCAATGAAAAGACCAAGCGGGAAACGTAATGGCGGTTCTAAAGTTCCCTCATGAATGGGAAAAGGCAACGGTGTTGCCGGCCGGAGGGTGCGCTTACGGCATCAACTGGCCGCCATTCACCTCGATGATCTGGCCGGTGATGTAGCCGGACAGCGTCGGCGAGGCGAGGAAGAGATAGGCGCCGACGCAATTCTCCGATGTGCCGACGAAACCCATCGGGATCGACTTGCGCTGCAGTTCCATCTGCTCGTCATTGGTATAACGCTCGTGGAACGGCGTGGCGATGACTCCAGGCGCCACGGCATTGACGCGGATCCTGTCGGCGACGAATTCCTTGGCGTGGCCGCGGGTGATCGTCGAGACGAAGCCCTTCGATGCCGCATAGAGGATCGCCCCGTTGCCGCCGCCATTGCGGGCGGCGATCGAGGTGGTGTTGATGATGAAGCCACCCTGTTTTTTCAGCCACGGATGGGCTGCCCGCGTTGCCGCCAGCACCGAGCGCGCGTTGAGATCCATCACCGCGGCATAATGCGCGTCGGTATATTCCGAGGTCGGCTTGCGCCCCAGCATGCCGCCGGCATTGTTGATAAGCCCGTCGAGATGGCCGAAGGTTTTTGCCGTCTCCTCGACGACACGTTCGGTCTCGCCTTCCCGCGACACGTCGCCCTGGATCAGATGCACGGTGCCGCCGGCACTCCTGATCTCCTCGGCAAGCGCCTCCGCGGGCTCGCGGCTGGCATTGTAGTGGATGCCGACCTTGGCGCCCTGCGCTGCAAAGGCGCGGGCGAGCGCCGCCCCGATGCCGGTCGAGGCGCCGGTGATCAGCACGGCCTTGCCGGAGAGATCCGGCAGTTTGATCGATGCGAGCGATTGCGCAAGTTCTACCATGGCTAAGACCGTCTCCCGAAAAACCAAGGACATAGGTGATGAAACAGATTGGGGAAGTCTATCAGCCGAAATCGGCGAAGGGCAATGCACGAAAGCGGGAGACTTGTATCGCCCGTAGGCGGGCAGAACGATCTTTCCGGCAGCCGTCGTTGCCGACGGCCGCCGGATTTCTCGTCACGAAGGCACACCGAAAGCCGGTTGCGGTTTTTGGCGGGCGAGTGGCGGGAATGCCAGCGCGATTGCCGCGGCCCCGAGCCCGACCATCGCCGAGCCGATGAACAGCCAGGAATAATTGGCGAACGTGTCGAATATCCAGCCGCCGATAAGGGGGCCGAAGGCCATGCCGAGGCTGGAGAGCATCGTCGCCGCGCCCAGGACGGTGCCGAGGATGCGCGGCCCGAAGTATTCCCGCGCCAGCACCGCATAGAGCGGCATTACACCGCCATAGGCGCTGCCAAAGACGATGGCGAGCGCATAGAATTGGGTCAACTCGCTGACGAAGAGATAGGTTGCGAGGGCTGCCGCCTGCACCAGCAGGCCGGCGACCAGCACCGGCTTCACCCCGATCCGGTCGGCAAGGCTGCCATAGAGCAGCCGGCCGCCGAGGCCCGCCAGGCCCTCGACGCTATAGATGCTGACCGCCGCCATCGGGGCGACGCCGCAGATCGTCGCATAATTCACCATGTGGAAGATCGGCCCGGAATGCGCCGCACAGCAGGCAAAGAAGGTCAGGCCGAGCACGATGAATTGCGGCGACCGGAAGACTTTCGACAGCCGTGGCTGGGCGCCGTCGACGGCGAACGCAGCGCCGGCTTCAGTGGTCTCGGCCGGTGGGCGCTTGACCAGCAGGGCGGCCGGCACGAGCAGCGCCCAGGCAGCAATGCCGATGATCAACATCGCCGGCCGCCACTCATAGGCCGAGATCAGCCAGCGCGCGAAGGGCGAGATGGTCATCGGCGCGACGCCCATGCCAGCGGAAACGAGCGACACCGCCAGCCCACGATTTTCGTCGAACCAGCCGATGGTCGCCGCGATCATCGGGGCGAAGAAGGTGCTGGCAGCCAATCCGACTAGGATGCCGTAGGTCAGCTGGAACTGCAGCAACGTCTCGGCGCGGCTGGCCAGCACAAGCGCCAGGCCGAGCAGCACAGAGCCGATCATCACGACGATACGCGGGCCGAAGCGGTCGCTGGCCGCGCCCCAGAGGAAACCGCCAAAACCCATGACGATGAAATTCAGTGTCATCGCGCTGGCGATCCCGACATGCGACCAGCCGGTGGCGGTGGCGATCGGTTCTTGAAAGATCGCTAGCGAGAACATCGCGCCGATGGCCACGCACGACATCAATGCGCCTAAGGCGACGATGACCCAACGATAGGAAACACCCATGGCTTCATAACCTCCCTGCCGACAGAGTGATCGCGACGCATACGGCTCACCCGCCGCACTCCTCGCGATCTAAAGACGTTCGGGCTGCGGCGATTTCGACAGCGCACTCAGATCTTTTTCGCCGTTACGGTTCTACAGAGTCCGAAACATCACCAATGCGTCGACATAACCCTCGGTCGGATGAAGGAAGACGCCGGGAAGGCGGCCGACGATTTCGAAGCCGAGGGATTGCCACAGCTGGACGGCGCGGCGGTTGCTGCTGACGACGAAATTGAACTGCATGGCGCGAAAGCCTCTGGCGCGCGCGTGCTCAAGGGAATGTTGATGCATCAAGCGCGCGACGCCACGGCCGCTGGCGGCTGCATCGGTCATGTAGCCGCAATTGCAGACATGGCGGCCGCCGCCGGCCTGATTGGCCTTGATGTAATAGGTGCCGAGGATGACCCCGTCCTCTTCGGCGACGAAGGTCTCGCGGTCCGGCCCCATCCAGTAGGCGAGCGCATCGGCTTCGGGGAGATCGCGGTCGAGCGCATAGGTTTCGCCGGCGCGGATCGTCGGAGAAATGATCCTCCAGATGGCGCCTCGATCGTCGTTGTCTGTGGGTCGGATCAGCATACCCGATTTTTACAGAAGGCTGATATGCCGCGCAACTGGCCGAGGGCTGCTGGCGAACCGACGCAAGCGCCTTCTTCGACCGGCCTCAAACCCTTTCGAGCGCGATCGCAATCCCCTGCCCGACGCCGATGCACATCGTCGACAGCGAATATCGCCCGCCGGTCTCCCGAAGCTCCAGCGCCGCCGTGCCGGTGATGCGGGCACCCGACATGCCGAGGGGATGGCCGAGCGCGATCGCGCCGCCATTGCGGTTCACCCGCTGATCGTCATCGGCAATGCCGAGCGTGCGCAGCACCGCCAGCCCCTGGCTGGCGAAGGCTTCGTTGAGTTCAATGACGTCGAACTGTTCCTGGGTCATGCCAAGCCGGGCCATCAGCTTGCGCGAGGCCGGGATCGGGCCGACACCCATTACCCGTGGCGGAACGGCGGCAGCCGCGCCGCCGAGGATGCGGGCGATCGGCGTCAGACCAGATTTTCGCGCCGCCGCTTCGGAAGCGACGATCAGCGCCGCCGCCCCGTCATTGACGCCGGAGGCATTGCCTGCAGTCACCGTGCCGCCTTCCTTTTTGAAAGGGGTGGCAAGTTTCGCCAGCGTCTCGATCGTCGTCGCCCGCGGATGTTCGTCCTTGTCGACGATGACGGGATCGCCCTTGCGCTGCGGGATGGTCACCGCAGTAATCTCCTTCGCCAGCCGGCCGCTTGCCTGGGCGGCGGCGGCCTTCGCCTGGCTGCGCACCGCAAAGGCATCCTGGTCCTCGCGGCTGACCTTGTAATCTTCGGCGACGTTCTCGCCGGTCTCCGGCATCGAATCGACGCCATATTGCTTCTTCATCAGCGGGTTGACGAAGCGCCAGCCGATGGTGGTGTCGTGGATTTCGGCGGCCCGCGAAAAGGCCGTCTCGGCCTTCGGCATGACGAAGGGTGCGCGCGACATGCTCTCGACGCCGCCTGCAATCATCAGCTCGGCCTCGCCGGCGCGGATGGCGCGCGCCGCCGTGATTACCGCATCCATGCCGGAGCCGCAGAGCCGATTGATCGTCGTGCCCGGGACAGCGATCGGCAGGCCGGCCAAGAGGGCCGACATGCGCGCGACATTGCGGTTATCCTCGCCCGCCTGGTTGGCGCAGCCGAAGATCACATCGTCGACGGTTTCCCAATCGACGGCGGTGTTGCGTTCCATCAGCGCCTTCAGCGGGATGGCGCCGAGATCGTCGGCGCGCACCTGGGATAGCGAGCCGGCGAAGCGGCCGATCGGCGTCCTGATATAGTCGCAGATAAAGGCTTCGGTCATGGCTTTTCCTCAGAGTTCCGGGACGACGAGATCGGCAACCGGCCCGTCGATATGGAGCGGCGCGCCGGTTATCGCCTGCAATTCCTCCGGCGACATCGCGGCCAACTTCTCGCGCAGGACGAAGTGTCCGTCGACGATGTCGATGACGGCATGGCTGGTATAGACGCGGGTGATGCAGGCCACACCGGTCAGCGGGAAGGTGCATTTCTCCACCAGTTTCGGCTCGCCCGTCTTGGTGACGTGCTCGGTGATGACGCAGACTTGCTTGGCGCCGTGCACGAGATCCATGGCGCCGCCGACGGCCGGCACGCCTTTGCTGCCCACCCGCCAGTTGGCGAGATCGCCGCTCTGGGCGACCTGGTAGGCGCCGAGGATGGCGACGTCGAGATGGCCGCCACGCACCATGGCGAAACTATCGGCATGATGGAAGAAGGCCGCCCCCGGCTTCAGCGTCACCGCCTTCTTGCCGGCGTTGATCAGGTCCCAATCCTCCTCACCTTCGGCCGGCGGCTCGCCGAAATTCAGGATGCCGTTTTCGGTGTGAAAGATTGCCTGGCGGCCGGGCGGCTGATAGCGGGCAACCATTTCGGGAAAGCCGATGCCGAGGTTGACATAGGCGCCGTCGGCAATATCCTGGGCGGCGCGCCATGCGATCTGCGCATTGGAAAGCTTGATGTCTTCCCGAGTGTTGATGGGACGGGTGTTGACGGTCATACGTAGGCCACTCCGGCTCGAATGAGTTCTTCTTCCTGCTGGGGACTGATAACAGCGACGACGCGGTCGACGAAGATGCCGGGTGTGACCACATGCTCGGGATCGATGCCGCCGGCCGGCACGATCGACGAGACCTGGACGATGGTCTTCGCCGCCGCCATGCACATCAGCGGATTGAAGTTGCGGCCGGCCTTGTTGTAGGTGAGATTGCCCTGGATATCGCCGATCTCAGCCTTGACGATGGCGAAGTCGGCCTTCAGCCAGCGCTCCTGCACGTAATGGCGGCCATCGAATTCGGCGATGACCTTGCCCTCGGCAAGTTCGGTGCCATAGCCCGTCGGCGTATAAAAAGCCGGAATGCCGGCCCCGCCGGCGCGGATACGTTCGGCCAGCGTTCCCTGCGGCACCAGCTCGAGCTCGATTTGACCGGCCAGATATCTGTCGGTGAAGGCGCGTGGGTCCGACGAACGCGGAAAAGAGCAGATCATCTTTCTGACCATGCCTGCGTCGATCATCGCAGCGATACCGATGCGCCCGTTGCCGGCATTGTTGTTGATCACGGTGAGGCCCTTGGCGCCCTTGTCGATCAGGGCATGAATGAGCTCGATCGGCGCGCCCGAACCACCAAAACCACCAATCATGACGGTCGCGCCATCACCGATCTCGGAGACGGCCTCCGCCGTGCTCCTGACTGTCTTGTCCATGCGGGATTTCTCCTTGGCTAGATCAGGTTCTCCAGCGTCAGCCATAAAGCCCGAGGCGACGGACGGCAAGAAATTTGTGCGTTATTTGACTTTTGTTCGTATATCGCACAGAATGGATGGATCGATTGGAGAACTCGCCCGATGCGCGAAACGGATTTTGTCAGCGGCTTTGCCCGCGGCCTGAAAGTCATCGAGGCCTTCGGCGAAACGCGCCAGCGGCTGTCGATCGCCGAGGCCGCCAAGCTGACGGAGCTCGACCGCGCCACCGTGCGCCGTTCGCTGCTGACGCTGGCCGAGCTCGGTTATGCAGATTATGACGGCAAGTTCTTCACCCTGACGCCGAAGATCCTCCGGCTTGGCCATGCCTATCTCGCGGCGACGCCGCTGCCGGCGCTGCTGCAGCCGCATCTCGATCATCTCTCGGAAAAGGCCGGCCAGAGCGCCTCGGCCTCGGTGCTCGACGGCACCGAAATCGTCTATATCGCCCGCGCCTCGCAGCGCCGCGTCATGTCGATCAATCTCACCCCCGGCAGCCGCCTGCCGGCCTATTGCGCCTCGATGGGCCGCGTGCTGCTGGCGGCCCTTACCGAGAACGAGGCGCGCGCCATCCTTGCCCGCAGCGAGCTGAAGCAAAACACTGCGAATACCAAGACCGATCCGGACGAGCTGATCGCCGAATTCCGCCGGGTCCGCGCCGAGGGTTATGCCATCATCGATCAGGAGCTGGAGGTCGGCCTCTGCTCGATCGCCGTGCCTGTGGAAAGCGACCGCGGTGAAACGGTTGCGGCGATCAATATCGGGGCGCCGGCCGCCCTCGTCCCGGCCGCCGAGATGAAGGAGCGCTATCTGCCATTGCTGAAGGAAACCCAGGCGACATTGCGGCCGCTGCTGCGCCGGTGACGGCATGCACGGAAGGCGGGCGGCCCCGGTCAACACCGGGGCCGCCCGCAATTGTCAATGCATCAGGTCGAGCGCGGCTGTGAGGTCTCCCATCGGCGGCCGGCCGTTATCACCAAGCGCCTTGTCGCGGGCGACGATGCCGGGCAGCACCGGCAGATCGTAACGCGCGGTGATGAAGCGGATGATCGAGGTGGTGTCGTACTGGGTATGATCGACGGTGCCGTCCTTGGCGAAGGGCGAGATGATGAAGGCCGGAATGCGGTTGCCCGGCCCCCAGCGGTCGGCCTTCGGCGGCGCGACGTGATCCCAGAAGCCGCCGTTTTCGTCATAGGTGACGATCACGAGCATATGGCCCCATTGCGGGCTCTTTTCGAGATGGGAGACGATATCGGCAAGATGCTGGTCGCCGCTCGAGATATCGGCATAACCGCCATGTTCGTTGAGGTTGCCCTGCGGCTTGTAGAAGGAGACCGCCGGCAGCTTGCCCTCGTCGATATCTCCAAGGAAGGCCTCGCCGCCAAGGCCGCCGTCTTTCAGATGTTCGGCCCGTGCCGGCGTGCCGGGCGCGAAATTGGCGAAATAGTTGAACGGCTGGTGGTGGAACTGGAAGTTCGGCACCGGCGTGGCGTTTTTGCCGTCGAGGGCCGCCTGCCAGGCGCCGCCGTACCACGCCCAGTCGATGCCTTTCAGCGACATCAGGTCGCCGATGGTCACCGCATGCTGCGGCGGTAGCGTCGTTGCCGCCGTCGGATCGGCATAGGCTTGGTCGCCATCCTTGGCCGGCGGGTTGGCGCTCGGCTGGTAGGGTGGCTGCATGGTGTTGACGGCGTAGAAATCGGGCGTCAGCGCACCGTCGGAGACGAATTTCGGGGCGCCGTCCAGCGCCGACTTCGGGGCGTTGTCGGCCACCACAAGCGAAGTGCCGTCGGCATCGACCTTGGCGATCACCGGCTTGGCCGGGCTCTTGTCGGCATCGGGATAATAGGGGGCGCAGGCGCAGATCAGCGCGAAGTGATTGAGGAACGAACCGCCGAAGGCGCCCTGGAAGAAGTTGTCGGCGATGACGTATTTCTTCGCCACCTGCCACATCGGCAGGATCGAGCCGTCGTAATGGCCCATGACCAGGCTACCGGAATCGGCCCAGGCGACGAACTTGTCGTTCTTGCCGCCGTCGATCTGCATCTGCTCCTGATAGAAGCGGTGCCAGAGATCGCGGGTGATAACCGACGGCGCCTGCGCAAACCCCTTCGGATCGTCGATCGCGAAGCTGGCATTGGCCAAATGGGCCGACTGTGCTTCGGTGACGGCAGGCGTCACGCCCTTGGCTGTCAGGCCGCCCCAGGCCGGCGGCAGTTCGGCGAGCGGCTGGCCGTTGCGGTCGAGCTGGCGGGCCTGCTCGGCACTGACATTGGCAAGGCCATCGGCGCCGGGAAAGCTGCCATAGAGATTATCGAAGCTGCGGTTTTCGGCATAGATGACGACGATGTTGTCGATCTTATCGTAACCGGCGGGCGCCGCATGGGCGGCCGTCGCCATGGCAAGCGGCAGCATCGCCGATCCGGCGAGACAGATGGAGTGAAGGAGTTTCAGTCTTTTCACGGGGGTACCTCATGGCTGGCGGCGTTGGCTAGAGGGAGCACGGGGACGATCCGACGCTATTCCCGGCATCTATCAACTTTGTGACATGGGCCTGTCGCGAGGCGGCGGGAGAACGGCTGTCATCAATTTGTTGCAGCGAGGTTCGATCATCAAGGAAACGAATGCCAAGTCATTGGAATCCTTATCATGACCACGAATACCATCTGGCTTGCGCGCTCCGCCTTGGCGGTCGGCATCGTTGCTGCAGCGCTCTCTCTGGCCATTCTGCCGCTGCGGCAAAGCAGCGCGGCGGCGGCTTTCCGCGTACATCCCGGCCCGATGTCCCGCGCCGAGGCCTTCGCCCGGGTCGAGACACTGACCGCGCTTGGCCGCAAGCTGTTCTCCGACGCCTCGCTGTCGGCCTCCGGCCTGCAGGCCTGTGCCTCCTGCCATGATCCCGCTCACGCCTTCGGCCCGGCCTCGGCCAAGCCGGTCGAAATCGGCGGCAAGGATATGAACCAGCCAGGCCTGCGCGCCGTTCCGGCGCTGCGCTATCTGCAAGCGGTGCCTGCTTTCACCGAGCATTATTACGATTCCGAGGACGAGGGCGACGAAAGCGTCGACAACGGCCCGACCGGCGGCCTGACCTGGGATGGCCGGGTCGATCACGGCGCCGAGCAGGCGAAGATCCCGCTGCTCTCGCCCTTCGAGATGGGCAACAAGGATGCAGCCGAGGTGGCGGCCAAGCTGCGCAAGACGGCCTGTGCCGATGCCATCAAGGCAGCGTTCGGCGCGGCGGTGTTCGGCAATCCTGAGGATACCTTCGATGCCGTCGCCGAGGCGCTCGCCACCTTCGAACAAAGCGGCCCGGATTTTTATCCCTATTCCAGCCGCTACGACGCCTTTCTCGCCGGCAAGGCGACGCTGACTGCGCAGGAATTGCACGGGCGGCAGCTGTTCGAGGATCCGGAAAAAGGCAATTGTTCGAGCTGCCATCTGAGCGAACCGGCCAATGACGGCGAGCCGCCGCTCTTTTCCGATTTCGGCTTCCTCGGGCTCGCCGCCCCCCGCAACATGGCAATCCCGGCGAACGCCGATCCCGACTATCACGACCTCGGCCTCTGCGGCCCGCTGCGTAGCGATCTCGCCGGACACAACGAATATTGCGGCCTGTTCCGCACGCCGACGCTGCGCAATGTCGCGCTGAAAAAGAGCTTCTTCCACAACGGCTATTTCCACACGCTGCGCGACGTCGTCTCCTTCTACGCGAGCCGCGACAGCGATCCCGGCCGCTGGTATCCGAAAAATTCAGACGGCACGATCCGTAAGTATGACGACCTGCCGCAAGCCTACTGGGCCAATCTCAACCAGGACCGGCCTTTCGGCAGGAAGCCGGGCGATGCACCTGCCCTCACCGATCCGGAGATCGACGATATCGTTGCCTTCTTGGGGACACTGACGGATGCCGACTTGCAGCCGAAGGCGAGCGGGCACTGACGCAATCGCCGAACAGGCTGAAGATTACCACAATCTCAGGCCGCCTCTTTGCTAGTTCAATCCGGCCGCCAGATCGCATTATCTGATTTCTTCAACTCGTTTCGTATCCCACATGCCCGGATCCTGCGCTGCCGGTATCTCTTCTAACCGCTCCCGCTGATAAGCGAAGCTTTGCTCTCGTTGTGAAAAGCTCGAGCCAAGCATTCTCATCAGAACCCAACCGCCAAGTATAATGCAGTGCCCGTTGTATATGCCGTGTCAGGCCAGGAGAGATCATTCGTAGAACAACAAGGGTTTGTGAGAGGCGCATTTTGGCGGATCGGAGATTATCTCGGCTCAACCCCGTTTCACTACGGCGCGTGACAACATTCAAAACTTATCTTAATGAATAGTTAAACTGCAAAAGTGCGGGAGGCTCCATGCACGAGCGCGAAATCAAGAAGGCATTTTACCCGAACTTCAATATGATCAGGCTCGTGGCAGCCTCCACGGTAATCTTCTCGCATGCCTTCCTTATCTCGGAAAAGACCTCGGCGAACGAGCCCTTTGAGCGTTTGCTCGGAGAGGGCAATATCCTTGGCCTCTTCGGCGTCTATGTGTTTTTCATCAGCAGCGGCTTCCTCGTCACGCAGAGCGCGCAGTTCGGCAGCGCGGGTGGTTTTCTCTGGAGGCGGGCGCTGAGAATATACCCGGCATTTATCGTCTGTACGCTGCTCAGCGTCTATGTCTTGGGCGCCTTGTACAGCCCGTTGGGCGTCAGTGGTTACTTGCTCAAGTCGCTTCATATGAAGACGACACTGCATTCGTTGCTCGACCCGAACTTTGGCATGACCCTGCCGCATGTGCAGTTTTATGACCCCGCCATCTCTTGGCTTGCCACCTCGGTCAACGGCTCTCTTTGGACGATCGGGCAGGAAATCTTCTGCTACCTCATCGTCGCCGGATTAATGGTAATCGGGCTTCTGCGAGCCCCGCTGATGGCACTTGCCCTCGCCGTAGGCGTGACCTGGCAGCTTTTCTTCGATCATCCGTGGCCAAAGATACGGTTCCTGACGGATTTTACTTTTATCGCTCCCTACTTCTTCTGCGGTTCGCTTCTGAGGTTCGTGATGGAAAAGCGGCAGCCCAATATAGTCCTGGCATTGATCTTCGTAGCGCTCGGTATGCTCTGCCTCGTCTTCTGGCCCGGCTATCTTTACGGCCGCATGTTGTTCGCCTATCCGCTTATCTACATCGCAACCTCGCCGGTGATACGCCTGCCGACTCTCGAACGCTTGGGCGACGCCTCCTACGGGACCTATCTCTATGGCTGGCCAGTGGAGCAGACGATGAACCATGCCCTCGGCGAGTACAGCACGTGGTGGGCGGTCTTAGCGCTTTCCCTGCCGACAGCGTGGTTGCTCGGCTGGCTTTCATGGCATCTGCTGGAAAAGCATGCGCTGCGGTTAAAACGAATCTCATTCCTCCAGCGACAGCCTGCATCCCCTGAGAAAGGCGACTTCGACCCACGTCGCAGTGACGTCTGGCACTCTTGATCGTCACAGCCGGACTTTGACGCGTGACTGTTCTCGGATACCAACACCATTCGGCACTGCTCCCCTTGATGTATCATAATTTCCGATATACATCATTTCATCGGAAATAGTGGGGGAATGATGGAACGTTCGTTTTTGACGATTGCCGCCGGTGAGAATAATACGGCGATACGGGCTCTTTCGGCGCCGGCGCGGGTTGAGATGCTGAAGCTGCTCTGCGCCAAAGGGCCGACGAATATCAATGATATTGCCCAGGCGCTTTCTCTCCCGCAATCCACCGTCGCCACCGGTATCCAGATTTTGGAAGAAGCCGGGCTCGTCGAGTCGCGGCTGGCCAAGGCCCGCAAGGGAAACCAGAAGATCTGCTCGGCGGTCTATAGCGAAATCCTGATCAGCTTTGAGGAAAGTGCCGCGCAACGGGCCAACAATATCATCGAAGTCGAGATGCCTGTCGGGCTCTACACCAGCTGCGACGTGCATGCGCCATGCGGCCTTTGCTCGACCGAGAGCGTCATCGGCCCTCTCGATGTTCCCGACTATTTCCTTGATCCGCAGCGCATGCAGGCCGGGCTCGTCTGGTTCGGCCGGGGCTATGTCGAGTATAAATTCCCCAACAATGCCAAGGTGTTGAACAAGGATATCCGCGCCATCGAATTTTCGATGGAGCTGTCGTCGGAAGTGCCCGGCACCAATGCGGACTGGCCTTCCGATATCACCCTGTGGGTCAACGGCATGGCGATCGGCACCTGGACCTCGCCCGGCGACTACGGCGACAAGCGCGGCGCCTTCACGCCGGCCTGGTGGAAGCTCGAAGGTTCGCAATATGGGGCAATGAAGACCTGGCGCATCTCGACGCGGGGAACCTTCATCGACGGTGTCGCCGCATCGAATGTCACGCTCGGCGACCTGGCGCTCGGCCAGCACTCGTCCATCCGCCTGCGCGTCGGCATCGCTGAGAATGCCGGCCATACCGGCGGCGTCAATATTTTCGGCCGCAGCTTTGGAAATCACGGCCGCGATATCATCATGCGGCTTCATGTCTGAAAATCGATATCATAAATCGTGATTTCAAATTTCATTTCTTTTTCAAATTAGCAGACCATAAAATATAGACAATGCATTGTAATTAAATTGTTTTTCAGGAAATTATATTAGTATGATTAAAAACACCGGTCGGTTGACAGAACGACATTCCTGATATCAAGTTGGAGGCAAGAAAACAAAAATTCTGATACATAAACGGGAGGATCCGTTGAAAACCAATGTCGTTGCCCACCGCGATTTCCGCATCGCGACCATTGACGCCAGGCTCTACAGTTCATTTCTCGAGCATCTCGGCAGAGCGATATACGGCGGCATCTACGAGCCCGGACATCCGACAGCCGACGAGGACGGCTTCCGCCGCGACGTGCTCGATCTGGTGCGTGATCTCGACACGCCCTACTGCCGTTACCCCGGCGGCAACTTCGTTTCGGCCTATAATTGGGAAGATGGCGTCGGCCCGCGGTCGGAGCGCCCGGTTCGCCTCGACCTTGCCTGGCGCACCCGTGAAGCCAATCAGATCGGCGTCAACGAATTCGTCGACTGGTGCAAGAAGGCCAACACCAAGCCGATGCTCGCCGTCAATCTCGGCTCGCGCGGCCTCGATGCCGCCCGCAATTTCCTCGAATATTGCAATCATCCGGGCGGCACCTATTATTCCGATCTGCGCCGCAAGCACGGCTGGGCCAATCCGCACGATGTCAAATTGTGGTGCCTCGGCAATGAGATGGATGGCCCCTGGCAGGTCGGCCACAAGTCGGCCTATGAATATGGCCGGCTGGCCGACGAGACGGCCAAGGCCATGCGCGGCTTCGACAAGTCGCTCGAACTGGTGGTCTGCGGCTCGTCCAATTCCGATATGAAGACCTATCCGGATTGGGAGGCTCAAGTCCTCGAACAGTGCTACGACAGTGCCGACCATATCTCGCTGCATATGTATTTTGCCAACCGCGAGAAGAACACCCTCAATTATCTCGCCCGGGCGACCAAGCTCGATCGTTACATCACCACGATCGGCGGCGTGATCGACTATATCAAGGCGAAGAAGCGCTCGAAGAAGACGATCGGCATTTCCTTCGACGAATGGAACGTCTGGTATCATTCCAACCAGCAGGACAAGGAAATCCTGGCGCGCGACGAATGGCCGGATGCGCCGCATCTGCTTGAAGACGTCTATAATTTCGAAGACGTGCTGCAGGTCGGCGGCATCCTGAATACCTTCATCCGCCGTTCCGACCGGGTGCGCATCGCCTGCATCGCCCAGCTCGTCAACGTTATTGCCCCGATCATGACCGATGACGGCGGGGCCGCCTGGCGCCAGACGATCTACTACCCCTTCTACTACGCCTCAAGATATGGCCGTGGATCGGCACTGCAGCTGGTCGTCGATGGCCCGACCTATGACAGCGACGAGGAGAACGACGTCCCCTATCTCGACGTCTCCGCCGTCCATTCCGAGGATGGCAAGACGCTGACCTTCTTTGCCGTCAACCGTCATCCGCAGACGGCACTGGATTTCGACGTGCGCCTGGAAGGTTTTGGGACCGCCAGCGTCATCGAGCAGGTGGAGATGACCCATAGCGATCTGCTAGCCGTCAACACGGCTGCGCGGCAGGATACGGTCGCGCCGGTCAATGTCCAGACTGCGAAGATCGAGGACGGCAGGTTGCGGGCGGCGCTGAAGCCGCTGTCCTACAACGTCATTCGGCTGTCGGTCTGACAGCCGCCGCCGGGTAAGGCCCATTGGCCCCCGGCTGAAGAGATTCGGCTCGACTGCGAGGAGGCAGGCGGGTTGAAGGGATGGTTGGCTAGAGCCTTGGACCTTGAGTGTTTCAAGTCCTGATGCTTTCGCGAACCGACAACCGCGACGTGCCCATGCGTGCCTTTGCGGCCGCCGTATCGTCGCTTTCTAGGGAGGAGTTCATGCAACAGTGGAAGAGGCTCGCATTTGGCGTCGCGCTGGCCGCACTCGGCCTGACAGCGGCGGCCAAGGCCGATGACTATACCTCCTTGCCCCGCAAGGAGACGCTCATCGTCGAAAATCCGGAAGGGACGATCAAGAATCCGGGCTGGTTCAATATCTGGGTCAATGGCGGCGGCGGTGTTTCCACCGGCCTGCAGCAGCTGACCATGGATACGCTCTGGTATATCGACCCCGAACAAGGGCTTGGCGGCTCGACCTGGGACAGTTCCCTGGCCGCCGACAAGCCGCAATATAATGCCGACTTCACCGAGATGACCGTGAAACTGCGCAAGGGGCTCTTCTGGAGCGACGGCGTCGAGTTCACGGCCGACGACGTGGTCTATACCGTCAAGACGCAGATGGATCATCCCGGCATGGTCTGGAGTGCTGCCTTCTCGGTTCAGGTGGCAAGCGTCGAGGCGACTGATCCCCAGACGGTGGTGTTCAAGCTGAAGAAGCCCAATTCGCGCTTCCATGCCCTGTTCACCGTGCGCTGGAACGGCGCCTGGATCATGCCCAAGCATGTGTTCGAGAAAGTCGCCGATCCGATCCGCTACGATTTCGCCAACCCCGTCTCGCTCGGCGCCTACAAGCTCAAGGCTTACGATCCCCAGGGCAAATGGTACACCTGGGAAAAGCGTGAAGACTGGCAGAAGACGTCGCTGGCGCGCTTCGGCGAGCCGGCTCCGAAATATGTGACCTATACCGATCCGGGTCCGCCGGATAAACGCACCATCGCTCAGCTCGAGCACAATCTCGATATCATCCACGACAACACGCCTGAGGGCATGTTCACCCTCAAGGAAAAATCCAAGTCGATCGAGACCTGGTTCCCGGGCTTCCCCTTCGCCCATCCGGATCCGACACTTCCGGCGGTGATTTTCAACACCCAGGACCCAACCTTCAACAATCCTGATGTGCGCTGGGCGCTCGCCCTGCTGATCGACATCAAGGCCGTCGACATGGCGAGCTACCGCGGCGCTGCGACGCTCTCGGCGCTCGGCGTACCGCCGACAGCAATCGCCATGAAAGACTATCAGGCGCCGATGCAGGATTGGCTGAAGGATTTCGAAATCGACACCGGCAAGCAAAAGATCAAGCCCTATGATCCCAGCATCGGCCAGCAGGTCGCCGATCTTCTGCGCAAGCAGCCGAAGTTCAAGGACCAGATCCCGACCGACCCTGAGGCAATCAGCACCGCATTCGGCTATGGCTGGTGGAAGCCGGATCCGAAGGCTGCCGGCGAACTGCTCGAAAAGGCAGGCTTCAAGAAGGCCGGCGGCAAATGGATGACCCCGGACGGCAAGCCGTTCAGGATCCGGATGACCGTCGAGGGCGATTCGCGCTCGGTCTTCACCCGGGCCGGCACCCTGATCGCGCAGCAATGGGCAGCCTTCGGCATCGACGCCAAAGCCGTGCCGACGACCAGCCTGTGGCAGGTTGCGCTGCAGCCCGGCGATTTCCAGGTGGCGATTGCCTGGAGCGTCGAGACCTGGGGCGGCGATCCCGACCTGTCGTTCTTCCTCGACAGCTGGCACTCACAGTTCGTGGCCAAGAAGGGTGACGTTCAGCCGCCGCGCAACTGGCAGCGCTGGAGCAATCCGGAGCTCGACAAGATCATCGAGACCATTCGCGGCATCAGCGCCGACGATCCCAAGGGCATCGAGCTCGGCAAGGATTATCTGAAGCTGGCCGCCCGCGAAATGCCGACGATCCCGCTGATGTCCTATAACGTCTTCACCTCGATGGATACGACCTATTGGACTGGCTACCCGACGATTGCTGACCCTTACACAGACCCGGTGCCGAATTGGGCGAACTCCAGGCTGATGATGGTCAAACTGAAGCCGGCTCAACCGAAATAATCCTCCCAACGCCGGCGCGCAGCCATCGCGCCGGCCCCCTTATCGACGGGCATCGGCCCGTCGATCCTTTCCCGTCGATGCTGTCCCATCGATGAAAGGAAACCAGAGAGGAACCACTGCTCTATGACGTCCTATCTGATCTTTGTACTGAAGCGGTTCGGTCAGTTTCTGCTCGTCGTCTTTCTGGGCGTCAGCATCACATTCTTCGTCACCCACCTGACCCCGATCGATCCGGTCGAAGAAAGCATCGGCGCCATTACCCAGATGGGGCAGTCCGATCCGAATGCGATCGAACTGATGCGCCAGTCACTGCGCGAGCTTTACGGCATGGAGGGCTCGATCTGGCAGCAATATCTGCATTTCTGGCTGCGGCTTGCGACCGGTGATCTCGGCCCCTCGCTGTCGGCTTTTCCCACACCCGTTTCCACCATCATTCTGCGGTCCCTGCCCTGGACGATCGGGCTGATGACGGTCTCCACCCTGATCACCTTCGTGCTCGGCAATGCGATCGGCGCGCTCGCCGGCTATTACCGGAAGAATACGGTGCTGAAGGCCGTCAGCCTCGTCTGCATCGCCCTGCTTCCCATTCCCTATTATATTCTCGCCTTCGTGCTGCTCATCCTGTTCGGCTATCTCTGGCCGGTGCTGCCGATCAATGGCGGCTATGAGATGAACGCCAATCTCAACCTGTCGTTTTCCCTGGTCCTCGATATCCTCGAACATTCGATCCTGCCGGCCATGTCGTTGATCCTTGTCGGAACCGGCAGTTGGCTGATCGGCATGCGCGCGCTGGTATCCAACATCATCACCGATGACTACGTTGTCTTCGCCGAGCTCGGCGGCGTTCCGAAGCGGAAAATTCTCCGCTCCTACATCGCCCGCAATGCCATGGTGCCGCAGTTCACCGGGCTTGCCATGTCGCTCGGTGCGATCTTCAACGGCACCGTCATCACCGAAATCGTCTTCGGCTATCCCGGCATCGGCAACCTGCTGATTTCAGCCGTGCATGCCGGCGACTACAGCCTGGTGCTCGGCCTCAGCGCCTTGTCGATCGTCGGCGTCGCCGCCGCGGTGTTCATCATCGACATTCTGAGCCCGCTGATCGACCCGCGTATCAAGGTGGAATAGAGCATGTTTACCATTATCCGTGACCTCGCCCGCCAGAATATGGAATTCCTCTGCGGCCTGCTGCTCTTTGCCGTCATCGTCGGATTGATCATCCTGTCCTATTTCTCGCCCTACGCCCCGACGGACATCTATCTCCTGCCACCCGACATGCCGCCCGATGGCGATTACTGGCTCGGCACGACATCGCGCGGCCAGGACGTTTTCTGGCAGTTGACGACCGCCCTTCGCAACACCCTGTATTTCGGCATCGGCGTCGCTTTTCTCTCACGCATCATCTCGCTGGTCGTCGGCCTCGTCGCCGGTTATGCCGGCGGTGCGGTCGACCGGGTGCTGATGGCGATCAACGACAGCGTCATGGTCATCCCGCAATTTCCGCTGCTGATCCTTTTCTATTTCGTGCTGAAGGACAGCATGACCTGGACCGCGCTGATCGTCATCATGGCCTCGCTCGGCTGGTCCTACGATGCGCGCCTCATCCGCTCGGTGGCGATCGGCCTCAAGACCAGGCCGTTCACCACCCAGAGCGTCTATTCCGGCATGAGCATGCGCAAGATCCTCGCCGAGGAGCACCTGCCCTACGTTCTGCCGATCGTCTTTGCCACCACGATGAACAACATGATCTGGTCGATCGGCATGGAGATCACCCTGTCGGTGCTCGGCTTCACCGATATCGAGACGCCGACCATGGGCATGATGATCTACTGGGCCAATGCGCATTCGGCGCTGATATCAGGCGTATGGTGGTGGGTGGCGGCACCCGTCGCCGCGATCGTCGTTCTCTTCCTGGCGCTCTTCCTGCTGTCGATGTCGATGAACGAATACAATGATCCGCGCAGCCGGCTGAACCGGATGGGAAGTTAGCATGGACCCTTTGGTCGAAATCGAGAATCTGAAAGCCTATTACCGTGCCTTCCTTTATGGCGTCGATCGCGAGGTGCGCGCCGTCGACGATATCAGCCTGACGATCGGCCGCGGCGAGGTTTATGGCGTTGCCGGTGAATCGAGCAGCGGCAAGACCACCCTGATCAAAACCATTGCCGGCGCCATCCGGCCGCCGCTGCGGGTCGTGTCGGGGAGCGTGAAATTCCATTTCGCCGGCGGCACCCAGGATATTTATGCGATGAAGCCGGAGGAGCGCATGGCGCTGCGCTGGAAGCATCTGTCCTATATCATGCAGGGGTCGATGAATGTGCTCAATCCGGTGCGCCGGATCCGCCATTCCTTCACCGATTTCGCCTTTCGCCACATGCCGGTCGGCAAACAGGTTTTCTTCGAGAAGGTCGCTGCCCATCTGCAGCGGCTGAAGCTCGATCCGCATCTGCTCGACGCCTATCCGCACGAGCTCTCCGGCGGCATGCGCCAGCGCATGACCATTGCGCTCGCCACCATCCTGACGCCGGAATTCATCATCGCCGACGAACCGACGACGGCGCTCGACGTGATCGTCCAGCGCGACGTGCTGTCGATGATCCGCGAAATCCAGCGCGAGATGGGTTCGTCCTTCCTGTTCGTCACCCATGATATGGGGGTTCACGCGACGGTCTCCGACCGCATCGGCATCGTCTATGCCGGGCGTCTGGTCGAGGAAGCGCCGACCGCCAAACTCTTCAGCAAGCCGCTGCACCCCTATACGCAGCACCTCGTCGGCAGCCTGCCGCGCATCGGCGATGCGACGACGCGACCCTCGCTGGAGGGCCGTCCGCCAAACCTTGCCATGCCGCCGGAAGGCTGCCGGTTTCACCCGCGCTGTCCGAAACGCATGGATATCTGCTCGCAGAAGGTGCCGCCTTTGGTCACCGTCGAGCCGGGGCGGCGCGTCGCCTGTTTTGCAGTTACGGGAGATCAGCTTTGACCGCTCTGCTCAGCCTCTCGCATGTCACGAAAATCTATCGGCAGGGCGGCATGCTCGGCCGGCGCCTGGTCACCGCAGTCAAGGATGTCAGCTTCGAACTGGGCGAGGAGCCGGAGATCCTGTCGATCGTCGGCGAATCCGGCTCGGGCAAATCGACGATCGCGGCGATGATCCTGGGGCAAACCACACCGACGGAAGGGCAGCTGGAATTCTCCGGCAAAACTGTCACCATCCATAGCCGATCCGAACGCAAGGCCTTCATGAAGGAGGTCCAGCCGGTTCTGCAGAACCCGTTCGAAGCCTTCAACCCGCTGAAGCGGGTCGACCGCTATCTGTTCGAGACGGCCCGCAATCTGTCAGGCCCGGGAAAACGGATAGACCGGAAAGAAGCGGAGCGGATGGCCGATGCGGCGCTTACGCATGTCGGCCTGACGCTCGAAGAGGTGAAAGGCCGGTTCCCCCACGAACTATCCGGCGGCCAGCTTCAGCGCGTCGCCATTGCCCGCGCGCTGATCCCGCAGCCCCGCCTGCTGGTCGCCGACGAGCCGGTCTCGATGGTCGACGCCTCGCTGCGCATGGCGATCGTCAACCTCTTCGGCCGCCTGAAAAGCGAACTCGGCCTGTCGATCATCTACATCACCCATGATCTGGCCACCGCCTATTACATCAGCGACAACATCATCATCATGCGCAAAGGCGAAATCGTCGAGCGGGGCCAGGCCCGCCCCGTGCTGGATAATCCGCAGCATCCCTATTCGCGCGCGCTCAAGGAGGCGGTGCTGGCGGCGGATTTCAGCCCGGCGATGTGAGCGCTGCCCGTAATGAAAATCAGGCCGCAAGCCTCGCGTTCACTGTCCGGGCATGGATGCCGGAGCGCGGGCACCATGGCGCACGGCATGGATGATAATTTCGGCCTCGGTGACTTCGTAAAAGATCAAGTAGGGGTAAGGAACCGCCGTCAAGCGGCGAATGGTCAAGTCTTCGGTGCGCTTGCCGACGAACGGTTGCTCGGGAAGTTTTTCGATCAGCAATTTGATGCGCTGCCGAACACGGCGTGCGCCCTGCGGCGAACGCGGGTCGAGATATCCGGCAATGTCTTTCAGGTCGGCAAGGGCCGGTTTCGTGTAGCGAAGTCTCACAGGCCGTAGCTGGCCCATACGGCGCGAACTTCTTCATCGCTTGCAAATTCGCCCCGCGCAGCGGCGGCTTTCGAGTCCGCAATCGCCGCCCGCTCCCCGGATGCCAAAGGCACAGGCTCTTGCTCGTCGGCAAGGTGCAACAGGACGCGCGCCAACTCATCCTGCATATCTGGAGAAAGGGCGCGGACGCGCTCGACGGCTTGTTCCAAAAGGTCTGTCATACCCCATTATGCCCGGAAATTCCGCCCGGAAAAAGGGAAAAAACACGCTTCGCCAAAAGGCGGCAGCGCGCGCTCCCACCGGTCGCGGCGGCCGATTGTCGAATTGAGATCTCGCAACCCGACCATCAGCATCATGGATGAGATCGTCGAACGGGGCCAGGCCCGCCCCGTGCTGGATAACCCGCAGCATCCCTACTCGCGCGCGCTCAAGGAGGCGGTGCTGGCGGCGGATTTCAGCCCGGCGCTGTAGGCTCATCCCACGGCGCTTTGGTGTAGGCATCCGGTGAAGACCGCGGTCCTCAGCTTAAATGTTTGGCCGTGATGCGGCGACTGCTCTTGCAGCTTTATTGCAACGCTCAGACACCTGTATACGAAAGCCCTATTTGCTTGGTCGCAAACTTTGTAGAGATACCGAGCGATGTCTTCAACAGAAGCACCTTGGCGGCTGTTGTTCTCGCAGGTGGCCAGGGTTCGACCTGTTCCGGGCGTTTTCTACAATTCCATGGCAACCGCTAACGATTAAGCTCGTCGAAAAAAGCAACGATTGGCTCACAATCAGCGCGAAGAAGAGCGAGTCCGTTTATCGCACGGTCGGAAACGGGGACGAAGCTCTGGGCGAAGTAGGACCAGTTGTAAAACTGGTCCCCGCCACCCTTCTTGACCACGAGCACTGCGTGAAACGCGACCTGGTAGTCGGTGGAACCACCGCCGTTTGTAAACGGTGTCTGCATCCTCAAACCCGCCAATTCAGCCCGTTGTGTGACTGCCTTGTACCGCCGGGGATAAGCCTCGGCCACCTGCACGCAATAGGGATGTGAACCGGCGACCGCGAGTGCACGCCACTCCACAATCTTGATGTTGAGGGCAGACCAAAGAAATAGGCCGGCAATCGGTCCAGCAACTGACGACACGACCACCATGTGTAGCAGTTTGACCGTCCTCGGGCTATCGATCCGGCCTGGCGCCAGCGCAAGGATCGGCAGATCGACCAGCCCAGCCAGCAATATAAACAACCAGATGGCGAAACCAAACTGATCCGTCACCGATACCATTAGAGCAACAACCAGACT
Organism: Rhizobium sp. NZLR11; assembly: GCF_019685115.1. Taxonomy (NCBI): domain Bacteria; kingdom Pseudomonadati; phylum Pseudomonadota; class Alphaproteobacteria; order Hyphomicrobiales; family Rhizobiaceae; genus Rhizobium; species Rhizobium sp. NZLR11. The sequence goes on along the minus strand of NZ_JABDWD010000005.1, from coordinate 123,938 downwards.
CATCCCGAAGTGCACAGCGACGGCTCGCTTCATTAAGCGAGAAGCCGGTTGATCCAGAATAAGTGCACCGGCCGAAATGGCAAAAGCCACAAGCGGACCCGAAAACCACAACAGACACATAAGGACAGCGGGGAGGTCCCAACTGTAGTACGCGATCGGGTGGACTGACCATAGAATAATCCCTGCCATCAAGGAGCACCAGCCGCAGAGCAGGATTAGGCGGAGTACCGGCAATGGTCTCGAAGGTGTCGACACGGAGGATGCGGTCATGTTTCTTTGACCAGATTTTGCATTTGCGATTTCGAACGTCAGAGGGGACGTCGCGGTGCTGGCGGCGGATTTCAGTTTGGCGATGTAGGCTCATCCCACGGCGCTTTGGTCGACATGGTCCGTTTCAGGCAGTCATTGGGCTGCGCTGGCGCGTCGAGGTATTCGGCATAAATTTCGGGGCTGACCGTGAATGTGGTCCGCTCGAGCAGCACTTCCGGACTTTTGTTCGTGGGTGAGGAAGGCATGGGAAACTCCAGTCTGGGCACGACAGAGCGTAACGACGTCATCTTACAAGTATTGTAAAGATATCATCGCTACGTAATCCATCACGTGCGCAACGGCGCGGCGCTGTCGTCGGTCTGACGATTTCCCTATTGTTTTGTGACTGCCCTTACCCCGCCTTGCTGCAGATCCACCGCGTCGGCAAGAATGTCGGCGGTCTCGTTGAGCAGCACGTCTTTTGCGTTCTTGCGGGCATTTTCGATGGCGATATCGGCGCTCAGGCTGCGCTCGCCTGACTCCAGGCCATCATCGTCACCGGGATCGTCGCCACCGCTTTCCTGCGCACGAGCCTTGAACCGTTCGGCGCGCGCCGTCGCTTCCTTGCGACGTTCGGCTTCATTCAGGGAAACAATCCCCTTCTCGCGCTGCGCCTTCAGGTCGGCAATGTCCTTCAACAGGCGCTGGAAATCCGGATCGCCCTTCACCCGCGCATCATGGCGGCTTTGCAATGTCGGCAGCAGTTTCGCAAGCGCCTCGTCGCGCGAGTATTTCGCAGGCTTGATCTCAGCCCATGGCAGGGCATTGTCATAACTGGTCTCGCCGAAGCTTGTCGGATCGGACAGTCCCGGCAGGCTGATATCCGGCGTCACGCCACGCAGCTGCGTCGTGCCGCCATTGACCCGGAAAAACTGGGCGATCGTCACTTTCAGCTCGCCGAATTCGGGTTTGCTATTGTGAACCACCTGGTCGAGATCGACGACGGTCTGCACCGTGCCCTTGCCGAAGCTCGGTTCGCCGACAATCACGCCTCGACCGTAATCCTGGATTGCCGCGGCAAAAATCTCCGAAGCCGAGGCCGAGCCGCGATTGATCAGCACACCCATCGGGCCTGCCCAGACAGGCTCTGGGAAATCCGAATCCTTGACCTCGATCTTGCCGTTGCCGGCACGCTGCTGAACGACCGGGCCATTGCCGATGAAGAGGCCGGTCAGATCAATCGCCTCATCCAATGAACCACCGCCATTGTTGCGCAGGTCCATCAGAACGCTGTCGACATTCTCTTCTTTCAGCTCGCCGAGAAGCTTGGCGACATCGCGGCTTGCACTTTTATAATCCTTGTCGCCTTTGCCCTTGGCTTCGAAATCCTCATAGAAGACCGGCAGGGTAATGATCCCGATTTTTCGCTCGATATCGCCCACTTTCACCGACAGCACAGTCTTCCGGGCAGCCTGCTTATCGAGACTGATTTTATCGCGCACCAGGTTGACGACGCGATGCGTGGCATCGGCGCCGGCATCGGCCGGCAGGATGTCGAGGCGCACGACGGAGCCCTTTTTCCCGCGGATCATCTGCACGACTTCATCAAGCCGCGTGCCCACAACTTCCTTGATCGCCCCATCCTTGCCCTGGCCAACGCCGGTGATGCGGTCTCCGACCGCGAGCTTGCCGGAAAGCTGCGCCGGCCCGCCGGGCACGAGTTCACGGATCGTCGTGTAATCGTCGCGCTCCTGCAGCACCGCGCCGATCCCGAACAGCGACAGCTTCATCGAGACATTGAAATCGGCGGAAGCGGCCGCGCCGAAATAATCCGTGTGCGGATCGACCGAGTTTGAATAGGCATCCATGAACGACTGGAAAACGTCGTCGCTTTTGAATTTGTAAACGCGCTCGAGCGTGTTGTCATACCGCTTGTCAAGCGTGTCGCGAATAGCCGCATCGGTTTTGCCGCCGAGCTTCAGCCGCAGCCAATCGCTCTTGACGCGCTTGCGCCACAGCTCATCGCTCTCGGCTTGCGACTGCGGCCAGGGCGCCTTTTCGCGCAGCACCGAATAGTCTTCCTTTGTACTGAAATCGAAACCCTGCTTCAGCAGGCCGCGCGCATAGGTCATCCGATCGACAACGCGCTGTTCATAGGCGTTGAAAATCGCAAACGGGATCTTCAAATCCTTCCGTTCGATCGCATCGTCGATCTCGCTGCGGTCAGCCATGAACTTGTCGATGTCGGCCTGCTGGAAGAGCATGCGGTCCGGATCAAGCGACTTGATGAACTGATCCATGACCCTCGCCGACAAGGCGTCGTCGAGCGGAACCGGCTTGTAGCTATAGCGCGAGAGAAATTGTGCGCTCAACTGAGCAGCTTGCGCCTGTCGCTCCAGCGGCGCCAAAACCGGCGGCGATGCGACTTCAGCAGAGGCGGACTGTACGATTGCAAGAAATGCACCGAGAAAAACGAAAGCTATGCGCATGCAGCGTTGATCCAATTCTTCATGCCGAGGGTGGATGTGTGATCTAAGTGAGGCAATTGTGGTTTTTTGGCAAGCAGGAGGCAAATTGGATTAGTCTGCGAGGCCTGAGAAAAATGGCCCGGCACGATCGATCGCGAGAAAGTGCTCCGCGTCAATCCGCTGGACGGGTGATCGATACGTCTTCGAAACTTCCTGCATTTTCTCGGATTCGAAGAACCAGTGGGACCACAGCAAGCGGATCGGGCGGCGGATATATCTCGCTAGTGCAGTCGGATCGAGCCTGGAGGAAGTGAGGGGTTTCGCAAAATTCCCGCCGCCAGCTCTTGGCACGATGCCCATCGCCCGCGCCGATACTGTGTTTAGACGAGAGCCTGTTGGCTGCGCGCCGAGCCAGCGGTCAGGTTAATTAACCGTGCAATTGTGTCGGAGAACGGTCGCAAGGCTAATATCTCCGTGCGGCCGACAAGACGAAGGGTCAGCAGTCTGCAACGCACCAGAATCGGTATGGTTGCTGCGCCGTACAATATGCAGCACTCCGGGTCTATCGCGGGAAAAGAATGTTCACCCACCTAAGAATGTGCTGCATATCATTGGACCGCGCAGCATGTTAGAAGGGCTGCGACTCCGGAAAGGAGCACGCATGCCGCTGGACATTCTTCCAATCGTTTCGAAATATGGCCGGCGACAATGCCATCATGGTTATGGGCAACGGCTCCTCCAAGCAGGCCGTCGTCGTGACCAAGGCGGCACTCAAAGATGCTCCGCCTGCCCCCATAGTTTACGGCTCAGTTCCGCTACCCGACCTCGCCACGATCGGAGCGATTGCCAGCTCAAAATTCGACAAAGGCATGATCGCCGTCGATGGCCGGATTTGGGTCACAGCAGAGGATCTTCGAGAGGGGCGACGTGTAATTGGATAGGATCGGCCGCGCGTGGGGAGCGCCATGGCCACGATCGCGCCCGCAACGCGAGAACCCGGTTGCGGGTGCCGTTTCGATAGCGCATGCCTTCGCTGAACGGAACGATCTTGCGTTCGGGAGACCACAATGAAACTTCAGATCAAGCATCGAACGAGCTACCGTTACGCGCGACCCGTCTGGCTGCTTGCACACCGATTGATGCTGTCGCCCCGAACCGCCCAACAGCTGCGGACCTTGTCTTTCGGGATCGACTGCTCTGCCCGGGGATCGATCGACTGGGCGCAGGACGTCTTCGGCAACACAATAGCCACGGTGACGTTTTCTGAACAAACCTCGGAGTTGACGATCTCCAGTGATGCCGTTGTCGAGCAGACCGCCGATCCGTGGCCTGTTTTCAATATCGACATTTCGGCCCACACCTATCCCTTCACCTATTCAAGCGAAGACAAGACCGACCTTGGCGCATTTGCTGTTGCGACATCTTCCCGTGGCGCGGTGTCGGATTGGGCAGGAGCGTTCGTGCGCAGCCGCCCGACCGACACGCTGTCACTCCTCAAGGATTTGAACGCCGGCATTCTCACAAATGTCACCTACCGTATCCGAGATGAAGAAGGCACGCAGTCGCCCGAACAAACACTGGAACTCGCAAGCGGCTCATGCAGGGACATTGCGGCGCTCTTCATCGAGGCGGTGCGCTGCCTGGGGTTCGGTGCCCGTGCTGTCTCCGGCTATCTCTACGACCCTCAGGCCTCGGTCGATGACGGCGGATCAACGCATGCCTGGGCGGAAGTCTATCTTCCCGGAGCAGGCTGGATCGCGTTTGATCCCACCCACCGACGGGTGGGAGCAGCCTGTCTCATTCCCGTGGCGTTTGCTCGCAACAATGGCCAGATCATGCCTGTGACCGGCGGATATGCTGGAACGCCGGAAGATTTCGTGGAAATGGACGTGTCGGTCAAGGTCATCGAGATACGAGAATAGCGTGGGAGATGGGCGCTCGGCTGCCCTATTCCTTTCAAATCATCGACCCGTTTAAGAGATTTCGAAATTGAAACTATTGCGTATCTGAAATACGCGAAAGTTACATCATGTTTATCTCGTCGGCGAAAACATAGATAAAACGCGTGGCCACCGCCAGGCGCAGGCCGGCAAATTGGTCCATCTCACGCGCGGTATCTACGTCGGCGCGGCCGTCAGCCGAAGCGGACAATCCGCTATGCAAAACGAAACAACTGTTGATCGCTCCTTAGGCATAGCACGCCCTCTGATCGTGTCTTTGAGAAACTTCCAGCCGGCGGACCAATATCCGGTATCAGTCTGGCTAGCGATGCAAAATCCCCTAGTCGGCACGCATTCTTTTCATTTGCTTTGCCGCCTCAAGAGGCGCACGGTCCGAACTTCAGTAAGCCATGTTCAGGGCGCTGCTGTTTTAGGGTCACCATACCCTAGCCCCGACTGAAAGGAGGACGTTATGTCTTCCAACATTTCCCTTCGGTTCCTGACGGCCATGGATCGCAACATTCGTCGGGAAGTGCGCTTCCGCAGGCACCGCTGCTAGGCTTTCGATTTTGAGCCTGGCGGAGCGTTTGAGTACCGGTTGGGCCGCTCGGAAAAGACAATCATCCCTCTCAGCATCGCGCATCATCAATCTGCTATCCGCGGTTTGCCCCGTGGCAATCTGCAGACCGCGCATTAACGCCCTACGTGACTGACTTCTCACCATGGGTGTGTGAATATGCATAAGCAGATTTTGGTTCAACGTGGACACCCGCGCGCTCGGCATGGCTGTAGGTGAGATGGGCCTACCCTTCGCCGTTCCGTGCTTTAGCAGTTTCACACTGCGTTCCCAAGACCTTGGTCGACACCGCCAGCTTGCTCTCTTCCAACCATCAGGAAAGGCTCCAATGTCCAAGACATCAATGCTCTATTTATGGAAGAGCACATCAGTCTATCTTAGCCGGTTTCGATACATCGAATTCCTGATCAAGTCGGCCCCTGCTTTCAGCCTAGCCTTCATCGCTTACGTCGCACTGATCCACCCTCGCTGAACGACGCGCGACTGCTTCAGGCACCGAGCAAGTCTGCCTAACCGATGTTGGTTCTGTTTCGACGCAGACCTCATCTCAACCAAGGAGTTTTTCTATGCCTTCCGATGAAGCAGCACCGATCCGCCGAACAATTCGCATGTTTCCCGCCGAGAAGACTGCCTTTACCGAGATTGCGTTCACTAAGATTGTGGCCACGGAAAAAGGGGGGCAGGATGAGAAATCAGCGTTGCTCAAAGCCCTAAGGATCAGCCGATTGCAGGTGATACATCTCAGCGACAACGAGCAGGGCCAAGACCCGAGCAAATTCCCCCACTAACCGTTCACAAGTGGCTATCGCCCACAAATCTTCGCGGGTGAAAATCCCCGCCGAAAGACTAACTCACTCTCAAAGGAGATACCCATGATCGAATTTAAATCGTCGGACGGTAACGCCGAAAGATCAGCAGAAATCGACCTGCACCTTAAAAAACTGGATGCCGAAATGGCGTCGCCGAATATCAAGGAGATAAGGCACGCTGAACTCAACGCGCTTTATCGCCAGCTAAGCGCCGAAAGAGTCTTGCTTACCTCGGCAATGGGTTCAAAGCATTGACGATTAACCTGGCGCCAGGCCCGCTTAGGTGAGACCAGCCAAATTCCTGCTTTGGGAAAGTGCCGATAGGCGCTCTCCAACATGGCATGACCGACCCTATTGATCTTGCGGGTAAACCGGAAACGCGCCTTGGCCAGGCGGGGTCGAACTTCGCAGCCTTGGCGATATTGCTGGATCGACCTCGACCGACCAAGTGCCGGACGAGAAGCTTTCGACAGTACGGATGGCGAGCAGAAGGGCGCGGACAGATCGCTGATAAAGTTGCGCTTGGGACACGGATCGCGGTTATCGGAGTCTTGCGCATAATGGTGCCTCGCAAGATGGAACTCGCCACCGGCCGCTCCCCCGGCGAAAAACGCCCCATCACCGATGCACGGCCGCGAGCGCAATTCCGTCGGCGACTTCCTGGCAGCGATCGGTCAAATTGGCGGTCGCCACACGCAGGTGGCTACTCGGCAGAACCGAGAATTTCGCTCCCGGATGAACCGCGATGCCCCTCGCCGCGAGCGTGACCAGCGCAAATGGTTCCGAGGACACTGGGATCCAGGCGCAAAGACCACCGCCATGGGCGGCCTCGACGCCGCGCTCGGCGAGCGCATTGATGAGTGACAAGGTGACGACCTGCCCTCTCATACCCGACAGTGAAGACTTCTCACATTTCCTCGAGCACAAACCTGGCGCCTTTCTGCGTCTCGGTAATGGTGTCAACTCGGCGATCCTGCATAGCGCCGAATATGACTTCGCGGACGAAAGTCCGACGGCAGGTGCTGCCATGTGGGCGCGGTTGACCGAACGCTACCTCGACGAATAGGCTGCCTTTCGAAAGCGCATTGCGCTCGCAAAGCTCTCACTCAAGGCGCGACAAATCGAACGACTAAACTAAGCGCTCCTAGCATTATCTGGGAAACTCATACAACCACGGCAACAAGTTCGAAGCGGAGGTGGAAAAAGCTCGCGCAGGCACTCGCGCTCATCGATGACGGCGATCCTAGGCAGGCGGAAGCCGGCGTCCGTGCCCTCGGGGAGCTACTCGGCTTCACCGCGACAAGGCCCGACAATGACGGAGACACCGGACCCGACGTGTTGTGGCGCGATTACGCGAATCCGCGCCAGTTCGGTTTCGAATTGAAGACGGACAAAAATGATCCGGCGACCTATTTCAAGAAAGACATTTCGCAGGGTCATGACCATCTCGAATGGATGGCGCAGACCTATCCCGGCCACACCATCCTCGGCCTCGCCTTTGTCGGTCCGGCGGGCAAGGCGCATGCCCAGGCCAACCCCTCGGCCGACATGAGCCTGTGTCTGCCATCGGCCCTGGCGGCGCTGCGCGACGAACTGCTGGCGCTGATCGAGGATCTGCGCAAGCACACGCCGATGGAGCGCCTCATCGCGATTGCAAAGGAGACGGAAAAAGATCGCTGGGACATCGAATCCCTGCTGGCGCGTATCGATCCAAAACCCATGAGCAAATGAAACCACGCTGTCCGCCCGCGCTGGTCCGCGACAGGATGTTGCGCGGGGGAAATCGGCATTGCCTTTGAATTTCTCGGGCATCCCGGAAGTAGCGGTAGATTTTGTTCGCGGTCGGTCATCATAGCAAATGCCAAGGTCACGCGCCCGCGAAACCCAGCCTTCGATGTATGAGGAAACGCCCGATCATCCGCCGACCGCTTCGCCGCCAGTCTTTGGCTGCCGAGCGGATCGGTCTTTCGATCGAAAGCCATTGCCGAGCGATGGCGGCAGAGCTTGAGATCGAACCCGCCGCGCCGCGCCAATCCATCAGAATTCCGACAAAAAGCGTAAGCCTTGTTGAATTCCTGATCGGCCCGGCCGCCGGCCCCGCGCAGCAGAATTGTGGGCAGCGGCACGCCCGACCGGTCGACTTTGCTACCTCTTCCCGCACGGGCGCTTTATGGCTGCGCCACCGCAACGTGAGCGGAAATTATTGCCGATCGACCGAGGGGTTGACTGAGGCCCAAAGCCGGGGCTCAAAGGTGGCATCCACGGTCGCTCGCGGCGGGAAAACATAGGGAATTATAAGGTTTTTCGCTACGCCATTGAAATCATGTGAGAATCTAGCTTCCCCAGCCAAATCTCCCTAAATTCCCTTGATTGCTTGATTTTCCAGTCGTGCCGTCGACCTGACCGTTGGCCGTGAAGCCCTTCCTGGCGACGTCGTGCGGTCCTTGATGTCGGCCCCATGAACCGCATTCCCAGGCGCACCGCGTCGGATACGCGATCAGATCGCCACAGCGCGTCGCCGTCGGTTCCTCAACCGGTCGCTGTACCCGGCGTCCGCAAAAAACCCCGCGGTTGTTGCAACACCGCGGGGCTCTTTGACGCCTGACCAGGGAGAGTAGGTCAGGCAGCCTTGACTTTACTGGATGTGCGGGCCCATTCGGGCAGCCAGTTGCCGTGGGTGGCGAGCAGGTCGTCGACCAGCGACCAGATCTGGTCGAGGTCGAGTTCGGCTGCCGTATGTGGGTCCATCATCGCGGCGTGGTAGATGTGCTCGGGATTTTCGGTCATCAGCGCCTGCACCGTCAGTTCCTGGACGTTGATATTGGTGCGGATCAGCGCGGTCAGCTGCGGCGGCAGGTCGCCGATGAAGGTCGGCTGGATGCCGGAGGCATCGACCAGGCAGGGCACTTCGGCGGCGCAATTATTCGGCAGCGAAGTGATGCAGCCATTGTTGCGGACATTGCCGTAGATCACCGAGGGTTCGCCGGTCCAGACCGAGTTGATGATCGAGGAAGCATATTCCTTCGACGGCTGAACCTCGATCTTGTCGGCGCTGCGATAGGCCTCCGCCTGGCCCTTCCAGCGCTCGATCTGCTCGATGCAGCGTTTTGGATATTCATCAAGCGGAATGCCGAACTTCTCGATCAGGTCCTCGCGACCCTCCTTGATGAAATAGGGCGTGTATTCGGCAAAATGCTCCGAGCTTTCGGTAACGAAATAGCCAAGACGCGTCAGCATTTCGTAGCGCACCTTGTTCGGGCAGCGCGGGTTCCAGCCGGGCTTCGGCGCCCTGCCCTCGCGATAGGCGCGCAGCAGATCGGGATAGAGGTTGCGGTAGGAACCATCGGCCTGGCGATGCTCGAATTTGAGATAGAAGGCCATGTGGTTGATGCCGGCCGCGCGATAACGGATCTCCTCGTAGGGAATGTCGAGATCGTGGGCCAGCTCCATCGCCGTGCCCTGCACCGAATGGCAGAGGCCGACTTGGCGGATGGTGGGGTATTTCTCCGATATCGCCCAGGTGTTGATCGCCATCGGGTTGACATATTGCAGCATGATCGCCTCGGGGCAGATGGCGAGCATGTCCTCGCAGACCTTCCAGAGATGCGGCACGGTGCGAAGCCCGCGCATGATGCCGCCGACGCCGAGCGTGTCGGCGATCGTCTGGCGCAATCCGTATTTCTTCGGCACTTCGAAATCGGTGACGGTGCAGGGTTCATAACCGCCGATCTGGAAGGCGACGACGACGAAATCGGCGCCGGCAAGCGCCTTGCGCTGGTCGGAATAGGTCTCGGCCTTGGCCTTGACGCCGAGCGTCGAGATCAGCTTGTTGACGACGATAGCGCTTTCCTCGAGCCGCTGCGGATTGAGATCCATCAGCGCGATCGTCGCGCCCGAAAGTGCCGGACGCTGCAACACGTCGCCGACGATGTTCTTCATGAAGACGGTCGAGCCTGCTCCGATGAAGGTGATTTTGGGATTTCCTGCCATTATAGCCTCCGGCATTCGATAATCATGCTACCTCGAAAGCGGCCTTGACGAGCCGTTCGGTGTAGGCGGTCTTGGGATGGGTGAGAACTTCGTTGACGGGCCCCTCTTCGACGATCTTGCCATGCTGCATGACGATGACGCGATGGCAGAGCGCTCGCACGACCTTGAGGTCGTGGGAGATGAAGAGGTAGCTGAGACCCCGCTCGTCCTGCAGCTTGCGCAGCAGTTCGATGATCTGCGCCTGGACCGAGAGGTCGAGGGCGGATGTCGGCTCGTCGAGCAGGATGAATTCCGGCTCCAGCGCGACGGCGCGGGCAATGGCGATGCGCTGGCGCTGGCCGCCGGAAAATTCATGCGGGAAACGCGAGAGGATATTGCCGGGCATGCCGGCGGCGATCAGCGCCTCGCGCACCCGGTCCTGCCGTTCGGCCCTGGTGGCGCCCAGCCGGTTGACGACGAGGCCTTCCTCGATGATCTGGCCGATCGTCATGCGCGGGTTGAGCGAGGAGAACGGGTCCTGGAACACCACCTGCATGCGGGCCCGCAAGGGCCGCATCTCGGCCCGGGAAAGCCCGTGGATCGGCTGATGGTCGAAATGGATCTCGCCGGCCTGTGGCGTGTTCAGCCGCAGGATCGCCTGGCCGAAGGTGGTCTTGCCGGAGCCGGATTCGCCGACGAGGCCGAGCGTCTCGTGGCGGCGCAGCGTCAGATCGAGGCTGTCGACGGCGACAAGCTCGCGCAGTGCCGGCTTGAAGAAAGTGCCGTGGCGCATCATGAAGCCGACGCGCACGCCCTTGGCATCGAGGATGACATCCGATCCCTCCGGCAGCGGATTGGCCTCACCACGCGGCTCGGAGGCAAGCAGATGTTTTGTATAGGCGTGCTGCGGATTGGCAAACAGCGCTTCGGTCACGTTGTGCTCGCGCACTTCGCCATGCTGCATCACATAGACGTAATCGGAAAACTGCCGCACGACGGTCAGGTCGTGGGTGATGAGGATGACGGCCATCCCCATTTCCTTCTGCAGGTTGCGGATCAGGTTGAGGATCTGCGCCTGCACGGTGACATCGAGCGCCGTCGTCGGCTCGTCGGCGATCAGCACATCAGGATCGTTGGCAAGCGCCATGGCGATCATCACGCGCTGGCGCTGGCCGCCGGAGAGCTGATGCGGATATTGCATCAGCCGCGCGACCGGATCGGGGATCTGCACATGTTCGAGCAGTTCGAGCGCCCGCTTCTGCGCATCCCGCTTGCTGATCCGGCGATGGACGCGGATCGCCTCGACGATCTGGCTGCCGATCGTATAGATCGGGTTCAGCGAGCTCATGGGCTCCTGGAAGATCATCGAGATGCGGTCGCCGCGCAGCTTGCGGCGGGCCCGCTCGGAAAATGTCAGGATATTGCTGCCGTCATAGGCGACCGTCGATTTCTCCGAAACCACGGCGCGCTTCGACAGCAGCCCCATCACCGTTCGCGCCGTCACCGATTTGCCGGAGCCGGATTCGCCGACGATGGCGATCGTCTCGCCGCGATAGAGTTGGAAGGAGACGTCCTTGACGGCTTCGACCATGCCGTCTTCGACCTTGAAATTCACCGCCACATTGCGGGCGTCGATGATCGGTGTGTCCGAGCGGCCGTCATGGTCATGGCGGACGGATGGGGCGAAGGAATTGACCAGTGCAAGAGCCATATCAATCACCTCAATAGGGATCGACTGCATCGCGCAGTCCATCGCCCAGCGCATTGAAGGCGAAGACGGTGACGAGCACGAAGCCGACGGGGGAGAGAATCCAGGGATAGGAGCCGATGACAGAATAGGTCGCGGTATCCTGCAGCATCAGCCCCCAGGAGATCAGCGGCGGCTTGACGGCAAAGCCGAGGAAGCCGAGGAAGGATTCCAGCAGCACCACGCTCGGTATGGCGAGCGTCACCGCGACGATGACGTGGCTCATCACGTTCGGGAAGATGTGCTGCAGGATGATGCGCCGGTCGGTGGCGCCGACGGCCATCGCCGCCCGGACATAATCGATGCGGGCAAGCGCCAGGGTCTTGCCGCGCACCTCGCGCGACATCTGCGCCCAGCCGAGCGCCGACATCACGACGATGACGAAACCAAGGAAGACATTGGTCGGCGCCGTCACCGGGATCAGCGAGGTCAGCGCCAGATAGAGTGGCAATTGCGGAAAGGCGAGCACCAGCTCGACGAAGCGCTGCAGCCAGACATCGAAGGTGCCGCCGAAATAGCCGGAGACCATGCCGACGGTCGTGCCGATGACGGTGACGATGAAGACGACGGTGAGCGCGATGGTCAGCGAGATGCGCGAGCCGATGATGGCGCGCGACAGCACATCGCGGCCGAACTTGTCGGTGCCGAGGAAATGCACCGGCTCGCCATCGGTCGAGCCGAAGAAGTGGCGGTCAGCCGGGATCAGGCCGAAAAGCTGGTATTCGGCGCCCTTGACGAAGAAGCCGAGCAGCCGCGGATTGTCGTAATCGACGCCGACGATCGGCTGGAAGGTGACCGGGTCGAGCGCATCGGAATCGGCCAGGCCATAGACGCGCGGCTGGAAGACGAAATTGCCGTCCTTGTCGTGAAAGCTCATCATCTGCGGCGGCGCAAAGCCGACATCGGTCGCCTTGGGGTCCATCGGCGCGACGAAATCGGCAAAGACCGCCATGAAGAGCAACAGCCCGACGAGGATAAGCCCGGCCATGCCGGTCCAGGAACGCCGCAGCCGGCGCCAGACCAGGGCGATATAGCTCTCATGGCCACGCGATGGCTTGTTGACCGAAGGTTCGGTCGTTGTCGGCGGTGGCGGCGAGGAGTCGAAAGCCAGCATCTCAGGCTCCTTGAAATTGGCGGACACGCGGGTCGAGCAGCGCCAGCAGCAGGTCGGCAATGATGTTGCCGACGATCAGCGTCGCCGACAGCACCATCATGAAGGTGGCGGTGACATAGACGTCGCCGATCGCCATCGAACCGACGATCGCCGGGCCGACGGTCGGCAGCGCGAAGATGATGGCGGTTTCGATCTCGCCGGTCAGCATGTAGGGCAGCACGACGCCCTGGTACATTACCAATGGATGAAGCGCATTGGGCACCGCATGGCGCATCACCACCGCCGCGCCGGAAAGCCCCTTGGCCTTGGCCGTCTCGACATATTGGGCGTTCAGCGTGTCGAGCAGATTGCCGCGCATCACCCGCATATTGTAGGCGAGCCCGCCGAAGGTGGCGATCGCCACGACCGGCCAGACATGATGGACGAGATCGACGAATTTCGCCCACGACCAAGGCGCTCCGCCATATTGCGGCGAGAAGAAACTGCCGATTTCGGCAACGTTGAATTGGAAGACCAGCAGATAGACGATGATCAGCGCCATCAGGAACCGCGGCACCGTCATGCCGAGGAAGGAAATCGCCGAAAGCGTGCTGTCGATCCAGCTGTATTGCCGCGTCGCCGCCCAGATGCCGAAGCCGATGCCGAGCACCGAAGCGAGGATGTGGCAGACAAGCGCCAGAAGCAGGGTCCGCGGCAGCCGCTCTGCGACGACGTCGGCGACCGGCTTGTTGTAGAACATGCTGTAGCCGAAATCCCCGCGGGTGACGATGCCGCCGATCCAGTTGACGTATTGGACGACCATCGGTTTATCCAAACCGTGTTCGACCCGGTAGGCCTGGGCCTGCTCTTCGGCCTGGGCATAGGATGCGCCGCCCTGGTTGATCAGCTGGGATCTTATATAATCGGCATAGTCACCGGGCGGGGCCTGGATGATCGCGAAAGTCACCACGCTCAGAATGAACAGGACGGGGATCGCGGAAGCTATGCGCACGAGCAGGAATCGTAACATCGGACGGTCCGCTTTTCCTTGCCGCCAGTCGCTCCTTGTCAGCGCGGCCGGCTTGTTGGTCATATCAGGCCGCGCGCCACGCGCGGCCTGAATCTCGCTTCAGCTGGGAGGGAACTAGTTCTTAACAGGGCCCTTGTCGCCAGGCTTGCCGGGCAGCTGTTCTGGGAACAGCTCGTATTTGCCCTGCTTGTCGGCGGCCACCCACAGGCGTTCGCGGATCACCGAATCTTCAGCCCAGTTGAACATGAAGATCGGCGTGCCCTGCGGCACATTCGAGAACCGCTTGTTGATGATCAGGGCGCCAGGATATTCCGTCAGACCCACGGTGTTGACGTGCTCTGTCGAGATCTTCTGGTACTGTTTCATCAGCGCAACGCGGGCATCATTGTCCGGGCTGGTCGTGAACTTGGCGACGACATCGTTCAGTTCCTTTTCGAACGGCATCAGATCGAGCTGATCGTCCTTGCCGGCGCGATGGTGCCAGCTGGTGCGTGGACCGATCGGCGCAAGCTGCTCGGTATTCTGCACCACCGACGACAGTTCCGTCGTGTTGCGCTGGATCAGCCAGTCGAAACGGCCGCCATAATGCGCGTCGTCACGCTTCGGGCCGTCGAGCGCATTGATGACGATCTTCAGACCGAGCTTCTCCATCTGAGCGACGACACCTTCGGCAAGGCTCTTGTCGGTCGTGTACTGATTGTTGATCAGCATGACGATTTCGACATCCTTGCCGCCGAGCGTGCCGGCCGGGAAGTTCACGATGCCGTTGCCATCGGTATCCTTGAGGCCTGCCTTGGCGAGTTCCGCCTTGGCGCCCTTGAGATCAAAGGGATAGTAGACGGTGGAGTTGCGGTCGTAAAAGCTGGTGCCGGAGGAGAGCCCGCCCGCATAGATCGCGGTGAACGGTCCCTTGACCAGCGAGTCGCCGATCGCCTTGCGATCGAGCGCCATGGTGACGGCCTTGCGGAAATCCTCGTTGCGGTTCAGCTCGCGGATCGCCTGGCCGCGTTCGTCCGGGTTGCCCCAGCCGTTGGCGGAGAAGTTCATGCGCAAGTTATAGCCGATGAGGCGCGGACCGAAAGCCAGGCGGGCCGGCGCGGTCTTTTCTGCGGCGCGCTTCAGCGACGCGACGAAGTTTTCCGGCTGCTCGAGGTTGGAGATATCGGCGGCCCCGGCCACGGCCTGAACGTCGCGGTCGGCCCAGGTCGAGAGCTTATAGTGCAGCTCGTTCAGATAGGGCAGCTGATTGCCCTTCTCGTCGACCTTCCAGTAATAGGGGTTGCGGCGCATGACGATGATATCGTCGGAACGATATTCCACCGGCACCCAGGCGCCCATGACCGGCATGTTCATGAACTCGGGCGGGAAGGCGTTCTTGAACTGGTCGTAGGTGTTCTTCGAATATTTCGGATGCTGCGGTTTGAGGATATGCGATGGACCCGGGCAGAAGTTCGGGTAGGACATCGTGTAGAGATATTGCTTCGGGAAAGCTTCCTTGAAGGTCCATTCGACGGTGTAATCGTCGATTTTCTTCAGCGTCGTGCCGACACCGAAAGCCTCAGGCGAGGCACCGCCGCCGAGCGGCGAGACGTTCGGATCGACGACTTCGTCATCCCAATAGAACATGATGTCGTCGGCGTTGAACGGCGCACCGTCCGACCATTTGGCGCCCTCGACCAGGTGCATGGTCAGCTTGTGGCCGTCTTCAGACCAATCCCAGCTCTTGGCAAGGTTCGGTAGCGGCTCAGTGTCCTTGGCTTCCACCTGGAACAGCGGTGCGGTGCGCGTCAGGCATTCGGAAAGACCGATATCGATGCCGCCCCAGCCCTGCGTCTGGCCGGCGCCGTAGTTCCAGCCTTCCGGCCGGCCGCCGATGACATGGCGCATCGTATCGCCGTAGACACCGATGCCGTCGGGCATATTGCCTGTCTTGAAGACCATCGGCTCCTTCGGGAGGCGATCCTTGACCGGCGGCAGCTTGCCGGCGGCAACGAAATTCTTCGTGACCCAGTCGGGCTCGTGATATTCGGGCAGCGCCTTGAACTCCAGGATGGAGTCGCGCGCCACATATTTGATCTTGCCTTCGGCCGGGAAGTTCGCCGGCGCCGGCGGAACGGTGGCCTCGGAGGCGTATGCATTCAGCGCCAGGACTGAGACGCCAAGCGCCAGTCCGGCCAGAATGCCAAGGTTGCGGAATTTCATTATCGTTTCTCCCTCTTGTTCCGGAGCGCGGGGCACGCGGCTCCTTTTCCTCAAACGGCGTGAAAGCGGGCCGGCGGCCCAAGGATTTCCCTCCCGGAAATCCATGGCGACCCCTCTTTCACGAAAATCAGACGGCCTGTTTCAGCGCCGCCTTTTCCGCGCGCAGCTCTTCGATCGAGCGAACGTTGCGGCGTGCAGCACCCGCCCAGTCGCGGGTCTGCACCTTGGATTTCGACAGCCGCTCCTTGGCGGCCGGCACGGCATCGGCATATTGCGGCAGCCAGCGCGCCTGGGCAACGACCATTTCGTCGACCATCTGCCAGACTTCCTCGGGCGTCGACACGGCGCCGACCAGCGGGTCGTGCAGCACGGCAAGCTTCAAGAGGTCGATGTCGCCCGATATCGCGGCATGCACCGACATGCGCTGCACGTTGATCGAGGCGATGCAGGTGGCAGCACAGGCTTCCGGCAGGGTGACGCCCGAAACCATGTTGATGCCGAAGCGATCGACGAAGCCAGGCGATTCGATGATCGCATCGGATGGCAGGTTGGTGATGACGCCGTTGTTCTTGACGTTGAAATGGCCGCGATAGACCCGGTTCGTTTCCAGCGCCTCGAGAATGTGGCTGGCATGTTCGTTCGAGCGCTTGGTGGTGTCGAGCGGCTTTGCGGCGGATTCCAGGAATTGCGGGAATTCCGTCTCGAACCAGTTGCGGGTTTCGGTGGAATGGCGGAGATAACCGCCGGTCTCGCCATGGATCCAGTCGGACATGTCGATCCAGCGGGTGATTTCCTCCGGCCGCTTGCGGTACCAGGGCAGGTATTCCGAAAGGTGGCCGTTGCTCTCGGTGGAATAGACGCCGAAACGCTTCAGCACGTCGATGCGCAGTTTCTCCTGCTGCGAAAAGACCGGATGCGCCTCGAAGGCGGCAACCAGCTCGTCCTTGCCGATCCTGCGGCCGTTGAGGCGCAGGTCGATGAACCAGGTCTGGTGGTTGATGCCGGAGCAGACATAGTCGAGCTCACCAAGCGATTTGGCGCCAAGCACCTCGGCAATCTGTTCGGCGCCATGCTGGACGCCGTGGCAGAGGCCGACGGTATCGACCTTGCCGTATTCGATCGCCGCCCAGGTGTTCATCGCCATCGGATTGGCATAGTTGAGGAATTTCGCGCCGGGCTCGGCGACTTCCCTGATGTCCTTGCAGAAGTCGAGAATAACCGGGATGTTGCGCTGGCCGTAGAGAATGCCGCCGGCGCAGATCGTATCGCCGACACATTGATCGATGCCGTATTTCAGCGGAATTCTGATATCGTCTGCATAGGCCTCGAGCCCGCCGACCCTGACGCAGCTGATGATGTAACGGGCGCCGGACAGCGCCTGGCGCCGGTCGGTCGTCGCCGTCACCTTGGTCGGCAATCCGTTCGCTTCGACGATGCGGTCGAGGATCGCCTTGATCATCTCGAGATTATGCTCGCTGAGATCGGTCAGCGCGAATTCGACGTCGCGAAACTCCGGAACGCACAAAATGTCGGTGAACAGCTTCTTGGTGAAACCGACGCTGCCCGCACCGATGATAGCGATTTTGAAACTCATGATCTTCACCTCGACCCAATCAAATGCTACAGAAAAGACGGCTATGGAGGATCAGCCCGCATGCTGGAACATGGGGTTGAAAAAGCCAAGAAAATGCTTGTTTTCCTCCCGACCGCTCTATCGGCCGTGGTCTCTTCCCTGTTTGTCGAGCGGGATTATGCCCGAATTCAGCAGGGCCACCAGAGAAGGATTATGCTTTCAGGGGTAATTTTGTGCTGCATAATTTGATTGCCAACGGACAGTCGATGAGAACGGTTTCGCTGCCCCGCGGCCGGGAGCGATTGCATGCGATGCCGACGAGCTCCGGCTATGAAGTGCGCGAGAACGAGCCCTATGACTGGGATGGCCGAAGGCGCGGCCAGACCCCCTTCACCGTGCTGCAGCACACGATCAGCGGCACCGGCCGGCTGCGCTACCAGAACCGCAATTATCGTCTTCAGGGTGGCGACACACTGCTGGTGCTGGTGCCGCACAATCATCGATACTGGCTGGAGAAGGGCGACCGCTGGGAATATTTCTGGATTTCGATGAATGGCGAGGAAACGCTGCGCATCCACCAAATGGTGCTGTCCACCGCCGGGCCGGTGCTGAAACTGCAGCCTTCGACCATCGATCATCTCGCCGATTGCAGCCTGCGCCTCGTCACCGGTGCGACGTCGCCGGGGGCTGCCTCGGCGATTGCCTATGAAGCGGCGATGGCGCTCTACGACGACGTCTTCGGCTCGCCGGCGTTTGCCGCCGAGCTCAGCCTGATGCAGCCGGTGATCGACCATATCAATGCCAATCTCGAAAAGCCGCTGCCGGTCAGCGACCTCGCCGGCATCGTCGGCCTCAGCCGCGCGCATTTCTCCCGCAGCTTCGCCGAGAGCGAGGGCATGCCGCCGGCCGAATTCGTGCTGCAGCAGCGGCTGCAGCGCGCCGTCAAGCTTCTGACCAAGGCGGACTTTCTGCCGGTCAAGGAAGTCGCCATCATGTGCGGCTTCGAGGATCCGAACTATTTCTCCAAGGTCTTCCGCCGGGTCTACGGCACCAACCCGACGGAATTCCGCACCACCGGCATGTATGCCAGCATCGGCAAGCTGCGATAGCGGCCGCCAGCTAGGCCAATTCCGTCAGGCCCGCACCTCGAACACCATGTTGAACGGCGTTTCCGTCGCACGACGGAAATGCGTGAACCCGGCGTCGAGCGCCACCTTTCGAAGCTTCATTTCGCCTGCCTGCGCGCCAAGCCCCAGCCCCACCTCCTGCGAGAGCGATGCCGGCGTGCAGATCATCGTCGAGGCGCCGTAATAGACGCGGCCGACGGGATTGAGATTGTCCTTGAGATGGTCATGGGCAAAGGGCTCGACGATCAGCCACGTGCCGTTCGGCCCGAGCGTTTCCTTGACGTGCTGGCCGGCGCCGACCGGATCGCCCATGTCGTGAAGGCAGTCGAACATGGCAACCATGTCATAACCGCGCCCGGGAAATTCCGCTGCTCGGGCCTGCTCGAACGTCACACGGTCGGCGACGCCGGCATCCTCGGCGGCGGCCCTGGCCTTTTCGATCGACGGGCCGTGATAATCGAAGCCGGTAAAGCGGGAGGCGGGATAGGCCTGCGCCATCAGGATGGTCGATGCCCCGTGACCGCAACCGACGTCGGCGACACTGGCGCCGGCCTTGAGCTTTTCTTCCACCCCGGCAAGGGCTGGAATCCATTCGGCGACGAGATGGCTGTTATAGCCTGGACGAAAGAACCGCTCGGTTCCCCTGAACAGACAGGTGCTGTGCTCATGCCAGCCGAGACCCTTGCCGGTGCGGAAGGCGTCGGCGACCTTGGGCTCGTCCATCCACATCGATTGCACGACCTCGAAGGCGCCGACGAAGAAGGCCGGGCTGTTTTCCTCGGCAAAGACCATCGCCTGCTCCGGCGTCAGGCTGAAACGATCGGTTTTTTCGTCATAGCTGACATAGTCCGCTGCTGCCTGGGCGCTGAGCCATTCCCTGACATAGCGCTCCTTCACTCCGGTTTTTGCAGAGAGCTGCTGGACGGTCATCGGCGTTCCGTCGGCCATCGCCTTGAACAGCCCCACCTTGTCGCCCAGCACGACCAAGGCGCCCGACATGGCGGCGCCGACATCGCCGACAAGCCGGCCGACGAGTGCATCGAGTTTCTGCATATCTGGCTCACGCATTGTTTCCTCCCGAGCGCGTGATTAAGGGTCTTCAAAATTAGGCTTTAATAATATTCCGTCAATCACCTTCCCTTTCACCGGACGCGCGGCCGTATTAGAGGTCGAAAGTTTCCGGGAGATTTCATCGAAAACGACGTGTCTACCGGAGATCTCAACTTGCGCGAGAAAACGAACTCATGAGGCCCTGCGCGTGTTTCGTCATTGCCTGGTCCGGAATCTCCCCGAGGCAGAAACACACTTTTGATGTAGGGTTATCATTATGTCTCTATCTTCCGCTCAATGCCGCGCCGCCCGCGCCCTCTTGGCCTGGTCGCAGGACGATCTCTCGTCAGCCGCAAACGTCGCCAAGGCGACGATCGCCAATTTCGAGGCCGGCAAACGCTCTCCCTATGACCGAACCCTCCAGGATATGAAGCACGCCCTGGAAGGCGGCGGCGTCGTGTTCATCCCTGAAAACGGTGGAGGAGCCGGCGTTCGCCTTGCAAAACGTGCAAATTCGATCGACACCAACGAGACCGAAACGGTTCAATATGAAGAATATCTCGAAAACGACGCACCGCCTGGTGCGGGTGGCTGAATGATGACAAAGAAGCAGAAGCTCGAACACTCGGAACTGGCCGGAGAATTCACCGATGACGGGATCACCGTGCTCGTCGATATCTTCCGCACATCCGGCAGCAATGAAGACTGGACGATGGAAGTCGTCACGCAAGGCGAGGATCTGATCCGTTGGGACGAGCCATTTGCCACCGACCGGGAAGCGTTTGACGAATTCCTGGCCGTCGTTGCGCGGGACGGCCTTCGATCGTTTCTCGAAGATGACGAGCCGTCTGTCCATTAAGGAAAATTCGTGAAAAGCATCAATGATCTCGTCGCCTCGGCAAAAACCGTCAGCGACCGATACCGGGCCGGACGGATGGAGCGCGAGACCGTGCGCGAATGGGTTCTCGGACTTGGCGCCTATCCATCGCCGCACGGAGACCGTGTGCGCGAAGCGGTGGAATGGTTCCGCCTGCACAATCGCGAGCCTGTTTCCGACGACATCGTGCTCGTGGACATCGACCGGCTCAAAGCAATTTCAGCGCCGTGATCCTCTCCGCTGCATTTACACATACAGCGCCAAGCTGATGGAGCTCTGCACGACCGGCATGTATACCGGCATCGGAAAGTTCGATCGCCCCGAAAAGCGGAGGGCGCCGTCTATTGCCGCATCACGGTTTGACATCGATTGAGCGAACGGCAATGTTGCTTTCAGGCTCCTCGCTCTGCCCGGGCAGACGTCGCGACGGTATGGAATTTTCTTAAGGAATATTCGATGACAGCGACCAAAATTCTCCGACCGGTCATTGTTATAGCGGTTCTTGCAGCTCTCGGCATTCTGCTCTGGTTTGCGACCCGCCCGCCGCCGCTGGTCGTCCAGGGGGAGGTCTCCGCCAACCGCGTCGACATCAGCCCGCGTGTCTCCGGCCGCATCGCCAAACTCATTGTCGACGTCGGCGATAATGTCGAGGCCAGCACGGTGATCGCCGAGCTCGAAAGCCCGGAGCTGACAGCGGCGCTGCACATGGCTCAAGCCGCCCTTGCTGTTTCCGAGGCGGATCTTACCCGCGTCAACAGCACACGCCCTGAGACGATCGATGCTGCGAATGCCGAGCTTGCCGCCGCGACTGCCGATGTCACGCTCTATCAGGAAGAATCTACGCGCCAGGCAAGGCTGATTACCACAGGCGCCTCGACACAGGCGCAGGTCGACCAAACGGCCCGCAATCTCGAAGCGGCGATCCGCAAGCGGGAATCCGCCGAGGCCAATGTGCGGCTGGCCGTTGCCGGCTCCAGCAAAGAGGAGAAGGCGCTTGCCGCCGCGCAGGTGGAGCAGGCGCGCGCCTCGCTCAATCAGCAGCAGGTCAACGTTTCCGAGCTGACCATCCATGCGCCGATCTCCGGTCAGGTGACAACAAGGGTTGCCGAACTCGGCGAGAATTTCAGCGCCGGCGCACCGCTCTTTTCGATCATCGACATCCGGAATCCCTGGTTCACCTTCAATCTGCGCGAAGACCTGCTGAAGGGCCTGAAGATCGACGACGGTTTCGACATCGTCGTACCGGCGATCGGCCCGGACAGGATCGCGGTCAAGGTCACCATGATCAATACGCAGGGGCAATATGCCACCTGGCGGGCGACACGGGCGACCGGCGATTTCGATCTCCGGACATTCGAGGTGCGCGCCGTCCCTGTAAAATCCGTGGACGGCCTGCGCCCCGGCATGAGCGCCATCGCCGCCTGGTCGGAGCGTTGAGATGACGCCGCGCCCGCGCGTGCGCCCAGGTTTCCTCCTCGTCTTCGCACGGGAGTTCAACTGGTTTCGCCGCCGGCCGTTTCTGCTGTTCCTGACGACCGCTCTGCCGTTGCTGCTGATGGGCCTTCTCGCTGCCGTTTTCAGTGCGGGGCTGGCCACCCGCCTGTCGATTGCCGTGCTCGACCAAGACAGTACCGATCTGTCGCGGCGGATCATACGGATGGTCGACGCGACCCAGGACACATCGGTCGCGCTTGCCGTCAGCGACCTCGCCGAAGGGCGCCAGCTCATCCTCTCCGGCGAGGTCCACGGCCTGCTCCTGCTGCCACGCAATCTCGAGCGCGACGTCCTCTCCGCCCGGCGGCCGGAGGTGGTGTTCTTCTACAATACCCAGACGATGACAACGGGAAATCTGGTGCTGCGCGGCATCAATTCCGCCATTCCGAGCGTGGCTGCGGGCATCAGATTGTCGCTGCGCACCGCCCAGGGAGAGCCTGTCGATGCCGCTCAGGCCGCTCTCGCCCCCGTTCCGGTCCAGGTGAACCCGCTCTTCAACCCCAGCCTCAACTATGCTCATTTCCTCCTTGCCGCCCTGATGCCCAGCATACTGCAGGTGGTGATCGTCACGACGATGGCCTATTCGCTCGGACTCGACGTCGAGACCCGCCACCGGCTGCGAATTCTCCGGCGGCTCGGCGGCGGCCTGTGGCCGGCGCTCGCAGGCAAGATCCTGCCCTATACGCTGATCTTTCTTGCGGTGCTCGCCATTGCGGACCTGGTCCTCTTCGGCCTTCTCGACATGCCGCTACGCGGTGATCGCTGGCTGCTGCTGCTGGCTGGCACCCTGTTCATCCTGGCGAACCAGTTCATCGGCGTGCTGCTCGCGCTGCTTCTGCGGCCGATGGCAAGCGCAATCAGCATCGGCTCCCTGTTCGTCGTGCCCGCCTTCGGCTTCATGGGCATCGGTTTCCCGAGGATCGGCATGAACGGCTTTGCCTATCACTACGGCCAGTTGATCCCCGGCACATGGTATCTGATGGCAAGGATCGACCAGACAATCCGCGGCACGCCACTCGATCTGTCGTGGAAGCCGATCCTGGTGTTGCTTTTCTTCGTCATCCTGCTTGCATCCCTCGCAGCGCTCCGGCTGGAAGCGATGAGATCCCGGAACCGGCGTCAGGCATCGGCACTGCGGGAGGCGGCTCGATGATCGGCCTCCTCACCGCCTGCCGAATCGAACTCATGCGCATCCTGTCGCTGCGGCCGGCATTTTCCGTACTCATTCTGGCAGTCTGCATTTACGCGGCCCTCTATCCTCAGCCCTATCGGAACGAGGCCCTGCGCGACGTGCCGATCGCCCTCGTCGATCTCGACGGCACCGACAGCAGCCGCCAGTTCGCCCGCCGCATCGACGCCTCGGCCGACGTCGCCATCGGTGCCGAGCTGCCCGACGAGCCAAGCGCCGAGCGCGAGGTCTTCGCCCGTCAGCTCTATGGCATTCTCGTCATCCCGAAATATTTCGAGCGCGATCTCCTGCATGGGCGCCAGTCGCCCGTGGCGCTTTATGCCGATGCCAGTTACTTCCTGATCTATTCGCGCATCGCCGGCGGCGTTTCGGCCGTCGCCAAGACCTTCGGCGTCGAGGTCGAGACCGCGCGGCTGATCGCCGCGCATGTCGATCCCGCCATCGCCGCCGCGGCCTCCGACCCGATGCCGCTGACGACAGTCCCACTCTTCAACCCGCAGGGCGGCTACGCCACCTATCTTCTTCCCGCCGCCTTCGTTCTCATCCTGCAACAGACACTGTTGATCGGGGTCGGCTTGCTTGGAACGCTCAGGGACGAGGGTCCAGCCAGTTCGCCGGCCGGCGCGCTGGCGACCGTGCTCGGCAAACTGCTTGCCTATCTTATCCTGCAGACGGCGGTACTGCCTTTCTATCTGATCGTCCTGCCTTATCTTTACGATATTCCGAGACTCGGGAACCCTCTCGTCATCTTCGTTTTCTCGCTACCCTTCGTGGTCTCCGTCAGCGCGCTTGGCATGGTCGTCGCAGCTTTGTTCCGCAGCCCCCTCACAGTCCAGCTGGTGTTTGCAGCGATCGGCATCCCCTTCCTGTTTCTCGCCGGCTTTTCCTGGCCGACCGAGGCGATGCCGAAGGCGCTGCATTATCTGGCGCTCCTGGTTCCCAGCAGCTCAGCCATCAACGGCATCGTGTCCGTTTCGCAGCTCGGGGCCTCACTCAGCGACGTCCGCACCCCGTTTCTGACGCTCTGGGCGCTGGCGTTATTCTACGGTTGCCTCGCAGTCGGATTGGAGGCCAGGATGCGCCGGTCCTACGAAGCGCGATCTTCCCTCGCGAGTTGATGTCGATGATAGATAATCTCACCTGGTCCGGGGTACTTGCCGATCCTGTCGTACAGGCCGGAACGCTGGCCGTCGTCGGCGCCATCGTCACCCGAGTAGCGCTTCGCCCCTTCCCAAGCTGGAAGCTCGCGGGCCAGGTGTTCTTCTTCGCGGCGCTGAGCGTCCTGCTGCTCTATCACGACATCGTGCCCTACGAAGTCGGGCCGACGCCGAATTCGACCTTCGAACGGGTCTTCATCGCCCTTGCCAAAGTGGTCTGGTGGATCAATGCCGCCTGGGCGCTGATCGCCTTCGTCCGCGTCTTCCTGATCTTCGAGCGTCAGCCGAGAGAGGGGCGCCTCGTCCAGGATCTGGTGATCGGCCTCATCTATCTCGGCGCCATCCTCTCGGTGGTCGCCTATGTCTTCAGCTTTCCCGTCGGCACGCTGATCGCCACGTCCGGCGTGTTTGCCATCATCCTCGGCCTTGCGTTGCAAAGCACGTTGAGCGACGTCTTTTCCGGCATCGCCCTCAATCTCGGCCGGCCTTATACGATCGGCGACTGGATCGTGCTGAACGACGGTGTCGAAGGCCGTGTCCTCGAAACCAATTGGCGCTCCACACACCTCCTGAACGGCTCGAACGACCTGGTGGTGCTCCCCAACAGCTTCCTCGCCAAAGTCGGGCTGACCAATCTCAGCAGTCCCGACCGCAGCCATGGGGTGTCGCTGACGGTGCGGGTCGTTCCGACGACCGGACCGTCGGTGATCGCCGAGGTCATGCGCACCGTGCTGCTGAGCAGCGGTTCGATCCTGACCGAACCGAAACCCGGTGTGCAGATCAAATCGCTGAATGCCGATGCGGTGGAGGTGGAGCTTTCCTTCCGCGTCAGGGATATCGGCCAGGCGGGGCCGGCGAAGAACGAGATCTTCGACCTCATCTACCGCCATCTCAAGGCCGCGGGCCTCACTTTGGCGCGGCCGATCGATGCGGCCGGCCCGCCACCCGGCCAGGTGCAGTCAGAGGAGATGGTAAACCCGCACCGGCCGACGCCGCTCAAGCTCCTCGATGCCATCCCGCTGTTTTCCTCGCTGACCGAGGACGAGAAGGAGACGCTCGCAGCCTCGATGACGCGGCGCACCTACAAGAAGGATTCCATCCTCATCGAACAGGGCGATACCGTTGCATCGCTGATGATCGTGCGCAGCGGCGCACTCGTCGCGACACGACAGGAAGGCCGCAAGGAAATCGAACTCGGCCGGCTGGCGCCGGGCGATTATTTCGGAGAAAGCGGACTGCTGATCGGGATCGGCGAGGCGGCGAGCCTGCGCGCGCTCACCTTCGTCGTGGTCTACGAAATCGCTCAAGCGAGCCTGACGCCGCTCCTGCACGATCGGCCCGGCATCGCCGAAGAGCTTGCCGCCACCCTGTCACGCCGCATCGAGACCGGCCAGCACTCCCTGGCGACCGAAGGCGCCACGCTGAACGGCGGCTCGATGAACTCGCTGGTGACGCGAATCCGTCATCTGTTCCAGGTGCCGCCGTAGGCTGTCCGCCAATTGCAAGGGCTCGCCGTATAAGATCGTCGCCAGTCATTGCCTGACCGTTCGATCCGGGCTGACGCAATCACGCCGATACTCGGCGGCGTAGGAGCAATGACGATCGGGAGCCTGAGGCATAATACCCCCGTTGCAGCTTCCATGCGAAGAGGTCTGGGGTTCCGCAGCTTCGGTAAATGTGACACGTTTACGAGGCTGACATGGCTCCTGCATTTCACGCGCGAGGCGTAAGTCAACCGCGGCTAAATTTTAATTCGTCGGATAAGTAGAAGGAACAGCACGTGGCAGCATTTCCGGAAAAGGCAAAGGTCGTCATCATCGGCCTCGGCGGTATCGTCGGCGCCTCGATCGCGCATCATCTCGTCGAGCGCGGATGGGACGATATCGTCGGCATCGACAAGTCGGGCATACCGACCGATATCGGCTCGACAGCCCATGCCTCGGACTTCTGTTACACCACGAGCCACGACTATCTGTCGGTCTGGACCACGCAATATTCGATCGATTTCTACGAGAAGATGGGCCATTACGCCCGCATCGGCGGCCTCGAAGTGGCGCGCACCGGCGACCATGCCTGGATGGAAGAAATCAAGCGCAAGCTATCCTCGGCACGCGCTTTCGGCACCCGCGCCCATTATGTCAGCCCCTCCGAGATCAAGGAGAAGTTCCCGCTGATCGAGGAAGATCAGGTGATGGGCGGTCTTTACGATCCGGATGCCGGCCTCGTCATTCCGCGCTCGCAGACCGTTGCCGGCAAGCTCGTCGATGCCGCCGAAAAGGCCGGCAAGCTGCAGGTGTTCGGCAACACGCCGGCGAAATCGCTGATCGTTGAAGGCGGCCGCATCAAGGGTGTCGTCACCCATCGCGGCACGATCATGGCCGACCACGTCATCGTCTGCGCCGGCCTCTGGGGGCGCCTGATCGCGGAGATGGTCGGCGAAGACCTGCCGGTCATGCCGGTCGACCACCCGCTCACCTTCTTCGGTCCCTATAACGAGTTTGAAGGCACCGGCAAGGAAATCGGCTTCCCGTTGCTGCGCGACCAGGGCAACTCCGCCTATATGCGCGATACCGGCGACCCGGCGACGACCGAGGGCGGCCAGATCGAGTGGGGCTATTACGAAGCCACCAACCCGCGCATGTGCCATCCGCGCGATATTCTCGAAAAACACGAAGCGCGCCTTTCACCGTCGCAGCGTGATCTCGAGATGGAACAGATCATCGAGCCGCTCGAGCGCGCCATGGAACTGACGCCGATCCTCGGCGAACTCGGCTATAACGAAGGTCACTCCTTCAACGGCCTGCTGCAGGTTTCCGCCGGCGGCGGCGCATCCTGCGGCGAGAGCCAGAAGGTCAGGGGTCTCTGGTATTGCGTTGCCATCTGGGTCAAGGACGGCCCGGGCTATGGCAAGCTCATCGCCGACTGGATGACCGATGGCCGTACTGAAATCGATCACAACAGCATCGATTACGCCCGCTTCTATCCGCATCAGTTGACCGAAGAGTTCATCGAGGGCCGGTGCTTCGAAGCCGCCCAGAAGATCTATTTCCCGGCCGTTCACACCCGCGAACCCTATGCCTCCGCCCGCAACGCCAAGCGCTCGCCCTTCTACGAGCGCGAAAAGGAGCTTGGTGGCTACTTCATGGAACTTGGCGGCTGGGAGCGTGCCCACGGCTACGCCGCCAACGAGCACCTTCTGGAGAAATACGCCGACCGCGTCCCGGTTCGCGAGAACGAATGGGACAGCCGCCATTTCTGGCGCGTGTCGAATGCCGAGCATCTGGCGATGAGCGAGGATTGCGGCATCGTCAACCTCAGCCACTTCCACATGGTCGATATCGAGGGACCCGACCATGTCGAACTGATGGAATGGCTGTGCGCCGCCAAGGTCGGCGGCGATGCAAACATCGGCAAGGGCGTTTACACCCACTTCCTCGACGACGAAGGCATGGTGCGCGCTGACTTCACCGTCTTCCGCATGGCCGACCGCTGCCGGCTCGTCAACGGCGCCGATGCCGGCCCGCGCGACCTGCACTATATGAAGCGCGTCGCCGAAGACCGCGGCCTTGACGTGATCATCACCGACGTCTCGGAAAAATTCGTGACGATCGGCATCTGGGGTCCGAATGCGCGCGACACGCTGAAGAGGGTTGTGGCCGATCCGGCCGGGCTCGATCAGGAAAACTTCGCCTTTGCGGCAATCAAGCCGATCGAAATCGCCGGCAAGCCCGTCACCGCCTTCCGCATCTCCTATGTCGGCGAGCAGGGCTGGGAACTGCACATGAAGTACGAAGACGGCCTCGCCGTCTGGGATGCGCTGCGCTCGACCGGTGTGATGGCCTTCGGCGTGGAGACCTATGCAAACTCGCGCCGCATGGAAAAGAGCCTGCGCCTGCAGAACGCCGACCTCCTGACCCAGTACAACCTGATCGAAGCCGATCTCGCCCGTCCGAAGGTCAAGGAAGCCGATTTCTGCGGCAAGGCGAAACATCTGGAATACAAGGCGCGTGAGCACCAGCCGGCCATGCTCTGCACGCTTGTCATGACCGAGAATACCGACAAATCGGGCGTGAAGCGTTATCCCCTCGGCAACCTGCCGGTTGTCGAACCCGCCACGGGAGAGGTTCTGGTCGACGAGCTTGGCCGTCGGTCCTACACGACCTCGATCGCCTACGGCCCGACGGTCGGAAAGAACATTGCTTTGGCCTATTTGCCCTGGTCGCATTGCCAAGTCGGACGCAGGCTGAATGTCGAGTATTTTGCCGAGAGCTATCCGGTGGAGGTTGTCAGCGTCGGATACAAGCCGATCTATGACCCGGAAAATCTGAAGCCACGCACCTAAGCGCTTGTGGCGCCGCAAGCACGCGGCGCCACTCTGCCACTCCGTGCTACCGCCTGTCGCCATTTCCGGCTTCAGCGGTATCATCGGGCGCGCGGCTCGGAATGAACCGTTTCGAGATCAGCCAGCAGCCGAGCGCCCAGAGCGCACCGGCGCACCATCCGGCGAGGACATCCGTCGGGTAATGGACGCCGAGATAGATCCGGCTCAGACCGATGATGACGGCCAGGAAGACGCCGGCAAACATGACGAAAATCCGCGTCGAGGGATAACGCTGCGTCCGGGCCAGCAGCGCCCCGAGCGTCAGATAGGTCACCGCCGAGACCATCGCGTGGCCAGAGGGAAAGCTGAGATCGCTGACCTCGGCGAGATGTGGCACGATGTCGGGGCGCGGCCGCGCAACGAGGATCTTCAAGAGTGTGCTCGCCAGCCAGCCGGTCAGCACCGAGGAGAAGACGAAGATCGCGATCGGCCAGCGCCGGTCGAGCAGAAGATAGACTGTGACGAGGATCGTCATCAGCGAGAGAACAGTGACGCCGCCGAGGCTGGTGATGTCGGCGACGGCATGCGTCATCCAGCCAGGCCCGATCGGCACGCCAAGCTCACCCGGCCGCCTCAGCGCCAGCAGGATCGTTTCATCGAAACGGAAGGTCTCGCCTTCGAGAACCTCGCTCGTCAGCCGCTGCAGCACGAACAGTCCCCCGGCCACTGATGCCAGCATGATCAGCGTCAGCGGCTCATATGCGGTGAGCCTCGCCAAAAATCCGCGTCGTTGAACCTCACTCATGCCTGCCGTCGAGCTCCCTTAACTTCATGTCGATCTACGCCACATCGGCAAGGCCAGCCGCAAAATCAAGACCGTGCGGCATTCGGAGACATTTCGGTGGGCGCCACCACCCCTCGCGGAAGGCTCGGTAGCAAAAGCTCAACCTTCTTTTGCTATGGCTGGAGCCGATTGTCCTGGAGATGGTTTCGGCGATGAAAATTCTGACCTC
This sequence comes from Rhizobium sp. NZLR11, assembly GCF_019685115.1. Classification (NCBI taxonomy): domain Bacteria; kingdom Pseudomonadati; phylum Pseudomonadota; class Alphaproteobacteria; order Hyphomicrobiales; family Rhizobiaceae; genus Rhizobium; species Rhizobium sp. NZLR11. Next base: position 94,053 of record NZ_JABDWD010000005.1, on the reverse strand, counting down.
GATGGTTCTGATGGCGGCCGTCCTGCAGCCGGTCGCCGCCTTGGGCGAGACCGAATGGATGGGCGACGCAAGACAATGGTCGGTCGGCTTTGCCGGCGAGCGCCCTGCCTATTGCCGGCTGCTGTGGAACAGCGAGCTCGGCAAGACCGTGGAATTCCGCCAGAGCGCCACCGAGACCTTCTGGCTGGTCACCAAGGACACCTGGGACATTCCGGCCGGCACCACGACCGAGGTGACGCTGACCGATCGTTCGATGACGAAAGTGGTCGCCGCCGAATTCTTCGACAAGACCACGCTTCGCCTCTGGCCACCGGCCAGCAAAGGAAGCGGCGGACTGAAGAAGATCATCAAGAATTCCTTTGCCGGAACTCCTGACGTGCAGCTGACCTTTGCCGGCGACGAAGGCGACTGGACGCTGCCGCTCTCGCGGGTGGATCAGCTCTACCCCACCTTCGCCCAGTGCCTCAAGCGGCTCGGCGCCGGCGAAAAGGCCAAGCAGGATTCGGCAACCAGCAAGCCGTTCTGACAATCTTCCCGGTTCAGCCGATCGGCGGCGGCACCGTCTCGCGGATCAGGTTGCGCACGGCCTCGATATCGCCGTTGAGCGGCCGTTCGTCGCCATAATGGGAGATACGCTGGCGCACGACTTGGTAAACCAGATCCGTGCCCGCCGCCCGCGGCGCCGTCGCAGTCAGGAAATCATGCGCCTGGGCAGCGGCCATCAGCTCGATCGCCAGGATATATTCGGCATTGTCGATGACCGTGAGCAGCTTGCCGGCGGCAGCTGTCGGATGGGCGAGGAAATCCTCCTGCAGGCCGGAGGTGAGGCCGCCGTCCATGGCCGCGGGGGCGGCAAGCCGGCGGTTGTCGTTGCTGAGTGCGGCTGCGGTATATTGCGCGATCATGAAGCCGGAATGGCTGCCGGCGTCACTCGCCAGAAACGGCGGCAGGCCGCTCACCAGCGGATTGACCAGCCGGTCCATGCGCCGTTCGCTGATCGCGCCGATCTGCGCCAGCGCAATGGCGAGGCTATCGGCCGCCTGCCCGAGCGCCGCGGCGACCGCATGCGCCTCGGAGGAGACGATCGGATGTTCGGGCGTGCCGGAGACGGCGGGATTGTCCGTTACCGAGGCAAGTTCCTGATCGACGATACGGGCGGAATTGTCGAAAACGTCACGGGCGGCGCCATGCGCATGCGGCACCGAACGAAGGCTGAGCGCATCCTGGGTGCGCCCGCCGAAGGCGGCGGCGACAAGGCCGCTGCCGAAAAGCCGGGCCCGCAGCGTCGCGCCCACCTTTTCGATCCCCGCCGACGGGCGCAGCGCCAGCACCGCCTCGTCGAAAGCGGCGATCTGGCAGCCTGCCGCTTCGAGCGTCAGCGCCGCGATCGCATCGGCCCAGTCGAGCAGCCGTTCGGCGCGAGAAAGTGCTGTGGCGGTCAGCCCCGTGGCGCAGGCCGTGCCGTTGACGAGGCTCAAGCCCTCCTTGGCACCGAGCACCAGCGGCTGAAGGCCGATCGCCGCCAGCGCCTCGCGGCCGCTCATGCGCCGGCCGGCAAGCGTGGCGCTGCCTTCGCCGATCAGAACAAGCGCAATATGGGCATTGTGGACGAGATAACCGGCGGAGCCCTTGGACGGCACGTCGGGAATGCAGTCATGCTCCAGCATGGCTGTGAGGTGCTCGACGACATCACGCCGTACGCCGGAATGGCCGTGGGCGAAATTGGCAATCTGAGCGGCGATGATGGCCCGCACTTCGCGACCGCCCAGCAACGGCCCCACGCCGCACGCATGGCTGAGCACGATGCTGCGCGACAAAAGGCTCTGCGAGACCCGATCGACCACCGTATCCGCCAGCGCCCCGACGCCGGTGTTGACGCCGTAGGCACGCATGCCGGTCTCGACGATTGCGGCGACGATGCGGCTTGCCTGCTCGACGCGCGCCCAGGCGGCGGGCGATAGTGCCAGCGCCTCCCCTGCCCCGACGCGGGCAACATCGCACCAGGTCAGCAGGGTCTCGATGGTTTTGGTCATTGACCGCTTCCGAAATGGCCGATGAACTGGCGGAAGGCGGGTGTGGCGCCGCCGGTGAACATGTCGTCCGGCTTGCCGCTGCTTTCGATCAGCCCTTCGCGCATGAAGACGACGCGGTTGGAAACATTGCGGGCAAAGCTCATCTCATGGGTGACGACGAGCATGGTCATGCCTTCCTCGGCAAGCGCGCGCATGACGCGCAGCACCTCGCCGACGAGTTCCGGATCAAGGGCCGAGGTCGGCTCGTCGAAGAGCATCACCTTCGGCTTCATCGCCAGCGCGCGGGCGATCGCGGCGCGCTGCTGCTGGCCGCCGGAGAGATGGGCGGGATAGGCATGGCGCTTGTCTGCGATGCCGACCTTTTCGAGCAGCGCTTCGGCCTCGGCGATGCAGTCGGCACGTGGTCGTTTGAGCACATGGATCGGCCCTTCAATGACGTTCTGCAGGATCGTCATATGGGACCAGAGATTGAAGGACTGGAACACCATACCGAGTTCGGAGCGGATGTGGTCCACCTGCTTCTGGCTCGCCGGTTTGCTGCGCCCGTTTTTGTGCACCATCTCGATGTGCTCGCCATCGACCCAGATCTCGCCATCGCTTGCGGTTTCGAGCATGTTGATGCAGCGCAGAAAGGTCGATTTGCCGGAGCCTGAGGCGCCGAGCAGCGAAATCACATCGCCGTCCTCAGCATTGAGGGAAATGCCGCGCAGCACCTCGTGCGTGCCGAAGCTCTTGCGGATATTGCGGACCGAAAGTCGGGTGACGCCTGGCATGGTTGCTCCAATCGGTTCAAAGACCGCTTACGCTTTCAGCGCCTGCGGGGCCGCGCGGCGGTGTCGGGACAGCGAATATTCGAGCAGGGCCATGCCCTGCAGGATGATGAAGTTCAAAACGAGATAGATGATCGCCGCGCAGAGAAAGACCTCCATCGTCCGGTAGGTCTGCGAGATCAGCCGCTGGGCCACACCGGTGACCTCCCAGACGGTGACGAGGCTTGCGAGCGCCGTCGACTTCATCATCAGCACGATCTCGGTGGAATAGGCCGGCAGCGCATGGCGGAAGGCAATCGGCGCCAGGATGCGGCGCACCAGCAGGGGGCCGGACATGCCGATCGAGCGGGCCGCCTCGATCTCCTTCGGCGAAACGGCGCGGATGCCGCCGCGAAAAATCTCCGCCGTGTAGCCGGCGGTGCAGAGCGCCAGCGACAGCACGGCGCAGACCATCGGCTCGCGCAGGAACGGCCACAGGAAGGAATAGCGGATGACGCCGAACTGGCCGAGGCCGTAAAACACCAGGAACATCTGGATCAGCAGCGGCGAGCCGCGGAAGATGAAGATATAACCCTTGGCGAACCCCGAAAGCAGCGGGTTGCCGCTGACCCGCATCGAGACGATGACGAGCGCCAGCAGGCCGCCAAAGAAGATCGACAGCGAAAACAGGATCAGCGTCGTCGGCACCGCCTTGAGCAGGGTGACCATGGTCGAAGCTAGAAAGGTGAAATCCATCATCGCCTCCTTACGTCTGGCCCATGGCGGCTGCCGGCATGCTGCGGTTGGCGCGGCGTTCCGCACCGTTGAAGATCCGGTCGGAAAGGCTGGTCAGGATCAGATAGAGGCAGCCGCCGGCGATGAAGAACAGGAAATATTGCCGGGTCGAGCCCGCCGCGACCTGGCTGGTGCGCATCAGTTCGGCAAGGCCGGTGACGGAAATCAGTGCGGAATCCTTGAGGCTGAGCTGCCAGACATTGCCGAGGCCGGGAATGGCGAGGCGAAACACCTGCGGCATGATGATACGGCGCAGCCGCATGCCGCGATGCATGCCGATTGCCGAGGCCGCCTCAAGTTCGCCTTTGGAAATGGCGTGGAAAGCGCCGCGAAACACCTCCGCCTGATAGGAGCCGGAGATGATGCCGACGGCAAGCGCGCCAGCGATGAAGGAGGGCAGGCCGAGGAAACCCTCGTAACCCATCGCCTTGCCGATCGAGGTGACGGCCGAGGAGCCGCCGAAATAGATGAGATAGATGATCAGCAGCTCGGGCACGCCGCGAAACACGGTCGTATAGATGTTGCCGAGGGTGACGAGGGCAAGATTGCTGGAGAGTTTCGCCGCCGCGACGATTGCGCCCAGTACCGCGCCGATTGCCAGCGCCGTCGCCGTGACAGCCAGCGTCATCAAGGTAGCGGCAATGAGCAACGCGCCCCATCCGGTCGAGCCGAAGCCGAGCAGTTCCAAGCTTGCCATAGCGTCCGTTCCCCGTCCGTGGCAGTGTTTTGCGGATTGACAATAGCATGCTGTCTCCGGCGATAAAGCCGGAGACAGGCGTTTGCGGCCGCAAGGCCGAAACGCTTATTGCTGCGGGCTGACGTCGACCTTGAACCACTTCATCGAGAGGTTCTTGACGGTGCCGTCGGCGAGCGCGGACTTGATCGCCTCGCTGAACTTGTCGCGTAGGTCGGTGTCAGCCTTGCGGACGCCGAGGCCTTCGCCCTCGCCCCAGATCGAACCGACGATCTCCGGACCGGTGAAGTCGAGTGCGCCATTGGCGCTCTGGAAGGCGTTGGCGAAATAGACGGCGTCGTCAAAGCCGAGGTCGATGCGGCCGTTCTGCAGGTCGAGATCACGGTCGGCGCCGGTCTTGTATTCGCGGATCTCGGCAATGTCGCCGAAATTGTCATAGACGAACTTGGCGTAGACGGTCGCCGCCTGAATGCCGATCGTCTTGCCCTTGAAAGCGGCCTTCAGCGCATCGATCTCCTTCACGCCAGTCTGGCCGGGCGTCATCTTGATCGTGGCGCCGGTGCCGGCAGCCTTGGCCAGCGGGCTGTCCTTGGCGGTGGCGAATGCGGCAGGTGTGGCAGCATAGGGAATGGTGAAGTCGATGACCTGCTTGCGCTCTTCGGTGATCGACAGCGCATCCATGATGACGTCGAACTTACCGGCATTGAGCGCCGGGATCATACCGTCCCAGTCGGAAGCGACCAGCGTGCATTCGATCTTGGCGCGTTCGCAGAGCACTTTGGCAAGCTCCGGCTCGAAGCCCCCGAGCGTGCCGTCGGCATTGGTGAGGTTCCACGGCGCATAGGCGCCTTCAAGCGTGATGGTCGCCTTCGTCCAGTCCTTGGAAAAGGCGGGCGCAGCGAAGGCGGAAAAAGCCGCCACGCCGCAAAATAGGATTGCGCTGAATTTCATTGATGAATTCTCCTCTGGAGTTGAAACAGACCTTGCGGCACCACGGCCGATCTTCGTCGGCTTGCCCTTTCCTGTCCTTTTAATGTTTCGGACCGATTGGGAGGTTGTATATGGTACCATATGAGATATTTTGTGATATGCAAGAGGAAAGTCGATTTAGGTGGCGAATTCCATTCGTGCAAAAGGAATAGGCAATGAAGCGTTCCGGCGAGATGAAGCGCGAGTTGGCGGAAAATGATAGCACGCCGCTTTATGCCGGCGTCAAGCAGGTGATCCTCGACCGCATCCACAGCGGCGAATGGCCGCCGAAATACCGGGTGCCATCGGAAAACGAGCTGGTGGTCGAGCTCGGCGTCAGCAAGATGACCGCCAACCGGGCGCTGCGCGAACTTGCCAATGAAGGCGAACTCGTCCGCATCCAGGGGGTCGGTTCCTTCGTCGCCGAGCGCAAGGGCTATTCGGCGCTGTTCGAGGTGCGCAACATCGCCGAGGAAATCGCCGAACGCGGCCATGTCCACGAGGCTTCGGTCATCGTTCTCGCCCAGGAAACAGCCTCTCCGGAGATCGCCGACGCATTGGAGCTTGCGATCGGCGCGGCGGTCTTCCACTCGCTGATCGTCCACAGCGAAAACGGCGTTCCGGTGCAGATCGAGGACCGTTTCGTCCATCCGGAGGCTGCTCCCGAATATCTCGGCCAGGATTTCACGACGCTGACGCCGAATGCCTATCTGACCGCCGCAGCCCCGCTTAGCGGCTCCGAGCACGTCGTCGAGGCGGCGATGCCGCAGGCCTGGGAATGCAAGCTCCTGACCATCCTGAAGACCGAACCGTGCTTGACGATCCGTCGACGCACATGGTCGGCAAAGCAGGTGGTGTCGACCGCCCGCCTTGTCTATCCGGGCTATCGCTACCGGCTCGAAGCGCGCAGCGGCAAGATGTTCGAGGAATGAGAACACTCGCCATGTTGTATATGGAACATGGAATTACTGTGATGCCGGGGTGAAACGCGCCACCAGCGCGTGACGATCGCCCGGATAGGTGAAGCGCACATGCGTCACCGGGCCGGCGCCGCTCCAGGTGCGGCGTTCGACGACGAGACAGGCGGTATTGCGCGCGATGTCGAGGACCGCGGCCACTTCGGCATTGGCCGAGACGGCGTGGATCCGGTGTTCGGCCGTGCTCCACGGCACCTGGTTGAGCAACCAGGGCCCCGGCGCCATCATCAGGAAATCGGCATCGGCGGCTTCCGGTACGGTCGCCAGACTGATCAACCGCTCCTCCAGGCAGAAGGGCCGCGCGCCGGCATTGTGGATGCAGACCACCTCGACGACCGAAGAGGCGACCGGCAGTTCCAGCCGGCGGCTGTCTTCCACCTTCGCCTTGCGGCTGGTCTTCTTCGAAACCGCATAGGAATAGGGCAGGTTCAGCGACTGCACCTCGGCCTTGATGTCGTGGATTTCGAGGACGGCCGATTGCGCCTGCGGCTGGGTGACGAAGCTGCCGGATTTCTTGCGGCGCTCGATGAGACCGGCCTTGGCGAGCTGAGTCAGCACCTTGTTCACCGTCATCCGCGAGACGTCATATTGGGTGGCGAGATCCACTTCGAAGGGAATGCGATGCCCCGGCGGCCATTCGCCCGAGACGATACGGCCCTCGATGTCGCCAAGGATGCGCTGATGCAAGGTGGGATCCCTGCTTTGATTCATCGCCACGTTCCGATTGATCCCCCGCTCTAATTCGAATGCTTGCTCATGAAAAGCGCTTTTTCAGGCAGCCAGCAATTCACCCATCGCGGCCAGGAAACGCCGGTCGATGGCGTCACGTTTGAGATGGCGCCCGCCCTCCACCTGCTTGCGGCCGCGCGCCCAGACGCAATCGACGGAAATACCGCCGGCAAACAGCCAGTGATCGAGAATCTGGTCGCCGGAGAGATAGGAAACGGCCGCAGTATCGAGCGAAACGAGATCGGCGTGATGGCCTTCAACAAGACCTGCGGGCGCCTTCAAAGCGGCACCGCCGCCGGCAAGCGCCTGGGTGAACAGGCAAAGTGCCGTCGATCCGCCGGGTGCTGCAACGACATTGCGGGCGCGCAGAGCCAGGCGCTGCGAATATTCGAGCTGGCGCAGTTCTTCCGGCACCGAGATCAGCACATTGGAATCCGAACCGATGCCGTAACGCCCGCCCTCTTCGAGGAAGAGTGGCGCGGCAAAGGCGCCGTCGCCGAGATTGGCTTCGGTGATCGGGCAGAGGCCGGCAATCGCCCTGCTTTTCGCCATCCGCCGCGTTTCGTCGTCGGTCATGTGCGTCGCGTGGATCAAGCACCAGCGCTCATCCACAGGCGCATGATCGAGCAGCCATTCCACCGGCCGCGCGCCCGACCAGGCGATGCAATCCTCGACCTCCTTGACCTGCTCGGCGACATGGATATGGATGGGGCCGTCGCCCGCCATCGGCACAAGCTTCGCCAATTCCTCAGGCGTTGCGGCGCGCAGGCTGTGCGGCGCCAGCCCGAGTTCCGCGCCGTCGAGCCGGCTGGTTACCGCCCGGCATCCCTCCATCAGCCTTTCGAAGCTTTCCAGCGAATTGATGAAACGCCGCTGGCCGTCGATCGGCTGAGCGCCGCCGAAGCCGGAATGAGCGTAGAAGACCGGCAGCAAGGTCAGGCCGAGGCCGGTCTCTTCGCTGGCAGCACCAATGCGTTCGGCAAGCTCGGCGATATTGGCGTAAATGCCGCCATCCCTGTCATGGTGGAGATAATGGAATTCGCCGACCCGGGAAAAGCCCGCCTCCAGCATTTCCGCATAGAGCTTGGCGGCGACCGCCTCGACATGTTCAGGGGTCATTGCCAGCGCGAACTTGTACATGACGGTGCGCCAGCTCCAAAAGCTGTCATTGGCCGGGCCGCGTACCTCGGCAAGGCCGGCCATCGCCCGCTGGAAGGCATGGCTGTGCAGATTTCCCATGGCCGGAACGATAAGAGCGTGGCGTTCATCGCCGGGCTGAGGCGAAACCCCGATCTCGACCCGGGCAATGCGACCGGCTTCGAGCGTCAGCCGCACGTCCTTCTGCCAGCCTTTCGGCGTCAGTGCCGTGCCTGCGTGAAGTGTGGTCATGGCCGTCCCTCTCCTCTTACCGCGCCGCTGCTCTTTCTTTTCCAGAAAAGCGCGCAAAATTTCTCTTGTCACCTGCTTATTATGTATATACATATTTCGACATAAGGAAAGGCGCAAAGCTGATGACCGGGAACAATTTTTCAGAGGAAGCCTCATCCCCAGACGTCCGGCCAGTGCTGTGGCGCAATGCGCGCCTGGCCACGCTTGCGCCTGAAAAGGACGGGCTCGGTATCGTCGAAAAGGGCGCCGTGCTCACCGAAAACGGCCGCATCACCTTTGCCGGTGCCGAAAGCGAGTTGCCGGCTTCCGCCATCGAACGCTCCGACATCGTCGATCTCGAAGGCCGCTGGGTCACGCCCGGCCTCGTAGACTGCCACACCCATATCGTCCACGGCGGCAACCGAGCCCGCGAGTTCGAGATGCGCCTTCAAGGCGCCACCTATGAGGAAATTGCGCGTGCCGGCGGTGGCATCGTCTCCTCGGTCAAAGCGACCAATGCGCTGTCGGTCGAGGAACTCGTCAGCGCGGCGCTGCCGCGGCTCGATACGCTGCTTGCCGAAGGCGTGACGACGATCGAGATCAAATCCGGCTACGGGCTGAACCGGACCGGCGAAGTGAAGATGTTGCAGAGCGCCCGTCTGCTCGGCCATCTGAGACCGGTCCGCGTCGCCACCAGCTATCTCGGCGCCCATGCGACGCCGGTGGAATACAAGGGCCGCAACGGCGATTATCTCGATGATGTCGTGCTGCCCGGCCTCGACGACATGTATAATCTCGGCCTTGCCGATGCGGTCGACGGCTTCTGCGAGGGCATTGCCTTTTCCAGAGCCGAGATCGCCCGCGTCTTCGACAAGGCGAAGGCGCTTGGCCTGCCGGTCAAGCTGCATGCCGAGCAACTTTCCAATCTCGGCGGCGCCCGGCTCGCCGCGTCATATGGCGCGCTTTCGGCCGATCATCTGGAATATCTCGACGAAGAAGGTGTTGCCGCGATGGCCGCTGCCGGCACCGTGGCCGTGCTTCTGCCCGGCGCCTTCTACGCCATCCACGAGAAGCAGAAGCCACCGGTGGAGGCGCTACGCCAGGCCGGCGTGCCGATTGCGATTGCCACCGATTGCAATCCCGGCACCTCGCCGCTCACCTCGATGCTGCTGACCATGAACATGTCGGCGACGCTTTTCGGCCTCACCGTCGAAGAATGCATCGCCGGCGCCACTCGCGAAGGTGCGCGCGCGCTCGGCCTCATCGGCGAGACCGGAACGCTCGAGCCCGGCAAATCAGCCGATTTTGCCGTCTGGAATATTGAGAGCCTCGCCGAGCTCGTCTACCGCATCGGCTTCAACCCGCTTCACGCACGCGTCTTCAAGGGCGAAAGGAACGGTCGATGACCATCACGCTCCACCCGGGCTCCGTCTCCCTCAGGGATTTGGAAATCATCTATTGGACCGGCGAGCCGGCAAGGCTCGATCCCGCCTTCGATGCCGGCATCGCCAAGGCCGCCGCCCGGATCGCCGAGATCGCCGCCGGCAATGCGCCGGTCTACGGCATCAATACCGGCTTCGGCAAACTCGCCTCGATCAAGATCGACAGCGCCGACGTCGCAACCTTGCAGCGCAATCTCATCCTGTCGCATTGCTGTGGCGTCGGCGCGCCGCTGCCTGAAAATATCGTCCGGTTGATCATGGCGCTGAAACTGGTCTCGCTCGGGCGCGGCGCCTCCGGCGTACGGCTGGAGCTGGTGCGGCTGATCGAGGGCATGCTGGAAAAGGGCGTCATTCCGCTGATCCCGGAAAAAGGCTCGGTCGGCGCCTCCGGCGATCTTGCACCGCTCGCCCATATGGCCGCGGTGATGATGGGCGAAGCCGAAGCCTTCTTCGCCGGCGAACGTCTTTCGGGCGCTGAAGCCCTCGAAAGGGCAGGTCTCAAACCGGTGGTGCTCGCCGCCAAGGAGGGCCTGGCGCTGATCAACGGCACCCAGACCTCGACGGCCTTGGCGCTTGCCGGTCTCTTCCGCGCCCACCGCGCCGCGCAGTCGGCGCTGATCACCGGCGCCATGTCGACCGACGCCGCCATGGGCTCTTCGGCGCCCTTCCATCCGGATATTCACACCTTGCGCGGCCACAAGGGCCAGATCGACACGGCATCAGCACTTCGCGCCCTGCTCGAACAATCCGTCATCCGCCAGAGCCATATCGAGGGCGACGAGCGTGTGCAGGATCCCTATTGCATCCGCTGCCAACCCCAGGTCGATGGCGCCTGCCTTGACCTGCTGCGCTCGGTTGCCCGCACGCTGGAGATCGAGGCCAATGCGGTCACAGACAATCCGCTGGTGCTGTCGGACAATTCCGTCGTCTCCGGCGGCAATTTCCACGCCGAACCCGTCGCCTTTGCCGCCGACCAGATCGCGCTTGCCGTCTGCGAGATCGGCGCGATTTCGCAGCGCCGCATCGCCCTGCTGGTCGATCCCACCCTTTCCTACGGCCTGCCGGCCTTCCTCGCCAAGAAGCCGGGCCTGAATTCCGGCCTGATGATCGCCGAGGTCACCTCGGCGGCGCTGATGTCGGAGAACAAGCAGATGTCGCATCCGGCCTCGGTCGATTCGACCCCGACCTCAGCCAACCAGGAAGACCATGTCTCGATGGCCTGCCACGGCGCCCGCCGCCTGCTCGGGATGACCGAGAACCTGTTCGCCATCATCGGCATCGAGGCGCTGACCGCCGCCCAAGGCGTCGAACTGCGCGCGCCGCTGTCGACAAGCCCGGAACTCGCCAAGGCGATCACCGCGATCCGCAGCAAGGTTCCGACCCTCGATACCGACCGCTACATGGCGGGCGACCTCGCCGCCGCCGCCGAGCTGGTGGCGACCGGCGCACTGAACGCCTCGGTTTCATCTGGCATCTTGCCGGTTTTGGAGGGTTGAGATGACCGCACCATACGAAATCCGTCAGGGCACCTCCCCCATAATCCTCGCCTTTCCCCACACCGGCACCGACGTGCCGGCGGAGATTGCCGACAGTCTCAACGACAATGGCAGGATTCTGGCCGATACCGACTGGCACATCCACCAGCTCTATGACGGCCTGCTCGACAATGTCACGACCGTGCGCGCCACCTTCCACCGCTACGTGATCGACGCCAACCGCGATCCGCAGGGCGTCAGCCTTTATCCCGGCCAGAACACCACCGGCCTCATCCCGGAAACGGACTTCGACGGCCAGCCGATCTGGAAGGATGGGCAGGCGCCTGACGAAGCCGATATCGCGGCGCGGCTGCGGGATTTTCATGCGCCCTATCACGCGGCACTTGCCGCCGAGATCGAGCGCGTCAGGGCAAGCCATGGCGTGGCGATCCTTTACGACTGCCACTCGATCCGCTCTCACATTCCCTTCCTGTTCGAAGGCAAGCTGCCGGATTTCAATATCGGCACCGATATGGGCAAAACCTGCGACGGCGCCATCGAGCAAGCGACGCTGACCGTCGTCGAAGCCGCCGAAGGTTATGACAGCGTGCTCAACGGGCGCTTCAAGGGTGGCTGGACGACCCGCCATTACGGCCGGCCCGAGACCGGCGTGCACGCGATCCAGATGGAGCTTGCGCAGTCGACGCATCTGCAGACCGAGACACCGCCCTTTGCCTACGACACCGCGAGGGCAGACCGACTTCGCGTCCATCTCAAAAACATTCTGGTGCGCATCGAACAAATTGCGCCAGACCTGAAACGATAACGATCACTCGACAGGGGAACCGCCATGACCAATCCACGCCACAATATCCGCGAAATCCGCGCGCCCCGCGGCAATGATCTCAATGCCAAGAGCTGGATGACCGAAGCGCCGCTGCGCATGCTGATGAACAATCTCGATCCTGATGTCGCCGAGAACCCGAACGAACTGGTCGTTTACGGCGGCATCGGCCGCGCCACCCGCACCTGGGAGGATTTCGACCGCATCGTCGCGACGCTGAAGACGCTGACCGAAGAAGAAACGCTGCTCGTCCAATCCGGCAAGCCGGTCGGCGTCTTCCGCACCCACAAGGATGCGCCGCGGGTGCTGATCGCCAATTCCAACCTGGTGCCGCATTGGGCGACCTGGGACCATTTCAATGAGCTGGATAAGAAAGGCCTTGCCATGTACGGCCAGATGACGGCCGGCTCGTGGATCTATATCGGCACGCAGGGCATCGTCCAGGGCACCTACGAGACCTTCGTCGAGGCCGGCCGTCAGCATTATGGCGGCAATCTCAAGGGCAAATGGATCCTGACCGGCGGCCTCGGCGGCATGGGCGGCGCCCAGCCGCTCGCCGCCGTCATGGCCGGCGCCTGCTGCCTCGCCATCGAATGCAATCCAGACTCGATCGATTTCCGGCTGCGCACCCGCTATGTCGACGCCAAGGCCGAGACGCTCGACGAAGCGCTCGAGATGATCGACCGCTGGACCAAGGCCGGTGAAGCCAAATCCGTCGGCCTGCTCGGCAATGCCGCCGAAATCCTGCCGGAAATGGTCCGCCGCGGCATCCGCCCCGACATGGTCACCGACCAGACCTCGGCGCACGACCCGATCAACGGCTACCTGCCGAAGGGCTGGACGATGGCCGAGTGGAAGGCCAAGCGCGAAAGCGATCCGAAGGCAGTCGAAAAAGCGGCGCGCGCCTCGATGCGCGAGCATGTCGAAGCGATGATCGCCTTCTGGAATGCCGGTATTCCGACGCTCGATTACGGCAACAATATCCGCCAGGTCGCCAAGGACGAAGGCCTCGAAAACGCCTTCGCCTTCCCCGGCTTCGTGCCGGCCTATATCCGCCCGCTGTTTTGCCGCGGCATCGGCCCCTTCCGCTGGGCAGCCCTTTCCGGCGACCCGGAGGATATCTACAAGACCGATGCCAAGGTGAAAGAATTGCTGCCCGACAACAAGCACCTTCACAATTGGCTGGATATGGCCAGGGAGCGCATCGCCTTCCAGGGCCTGCCGGCGCGGATCTGCTGGGTGGGCCTCGGCGACCGCCACAAGCTTGGCCTCGCCTTCAACGAGATGGTGAGATCAGGCGAACTCTCCGCCCCGATCGTCATCGGCCGCGACCACCTCGATTCCGGTTCCGTCGCCTCGCCGAATCGCGAAACCGAAGCCATGAAGGACGGTTCCGACGCCGTCTCCGACTGGCCGCTGCTCAACGCCCTGCTCAACACGGCGTCGGGCGCCACCTGGGTGTCGCTGCACCACGGCGGTGGCGTCGGCATGGGCTTCTCGCAGCATTCCGGCATGGTCATCTGCGCCGATGGTACGGACGACGCGGCAAGGCGGCTGGAGCGCGTGCTCTGGAACGACCCGGCGACCGGCGTCATGCGCCACGCCGATGCCGGCTACGACATCGCCCTCGACTGCGCCCGCGAAAAGGGTCTGCGCCTGCCCGGCATTCTCGGGAACTAAGCCCGGTGAGGATCCTGCGCGCCGGCGATCATAAGCGCATGCCGTGGAAGAACGGCGGCGGCGAAACGGTGGAGATCGCCGTTTCGCCCGAAGATGCCGGCCTTGGCGGTTTCGACTGGCGCGTCAGCATGGCGACCGTCGCAACCGACGGACCGTTTTCAATCTTTCCCGGCATCGACCGCACGCTGGCGATCCTCGACGGCAACGGCATGCTGCTCGACATCGAAGGCAGGACGCCCGCGCTGCTGACGATGGCAGACGATCCGCTCGCCTTCCCGGCGGATATCCCGGTCGCGGCCAGGCTCGAGGACGGAGCGATCACCGATCTCAACGTCATGACCCGCCGCAACGGGTTTGCCCACACGCTAATCCGGCTCGCCGTCGATGGCGGCAAGACGGTGCCGCTGCCGTCGTCGACATGCCTGTTGCTCTGCCATCGCGGCACGCTCTCATTCCGGCGGGACGGCGAGACCGGCGCGCTTGCGGCCGGCGATGCGCTGCTGATCAACGACGCGGCCGGGATCGCGCTGGAAATCGACGGCGAAGCCAAATGTTATCTTGCCATGATCGCCCCTTGCTGATCTTAGCCCAAGGTTTTGAAGCAATTAGACAATCCTCGACTTTGCGACGCTTCCGCATTGACCATTTCAATCTCAGGCCATGGACGTCATTCCTGCTTTCGGTCTAAACTTCGCCCTTCTGATGGAGAAGAAGACCTAGACCGCCCACGACGTGCTGGGTGGCAAGGGAGCAGGCGTGACGGATCCATACGATATTCTCGGCGTTGAACGCGATGCGAACGAGGCGCAGCTGAAGGCTGCCTATCGGCGCCTGGCGAAGGTCGCCCACCCCGATTCGGGTGGTGATTCGCAAGCCTTCGATAATCTGCAGAAAGCCTATGGGCTGCTTCTCGATCCGGTCCGCCGCAAAGTGTACGACGACACCGGCTACGACGTCGAATTCGCCGATGCCGCCGAGCTGCAGGCGCTTGTGATGATCGAGAAGCTGGTCACCGACGCGGTGCTCGACGAGCGAGCGCCTGGAAGTTTCGATCCTGTCGCCGTCATGCAGGACAGTCTCTCCGAAGAGCTGCGCAAGGCGCGGTTCAGCAAGAGCGAGCTGGAGCGCCATGCCTCGCGCATCGGCCTGCATCTGGAGCGGCTCGGCAAACACTCCGGCCGCGATGTGCTCGCCCACATGTTCCGCGCCCGCATCGAGGCGATCTCCAAGGCGGTGGCGGAAACCGACGCGAAGATCAAGGCGACGGAACGCGCCGCCGACATGCTCACCGGCTATATCTACGACATCGACCCGCCGCCGCTGCCGGAAGCTGCGGTCGCCAACCTCGAATGGGCCGAGGCGTCGAGAAACCGCTCCACCGGCTGAGGGCCTGGGACGCCGGCCTTAATAGGACAGCTTCGGATACCAGTCCGGCGCCCGGCCTTCGGGCGTGCAATCGAGCACGGTCCAGAGCGGCATCAGGTCGGGCGCGCCGCGCGGATCCTCGCCCGGATCGGCCGTCACCCCGCCCATCTCCCCGCTCCAGAAATGGCAAATGGTGCCGTCGCGCCGGGCGAAGACGTTGAAGGCGGCGTCATCGCCACCGCCCCTGCCGATGGCGTGATAGTCGCGGCTGTAATTACCCGTCGGGTCGGAATAGAGCGGCAGATGGTGCCAGCCGCGTTCCGTCTTGAAGGCAAGCAGCCTGCCGATCGGCGACAGCGCGACGACCGCCAGCGCAGCGCGCTGCTGGATGTCAGGCACCTCGCCGTCCCAGGCCGAGAGCAACGAGGTGCACATCGGGCATGGGCGCTCGCGTTCCGGGCCGAACATATAGCTGTAGACGATCAGCGTGTCCTTGTCGGCGAAGAGTTCGGTAAAGGATATCGGCCCGTTAGCACCTTCGAAACGGTAATCCTTCGTCACCTGGCCGCCCGGCGGCAGCGCCCGGCGCTGTACCGCCACACGCTCGATGTGCCGGCGCAATTCGATCTCTTCGGCCAGCAGCGCATCGCGGGCGCTGCGATAAGCCTCGCTCTCATTGGGAAACCGGACGCCGTTCTTTGCCGCAAGCATGGCGGCGGGTACCAGATGCTGATTATCCATGACGATATCCTCCTTCTGTTGCCGCGCATCGTTTCGGACGCGCAAGGGACGTGCTGCAGCACATCGTGAGAATGACGAACGGCGGATGCGAAAATCGACAGTGCCGCCGCGAAAAAACGGCAGGAAGAAAAAATCCCGCTTCGGAATCCCGAAATTCGCCGCTTCGGGATTCCGAAATCCGCGGGGTTTTCGCGCGGTGTCGTCGCAAAGAATACGCAATGATTTCAATCCGGCAACCAATTTCGGGATTCCGAAGTGCTATATAGAGTATGGTGGCAGATCCTCACTATCGCCACCACAGCGAAACAAAAGCCTCGGTCCGCGCGATGTCTGAAAAGCAAAAAGGGCGCTCGACCCTTGCGGGGAGCGCCCTTATCCTGTCGGACAGCGAACGGCTCGACGGCGTCGATACCATACGCATCCGTTTTTCAGGCAGGAGCGGTATATGGACCCTTTGGGCCTGGGTTTCAAGGGACTGTCCCGCACGGCAATAGAGTCAGCCGTTAGAAGGCCACTCCGGTCACGGGATTGACCACCGGCCGTTCGCTTTTATCGCTCGCTCCAGCCGGCTGCACTGTCGGTGGCGCCAGCGATTCTGCGTCGGCGGGCTCCGGCTTTTCGGGAACGGCGCCGACATCCTTGGGTCGCCGCTGCTCGGGCTTTACGTTTTCGTCATTCGTCGACATTGTCTGTCTCCTTTCAAGGACAAAGTCACGGCCGCCGACATGGTTCCGATGACGGAATGGAGGATTGCCGATGCTGGACAGATTTCTGCTGCAGGGGCCGCAGGATGCGCGCTTCACCATCCTTCTGGCGCATGGCGCCGGCGCGCCGATGGATTCCGCATCGATGACATCCGCGGCAGAGGCGCTGGCCGCCGTCGGCTTCCGCGTCGCCCGTTTCGAATTCGCCTATATGGCCGCCCGCCGCACCGGAGGCCGCAAGCCGCCGCCGCGCGCCGAAACGCTCAATCCCGAATATGAGGCGGCCATTGCCGAGCTCGGGACCAGCTGCCCGCTGATCATCGGCGGCAAGTCGATGGGCGGCCGGGTTGCCAGCATGGTGGCAGACGACCTCTATCGTCAGCAAAAGATCGCCGGGTTGCTTTGCCTCGGCTATCCCTTTCATCCGCCCGGCCAGCCGGAAAAGCTGCGCACCGGCCATCTCACGGGGCTGGCGACGCCCGCGCTGATCTGCCAGGGGACGCGCGATGAATTCGGCACACGCGACGAGGTGCCGGGCTACGATCTCTCAAGCAGGATCGAGCTCTTCTGGCTCGAAGACGGCGACCACGACCTCAAGCCGCGCAAGACAGTCTCCGGCTTCTCCGCTGCCGATCACCTCGCCACGATGGCGAAGACGGCCAAGGCCTGGGCCGAGCGCCTCGTCGTCTAGGGTGCCAGCTTCCTGACATCGATGCTCCGGTCGGTGGCGGAGACGGTGATTTCGAAGTGATCGGCCTGCACCACGTCGCGGATGTTGCGCGGCCGGTGCGCGGCGATATTCACCCCGCCTCTCAGCCGGACGCTGTCATAGAGGATACCGGCGCCGCCGCTCGAACGCACCTCTTCGCCCAACACCTGCGACGCAGCATAACTCGTGCCGTCATAGACATGGGGCCGCAGCGCCTGTTCGCCGCGAATGTCGAGATAGTCGCCAATGAGGGTAGCGGCGTAGCTTCGATAGGTGCGGGCCATCGTCGCGACACCGCGCGCGACAGTTTCGCGCCGGAGATGATGGCCGACCTCGGCGGCGGCCGTGCGGAGATGGTCGGCGGCATACCAGGCGCCGAGATCCGGGCCGTTGAAACGCATTCCTCCCGGCGCGACATGCAGGAATGCCGCCATCACGATACTGGCGTTCGGCGTCCCGTAGACCCATTCATCCTCGGGAAGCCTGCGGATGCGGTCGGCGACGAGACGGTCGTTGGTCCAGCCGACGAGTTCCATCACCGCGTCGAGATCAGCCGCCCGCGCCACCGTCTCAAAAAGCCCGATGGGCGGAAATTGCGACGGGATCAGCCGGCAGGACGGACGCGGCGCCTCGGCAAAACGATCGCTCACCGGAAGACGATGTCCGTATCTTCGTAAGGCGTGAATGCCTCGTCGAGCACATTCGGCTGCATATAGAGACCGCCGCGCGCGCCATCGAGAAACCGGCGTACGGTCATCAACCCGTCCTGGGTTCCGTTGGTGACGATCTCAAGCGGCCGATGCCCGCCGAAAACCGGCGCCTGATGCGGCGTACGCAGCCAGGCGATGCCGGCGCGTTCGTCGGCAAACAGCACGCCGAGCGCCTGATGGATGCCGAGCACGGCGGAGATCCGCGTCAGCGTATCGACATCGAGCGTGAAAGCGCCGTGCTCGCGGGCCTGCTTGGCCCAATTGTGGTAGGTCGAGCGGGAGGGATAACCAAGCATTAGCAGGCGCTGCTCTTCGCTCAACCCCCAGAGATCGGCGATCGCCAGAAAGGTTCGTAGCGCCGGAGCGCTGAGCCTTTTGCGATTTACAGGGGCAAAGCGGTCGGTTTCCAGCCGCTGCGGCCCCTGGCCTTCTCGTTGCTCGGTGCGTCGCGCATACCGCATAGAAGCCTCCTGTCTTGAATTAGACATAGTCCAAATCTGGGCGTACATCAACCAGATTTCAAGAGGTTGTCATTCCGACTACCGGTTCGGGCGTCACCATAATCCCGGCAGTAGCCGGTAGCGGACCTTGCGGCGGTATTCGGCATAACCCGGCAGGTCTCTTACCAGATGCTTCTCCTCGTCCAGCAGCCGCGCGACGAGTCCGCCTAAGGCAGGAGGGATGGCAAGCAAGCCCCAATACGAGCCGAGCGACAGCGTTATGCCAACGAAGAGCACAAGCGCCGCCGCATACATCGGATGACGCACGATGCTGTAGAGCCCGCTTGAAATGACCCGCTGATCCCTGCGGATCTCGACCGTCGCCGAGGCGAAGTTGTTCTGCCGCAGGACCAGGAAGCAGCCGTAAAAGCCAGCTGCGACCAGGATGTTGCCGAAAATCACAACCGACGCCGGAACGGCCGACCCGCCGAACCGATAATCGAGTGCCGAGCCGATGAAGAGCGCAATCAGCACGATGCCGTTGAAAAGCTGAATGCGCTTCTGTGCCGGCTCCCGCTCCGCAGCCGGCCCGACATGCAGCCGCTGTTCCAGCAAGGCGCGGTCATATTTCAGAAAATAGGCTGTCGTCGCAACGATCCAGGCGGAAAAATTGAGAAAGAACAGCCAGCCCTGCCAATAGGACAGCGAACCTGCAGCGACGAAGATCATCACCGCGAGCACGGCGACGAATTTCACCGTCGCTTCCGTCGCCCGCCTGCCGAGGTTCTTCTTTTGATCCTCCATCGGCCCACCTCCATTATGTCAGGAAACCTCTCCTGCCGCCTCGCGGATCGTCTGCATCAGGATCGATTGCGGCACGGACGGCGCGGAATCGGCGCGCATCGTCAGCCCGACCGGCCCCTTGGTCTCGCCGGTATCGACCGGCAGAAGCGCCAGTCGTCCGTCGGCGACATCGTCGGCCACCACGCCGTTGGAAATGATCCAGATCGCATCGCTTGAGCGAAGGAAGGCGCGGCCGAAGGCATCCGAGACCGTCTCGATCTGGTTCGGCAGGCTGGAGACGCCGTTGGCGATGAGGAAATTTTCGACCACCGGCCGGATAATCGAACCCCGCGTCGGCATCAGCACCGTGTAATCGCCGAAACCTGAGAAGGGCGATTGCCCGCCGCTCAGCAGCGGATGGCCGGCGCGCACGGCAAACACCACCTGCTCGGAGTAGAGATGTTCGAAGGAAAAGCCCGCCATCTTCTCCGCCCCCGCCAAACGTCCGACGACGACATCGAGATCGCCGACGCGAAGCTGCTCCAGCAGCACCGCGTTCTCGCCGGTGACGATCTTCACCCGGCTCCAGGTCCTCTCCTTGAGGAAGAGTCCCATCGCCCGCGGCATGATGCGCGACGACACCGTCGGCAGGGCGCCGATCCGGATCGGCGGTGCATCGGCAAACTGCTCCTGCGCGACGGAATCGAGACCCTGGCGCAGCGCCGTCAGCGCCGCCCCGGCATGGCGGAGGAAGACTTCGCCATAACGGGTGATCTTGATGCCGCGGCCATCGCGCTCGAAGACGGCAACGCCCAGCGCTTGTTCCAGCTCGCGGATCGTCTTGGTGACCGCCGGCTGGCTGACATGCAGCAATTCAGCCGCCTTCATGACGCTCTTCTGCCGCGCCACCTCGACAAAGGTCTGCAGATGGCGAAACTTGACGCGGCTGTCGATCATCACTCACATAACTCCATGGTTATTGAAAAGCAGAAAAATATCATTTTACTTAACCGGATCAACCATTCAATTTTACTATTCAGGAGGAGAGTGACGTGCAATTTGCCCGCATCAACGACGTGACGATCCATTATCAGGTGATCGGTGCGCCCGCCGACCGGCCGGTGATCGTCTTTGTCAATTCGCTCGGAACGGATTTCCGTATCTGGCGCGACGTCGTGGTGCGGCTTGCCGGCGACTACGCCATCGTGCTTTACGACAAGCGCGGCCACGGGCTTTCCGATGTCGGCCAGCTCCCCGCTTCGATCGAGGATCATGCAACGGATCTCGCCGGGCTGCTCGATCTGCTTTCCGTCAAAGATGCGGTTATTTTAGGCCTCTCCGTCGGCGGCCTCGTCGCCCAGTCGCTCTATCAGCGCCGGCCGGATCTGGTCCGCGCGCTGATCCTCTGCGACACCGCCCATAAGATCGGCACCTCGGAAAGCTGGAACGCCCGCATCGCCGCGGTCGAGCAAAACGGCATCGCCAGCATTGTCGACGCCATTATGGAGCGCTGGTTCACGCCAGCCTTCCGTCGGCCCGAAAGCACCGCCTATGCCGGTTACTGCAACATGCTGACGCGCCAGCCGGTCGAGGGTTATATCGCCGCCTGCGAAGCGATCCGCGATGCCGATTTCACCGAGGCGGCAAAGAAGATCACTGTCCCGACCATCTGTATCGTCGGCGACCAGGACGGCTCGACACCGCCCGATCTCGTGTTTTCGACCGCGAAGCTGATCCCAGGCGCCCGATACGAGGTGATCGCCGATTGCGCCCATATTCCCTGCGTCGAGCAGCCGGACGCGCTGACGGCGATCATCCGCGCCTTCCTGACATCTCTTCCGCCTGGAGAAACCAACCGATGAACGAAACCGCCTCCTCCTCGGAGCGCCACCGGCAGGGCATGGCGACCCGCCGCGCCGTGCTTGGCGACGCCCATGTCGATCGCGCCACAGCCGCGGCGACCGAATTCGACCGGCCCTTCCAGGAACTGATCACCGAAGCCGCCTGGGGTCATGTCTGGTCGCGCCCGGGGCTGACCAAACGCGAGCGCTCGATCGTCACCATCGCACTGCTGGCGGCGCTCGGCCAGGATGACGAGGTTGCCATGCATGTGCGCGCCACCGCCCACACCGGCGCCACCCGCGAGGATGTCTGCGAAGCGCTGCTGCATGTGGCAATCTACGCCGGCGTTCCCGCCGCCAATCACGCGATCAAGATTGCCAAGCAGGCCTTTGAACAGATGGACGCCGAAAAGGCGACCTGAGGGGGAGAGATGTCCGAATTACCGAACCGCAAGCCCGAGACCGGCGCCTTCTTCGCCCGCGACCGCGCCTGGCATGCGCCGGCGCTGACCCCCGGCTATAAAACATCCGTGCTGCGCGCGCCGCAGCGTGCGCTGCTCTCGCTCGACGGCACGATCTCCGAAACGACAGGCCCGGTCTTCGGCCATTCGATGATCGGCGATCTCGACAACGACCTGATCCTGAATTATGCGCGCTCCGGCGAAAGCGCCATCGGCGAGCGCATCATCGTCCACGGCCGCGTGCTCGACGAGCGCGCCAAGCCGCTTGCCGGTGCACTGGTCGAGTTCTGGCAGGCCAATGCCGGCGGCCGCTATCGCCACAAGAAGGAATCCTATCTCGCGGCGATCGACCCGAATTTCGGCGGCTGCGGCCGCACGATCACCGACGAGGAAGGCCGCTACCATTTCCGCACCGTCCGCCCCGGCGCCTATCCCTGGCCGAACGGCGTCAACGACTGGCGCCCCGCCCATATCCACTTTTCGATCTTCGGCCACGGTTTTGCCCAGCGCCTGATCACCCAGATGTATTTCGAAGGCGATCCGATGATCTGGAAATGTCCGATCGTCGGCACGATCCCCGACAAGGCGGCGATCGAGCAGCTGATCGCGCCGCTCGACTGGGGCAACACCATCCCGATGGATTCACGCGCCTATAAATTCGATATCGTGCTGCGCGGCCGCCGCTCGACGATGTTCGAAAACAGGCTGGAGGGCAACTGACCATGCAGCAGCTTGGCTATCTCAAGGAAACTCCGTCGCAGACGGCAGGTCCCTATGTCCATATCGGCCTGACACCGAATTTCTGCGACATAGCGGGCGTCTACGATACCGATCTCGGCACCGAGATGATCAACGACAAGACGCTCGGCGAACGCATCACCATGACCGGCCGCATCTTCGACGGCGCCGGCGCACTGGTGCGCGATGCCGTCGTCGAAATCTGGCAAGCCGACAGCGCCGGCCTTTACAACAGCCCGTCGGAAATGCGCGGCACAGCCGATCCCAATTTCACCGGCTGGGGCCGCTGCCCGACCCGGTCCGCAGACGGTGTCTATAGCTTCGAGACCATCAAGCCCGGCCGTGTCCCCTTCAAGGACGGCCGCAAGATGGCGCCGCACATCACCGTCTGGATCGTCGCCCGCGGCATCAATATCGGCCTGCATACGCGCATGTACTTTCCGGAGGAGACGGAGGCCAACAGCGCCGACCCGCTGCTTCAGCGCATCGAACATCGCGAGCGTGTCGCAACCCTGGTCGCCACCCGCGACGCCGCGACCTGCCATTTCGACATCCATCTGCAGGGTCCGAAGGAAACGGTGTTTCTGGATATTTAAGAGCCGGCAAGTAACTTGCCGATAGGGCCCAGTGCAAGTAGCGTCCCCTCACCTTACCCTTTCCCGAGAGGAGACGGGACAATGCCTCAAAACCCCTTCTCCCCTCGGGGAGAAGGTGGCGGCAGCCGGATGAGGGGCCTCCATCACAAACGAGCAATTCATGACCGCATCGCCCTTCGACCATCCCTTCCTCTCCGGCCTGCTCGGCGACGATGAAATCGCGCCCTACTTCTCCGCCGGGGCCGACATTCGCGCCATGCTCGCCTTCGAGGCCGCGCTGGCGAGGGCCGAAGCCACCCATGGCCTCATCCCTGCCGAAGCCGCAAGGCGGATCGCCGAAATCTGCGCCGGCTTTTCTCCCGACCTGCCCCGTCTGCGAGCGGCCGCGGCACGCGATGGCGTCGTCGTTCCCGAACTCATCCAGCAGCTGCGCACCGACGTCGGCGAGGAAGCGGCAAAAAGCCTGCATCTCGGCGCCACCAGCCAGGATGTCATCGACACCAGCCTGATGATCCGGCTGAAGGCCGTCGTCTTCCTGTTTGCCGGCCGGCTGTCCGCCATCGTCGCAGCGCTCGATGGGCTCGATCGTCAGTTCGGCCGCAACCGGCTGATGGGCCATACCCGCATGCAGGCGGCGATTCCGATCAGCGTCTCCGACCGTCTCACTGTGTGGCGCGCGCCGTTGGCGATTTATCGCGACCGCCTGACCGAGCAGAGTTTTCCCGTCCAGCTCGGTGGGGCCGCCGGCACGCTCAACAAGCTCGGGCCGCAGGCCGAAACCGTCCGCGCCTCGCTCGCCCAGGAGCTCGGCCTCACTGACACCCGGCAATGGCAGAGCGGCCGTCTGCCGATTGCCGATATCGCCGGCCTGTTTGCGTCGATATCGGGCAGCCTCGGCAAGATCGGCCAGGATATCGCGCTGCTTGCCCAGGCAGGCGACGAGATCGAAATATCAGGCGGCGGCACCTCCTCGGCGATGGCCCACAAACAGAACCCCGTTGCCGCCGAGGTGCTGGTCTCGCTTGCCCGCTTCAACGCCACGGCGCTGTCGGGCATTCACCAATCCCTCGTCCATGAACAGGAACGCTCCGGCGCCGCCTGGACGCTCGAATGGCTGCTGCTGCCGCAAATGGCGATGGCAACCGCCGCCAGCTTGCGGCTGGCGGGGGAGTTAGTGGGGAATATCAGGCGGCTTGGGGTGGTCTAAAGCCCGTCGCGATCTTTTACCTCAGGCGAAACGAGCATCAAACGAGCCTGGCTATGGCCCGCAGATTGTCGGCCGTCGTTGTTGGGAATTCGAAGAATTCGAGATAGGCGGGGATTTGTTCGAACAGCATATCCGTGCCGACTTGAAAGGCGCAGCCCCGAGCCCGTGCTGCCTCCAGCAACGGGGTGATCTCCTTGCTCAGCACCACCTCGCCGACGAAGGTCGATGGGGAGATGCGGTCGACATCGATCGGCAGAGGGTCACCCCGCCGCATTCCAAGCGGTGTCGCGTTCACGACGATATCGAACCCTGCCGGATCGAGAGAGCCGGTCGTGACGTGCAGATGCGGATAATATGTCTTCAACCGGCCGAGCAGCGCGGTCGCGGCTGTCTCGCTGGCGTCGAAGATTGCGAGATGGCCCACACCTGCCTGCGCCAGCGACGCCGCGATCGCCGAGCCGACGCCGCCGGCGCCGACGACGAGCGCATGGGCGCCGTCGACCTTTCTGCCCTTGCGCAGAACGCCCCGCACGAAGCCCTCGCCATCGAACATGTCACCAATCAGCCTGCCATCGGCATCAAGACGCACCGCATTGCACGAGCCCGCGACTTTGGCGTTGGTCGAGGCTTCGTCGAGCAGTGCCATCGTCGAAATCTTGTGCGGCATCGTGATCAGCGCGCCATGGATATTGGAGAGCCGGAAGACAAGCTTCAGGAACGCCGGATAGTCCTTCGGCCGGCAGCCCATCGGCACGACGACCGCATCGATCCCTGTCTTTTCGAAATACGGATTGTAGATCAGCGGCGCCTTGAACGACTCGGTGGGATAACCGAGGTGAGCGATGAGTTTGGTCGTGCCGGTGATCATGTGGCTAGACTTTCTGGGGATCGGCAGAGGCAACGGTGTCGGCGAGGCGGACCATCTGCCCCGAGCGCGCCGATCTCTTGATCGCTTCGACGACCCTGAGGGTTGCGAGGCCCTCGCGCCCCCTTACGAGGGGCGCGGCATCGCCACGTATGACATCGCAAAAATGGCGGAGCTGACGGCAAAGCGGATCGGCTGCTTCAAAGGGTACGCGCTCCTCGGCAAGCGGCTCCAGCCAATTCGGCTTCGACGTCGCTGTCCAAAGCGTCAGATCGGGAATTGCGAGCGAACCCTTGGTGCCGCCGATCTGGTAGCAATGTCCGGCATAGTGGGGAAATGCAGGGTTCTCACCGGTGGTCGCCTCCCAGCTCCAGGGCGCCGCCACCGCATCGCTGCCGTTAAGCGTGGCGAGAACGCCGTTTGCAAACCGCAACGAGACAACGGCCGTATCCTCGACGGCGTGGTGGCGCACGGCGTGCGATTCCATCGCCTGCACGGCTTCGACCTCGCCGAACAGAAATCGGAAGAGGTCGACATCATGGATCAGGTTGACGAAGATTGGGCCGGCGCCGGCTTCCCGCCGCCAGGAGATGTCGAAATAGTCGTCGGGCTTGGCGACCCAGAAGGTGCCATGCACCGCGATGATCCGGCCAAGCCGGCCGCCGTCGACGATTTGTTTGGCCGCCTGGATCATCGGGTTGTAACGCCGGTGATGGCCGACCAGGATCGGGATCCCGGCCTTCTCGCCGGCCGCAACCAGCGCCGCGGCGGCATCGACATCGTCGGCGATCGGTTTTTCGACCAGAACCGGGATGCCAGCGGCGATGATCTCCATAGCGTTCTCGACGTGGAGCTGGTTCGGTGTTGCCACGATGACGCCGTAAGGCCTGTCTTCCTCACTGATATCCCGGAAGTTCGCATACCATCGGGCGCCGGCATTGCGGGCAAAGTCGTGACCGGCCGAAGACGGATCGATCACGGCGGAGAGAAGCGTTCCGGGCTCGGATATGATGCGCTCGGCATGGCGTCTGCCGATCAGGCCGGCTCCCATGACTGCAATCTTCAATGGCTTCATGATCGGCTCCCAGAATTTGACGAGGTATCGGCCCTGCCCCCTACTTCCGCAGGATTTCTCCGAGAAATTTCCGGGTGCGCTCGTGCTGCGGGTTAGTGAAGAATTCGGCGGGCGGGGCTTCCTCGACGATCGCGCCGCTGGCCATGAAGATCACCCGGTCGGCGACCTGGCGGGCAAAGCCCATCTCATGGGTGACACAGATCATCGTCATGCCCTCGTCGGCCAATGCGATCATCGTATCCAGCACCTCCTTGACCATCTCCGGGTCGAGCGCCGACGTCGGCTCGTCGAACAGCATCACTTTCGGCCGCATGCAAAGCGCGCGGGCAATGGCGACGCGCTGCTGCTGGCCGCCTGAGAGCTGGACCGGGTATTTGTCGGCCTGCTCCAGGATCTTGACCCGCTCAAGCAGCCCGCGTGCCCGTTCCTCGGCTTCCGCCCTGCCGACGCCGATCGCCTTCATCGGCGCCAGCATGCAGTTCTGCAGCACGGTCAGGTGCGGAAACAGATTGAACTGCTGGAAGACCATGCCGACCTCCCGGCGGATCGCATCGACGGTCTTGGCCTGGTCACTCAGAACGATGCCGCCAACCCGGATTTCACCTTTCTGGTAGGTCTCGAGATGGTTGATACAGCGAATGAGCGTCGACTTGCCGCTGCCGGAAGGCCCGCACAGGACGATCCTCTCGCCGCTGCGGACCGTCATGTTGATATCGAGAAGGGCTTGAAACGAGCCGTACCACTTTTCCACCTGCGCCATGGAGATCATGGTTTCTGCGGCCTGGGCGGGAATGGGACTGGTCATCGGTAGAACTCCGGGATTGGCGGGCAGGGCCGCATCGAGGAACAGGGGACGCGGATCAGCGCGCGGAGGCGGCGAACCTTCGCTCGAGACGCGCCCCGAGAATCGTCAACGGGCAGCACATCAGGAAGTACAGGATGCCGACGACGCCGAAGACCGTCAGCGGTTGGAAGATCTGATTGGAGATGATGTTGCCGGCGCGGGTCAGCTCCGTGAAGCCGACGATCGAGGCAAGAGAGGTGCCTTTGATCAACTGCACGAGGAAGCCGACCGTGGCAGGCAGCGAGATGCGCAGCGCCTGCGGCAGGATGACATCCTTCATGCGGGAGATATAACGAAGGCTCAAAGCCTTTGCCGCTTCCGTCTGGCCGCGCGGAACCGCCTCGATCGATCCGCGCCAGATCTCGCCGAGATAGGCGCTGGCATGCAGCGTCAGTCCGATGGCGACGGCGACCCAGGCATCGAGCATCAGCCCGACCAGAGCGAGACCGTAATAGGTCACGAATAGCTGCATCAGAAGCGGCGTTCCCTGGAAGACGGCGATGTAGCCGGCCGTCAGGCGTTCCAACAGCGGGATGCCCGAGACGCGGGCGAGAGCAACGCCGAGCCCGGCAATGCAGCCGCAGACAAAGCCGACGGCGGAGAGGACGACGGTCCATTTCAGGCCGATCAGGAGGAAGACGAACTCGTCGTGACCCATGGAATTCCTCCTACTTGACGGGATATTTGAAGTAGCGGGCCGAAAACAGCGCAAATAGGCGCATCATCAGCCAGGAAATCACGAAATAGAAAACCGTGACTGTGAAGTAGACCTCGAAGCTCCGGAAGCTCTCCGATTCGATCCGCTGGGAAACGGAGGTCAGCTCATAGGCCGAGATCGCCGAGGCAATGCTGGTGGTCAGCGTCAACAGCACGAACTGGCTGGTCAGAGACGGGTAGATCGCCCGCAACGCCGGCTTGAGGATGATCAGCCGGAAGACCTGCGCCTTGTGCAGGCCAAGCGCCAGGCCGGCTTCCATCTGCCCCTTCGGGATCGACTGGACGCCGCCGCGAATGATCTCGATTGCATAGGCGCCACCATTGATGCCGAGCGCGATGATCGCCGTCGGCGTTGGATCCAGCCTGATGCCGGTGAGCGGAAGCGCGAAGTAGATGAAAAAGATCTGGACCAGGAACGGCGTGTTGCGGATCAACTCGACGAAGGCGATGACCAGCCACCGCACCGGCTTCAGCGGAGAATCGCGCAGGGCAACTCCGCCAATTCCGATGACGATCGCCAGCAGCATTCCACAAATGGCAAGCAGGAATGTCCCGAGACAGCCGAGCAGGAGACTTGGCAGCCCATCGATAATCGGGGTGAAATCCAACTTATAATTCATGCCTTCGCTGCTCCCGCCATGTCGGCTATAGCTTCTATCGCGAGCTCATAACCGCGGGCGCCAAAGCCGATCATGATCGCCGTGGCGACGCGCGAGATCAGCGAATTGTGGTAGATGCTTTCGCGCGCATGAACATTCGAGATGTGCAGCTCGATCTTCGGCGGATCGAACATTTTCAGCGCATCGAGAAGCGCGATTGAGGTGAAGGTATAGCCGGCGGGATTGATGATGATGCCGCAGGCCTCTTTGCGGGCCTGGTGCACGCTTTCGACCAACTCGCCCTCGAAATTGGTCTGGCGGAAGTCGATGGCAAAGCCGAGACTCCCAGCCTTTGCGAGGCACTTGTCCTTGATATCTGCCAGCGTCGTCGACCCGTAGATGGCAGGCTCGCGCTCACCCAGCAGGTTCAGGTTCGGTCCGTTGAGCACAAAGATGGTTCTGGTCATGTCGCGCACCTCGGGGCCTTGGGCATTGCGGTTGCGTTGATGGGCAGGGCATGCCCGCCGTCCTAAATAAGGACTTCACTTCTCTCTGGACGTCATCCTCGACCTTGTGCCGAGGATCTGCCGCCGAAGATGCTCGGGACGAGCCCGAGCATGACGGAGGAGTGGTTAGCGGGCCTTATCATCAGCCGGAAGGCCCGGGCCTCGTCCCGCCTTTAGCGTTGGCTCAGTTCACCGCAAACGGAATGCCTTCCAGCGTTTCCGGGAATTGCGGGACCGGGACCTTCATCCACTTGTCGTAGACGGTCTTGAGCTCGCCGTTTGCCTTGATTTTGTCGATGAAGGTATTCAGCGCCGCGTTGATTTCCTTCTCGCCGAGACGCGTGCAAGCGCCGTTGTAGAGTTTCTGGAATTCAAGCTTGTTTTCGAATTCGCCCGGACGGGCCTTCTCGACGCGGTCCATATAGAAGATGTTGCCGCCCAGCGTATCGACCTGGCCGGAAACGAGGGATTGGACGCTCGCAGCGTCTCCGTCATAGCGCCGGATCGTCGTGCCCTCAGGCGCGTTCTTCGTCACCTGCGTGTCCTGCGCTGCACCCTTGGCGACGCCGACGCTGAATTTGGCCATGTCGGCATTCGTCTTGATCTCTGCCGATTTGGGACCGATCAGAACGATGGCATTGGCCACATAGGGCTTGCTGAACTGCACGGCCTTTGCGCGATCCGGCAGCATCGCCATGGTTGCAAACAGAACGTCGACGCGGCCGGCCGTGAGGGCCGGAATGCGGTTGTTGACTTCAAGCGGCACGAACTCGACGGTAACACCCAATTCCTTGGCAAACAGCGTCGCGATGTCGGCGTCGAGGCCGTCCTGTTTGCCGCCGCTGGTCACAAAACCCCAAGGCGGGTTGTCACCCTGAATTCCGACGATGATCTTACCGCGAGCCTTGATTTCATCAGGCGTAATCGCGGCGGCCGGTTGCGCCAAGGTGACGGCAGCCACAAAGGCTGCGGCTCCGAGCATGGCGTTTCGGCGCGTCAGCATAGACTTGAACATTATGTTTCCTCCTCTTTGACGGTCATTCGACCGGACAGCCACCTCACCTTTTGACTGTGGGAGGAATGATTGCCAGAGACGGACGGCTAAATCAACAGAGTTTTTCAAAATCATATGAGATTTTATAATGCCTCTATCTATTTTAATTCCTCACGAGATTTGCAATAATAGGTGAGAGCGAGTTTTCGCGGCTGGCGGTGGATGCCGAAAGGGCTTTGATATGAAGACCTCGATTGCGACTGTGACGATCAGCGGCGAACTGCCGGAAAAGCTCGAGGCAATCGCCCGAGCGGGCTTCGACGGCGTCGAGATTTTCGAAAATGATTTCCTGGCATTCGACGGAAGCCCGGCCGATGTCGGAAAACTCGTGCGCGACCATGGCCTGGAGATCACGCTGTTTCAGCCGTTTCGAGATTTCGAGGGCATGCCGGAGCCGCTGCGAAGCCGCACCTTCGATCGCGCCGAACGGAAGTTCGACGTGATGCAGCAGCTTGGAACAGATTTGGTGCTGGTCTGCTCGAACGTCTCGCCGGCGGCCATCGGCGGCATCGACCGTGCGGCTGAGGATTTCCGGGAACTCGGCGAGCGTGCCGCCCGGCGTGGACTGAGAGTGGGCTACGAGGCGCTCGCCTGGGGTCGCCATATCAGCGACCACCGCGACGCCTGGGAAATCGTGCGACGCGCCGATCATCCGAATGTCGGCCTCATCCTCGACAGCTTCCACACCTTGTCGCGCAAGATCGACGTCAATTCCATCCGCTCGCTTCCCAAAGAGAAGATCTTTATCGTCCAGCTTGCCGATGCGCCGCTGATCGACATGGACCTGCTCTATTGGAGCCGTCACTTCCGAAATATGCCTGGAGAAGGCGATCTTCCCGTCACGGCGTTCACCGAAGCCGTCGCTGCCACAGGTTATGACGGGTATTTCTCGCTGGAGATTTTCAACGACCAGTTTCGAGGCGGCCTGTCGCGGGCAATCGCCGCCGACGGCCACCGCTCACTGATCTATCTCGGCGACCAGGTGCGGCGCCATCTCGGCGCCGACAGCATGACCGGGGCGGCGATGCCGCAAAGGGCTGCCGTGAAAGGTGTCGGCTTCGTGGAGTTTGCCACGGACGAACAAGATGAAGTCGAGCTGGTGGCTTTGCTGCGCACCCTCGGGTTCAAGCAGACTGCCGTCCACCGCACCAAGAAAGTCTCTCTGTTCGAGCAGGGCGAGATCCGGATCCTCGTCAATGTCGATCAGGCGGGATTCGCCAATGCGGCCTACGCCGTTCATGGCACGTTTGCCTATGCGATCGCCTTGGTCGTCGACGATGCCGCAAAGGCGTATGCGCGCGCCCTTGCCCTGGATGCGGAGGCATTCAGCCAGCCGGTCGCGGCGGGCGAGCTTGAACTGCCGGCCATTCGGGGTGTGGGCGGCGGCATCGTCTATCTGATCGACGACAAGAGCGCCTTGGGGCGCTTTTCCGAAATCGACTTTCGGCCGGTCACCGACGACGCCCAGACGGCGGACGGCGGCCTTTTTCGCGTCGATCACGTCGCCCAGACGGTCGGCTATGATGAAATGCTCACCTGGCTTCTGTTCTACACGTCGATCTTCGAGACCCATAAGACCCCGATGGTCGACATCATCGATCCAGCCGGGGTGGTGCGCAGCCAAGTCGTCGAGAACCAGTCGGGCGAGTTGCGCATTACCATGAACGGAGCCGAAAATCGCCGCACCCTGGCCGGACATTTCATTGCGGAGAAGTTCGGGTCCGGCATCCAGCATCTGGCATTTTCAACCGACGACATCTTTGCAACCGCCGAAAAACTTCGTGGCTGCGGCTTCAGGTCCCTGCACATTTCGCCGAACTATTACGACGACGTCGAAGCCCGCTTCGGGCTCGATCCTGTCATGACCGAGCGGCTGAAAGCAGAGAACATCCTCTATGACCGAGACGAGCATGGCGAATATTTCCAGCTCTATAGCGGAACCTATGGCGAGGGTTTCTTTTTCGAGATCGTCGAGCGCCGCGGCTATCGCGGATATGGCGCGCCAAATGCAATTTTCCGGATCGCCGCGCTGAAAAGGCAGATGCGTCCGGAAGGAATTCCGAAAGACGCTTATTAAATCAGAGAATGCGGCCGCTCTTCAGCACATGCTCTACGCCGCTTTGTACATGCCGTCTGACCACCTCGGTCGCGCCGGCGACGTCACGTTGAATGGACAGTTCGAACAAAAGCCTGTGGTCATCGACAACAGGCTTTCCGCGAAAGCTTTCGGCCAGCATATGGTAACGAAGGAAGCGGTCGAACACCGACGACAATGTCGCCATCAGCGTCGCTGAATTGCAGGCCGAGACGATCGCCTGATGGAACTCCCAATCGTATCGGACCCAGTCGACCGTGCGCGAGACGTCGCCCGCCAGCAGCTTGCGCTCAGCGGCAGCCAGCCGGTGATGGGCAGCGACGATGCGCCCTTCCCATTCGAGATTTCCGGCTGCGAATGCAAGGCCGATCGCATGCATTTCAAGAACGATCCTCAGGTCGGCAAGCTCCAGCAACTCCCGCCGCGAAGCAGGGCTCACTTCAAAACCACGCTGCCCCTCGGCGACGACGAGGTTCTCCGTGGTCAGGCGGCTCAGAATTTCGCGCAGCGACGAAATGCCGATCGAGTAGCGCTCCTTTGCCTGCTCCAGTTTGATCTTGGCCCCCGGCGCCAATATGCCTGATATGATATCCTCGCGGATCTGCCGGAAGACGACATCGCTTACTGTTTCAGCCGGGTCGTGGACTTGCTTGAGCATGGCTTTTCCTGGTTTCGCCGAGAAGTGTGATGGCCTTAAATCTTGAAAAGACCTCCGTTGTTATTTCAATGTCCCTTTGGCCAGCGCATGTTCCACCCCGCCCTGGATATGAAACGCAAGCACTCGCTTGGCCGTCTCTGCATCCCGTCGCAGGGCCGCATCCAGAAGCTGCTGGTGTTCATCGGCGGCGACGTCACCCCGGTAGGACAAAGCGACCATCTGATACCTTAGATATTTGTCGAAGATCCCCGAGTGGGTCTGCATCAGCAGTTTCGACCCGCATGCGGAAATCAAGGCCTGGTGGAATTCCCAATCATAGCGCTTCCAGTCCTCGGCCCTGCTGGTGTCGCCGGTTGCCATCACCTGCTCCATCCGCGCCAATTTGTAGTGGGCCGATACCAGCGGCGCCTCCCATTCCACGTCTCCATGCGCGAATGACTGCTCCAAGGCATGCGTCTCGAGCAGAAGCCGCATTGCCGCCGTCTCCTTGAGGTCGGAGACGGATACCGGAGAAACTTCAAACCCCTTCTGTCCCTCGGCAACGACCAGACCCTCGGAGGAGAGCCGGTTCAGCACCTCTCTGAGCGTACTGATGCTGGTATCGTAGGCCTCCTTCAGGCTTTCCAGTCTCAATTTTTGCCCGGGCGCCAGCCGCCCGAAAATGATGTCGGCCCGAATGCGCCGGTAGCTGCTCTCGGCGATGGTCTCGTTTACAACAGGCTGGAGCATCACGAGTCTCTTATATTTCTCATATCATCTGATATATCGCTTTTCGGCAATGCCAAGCAAGGAAGCATTCACGCAATACCGAACCCAATTTTCTCATACGATGGAGGTTTCCGCGGACACTGAATGTGCGCGGATCCACATACCCCTTTAGTTTGGTCAGGCTTGCGCTCTCCATTCGGTCACAGATGCGAGTCACACCGACCTCGGCGGAGATGCCTGTCGTGTCCAGCCTCAGGAATTGCGGCGGCAGAAATCAACGCCCGCTGGATGATCCAACAATTGTCGGCGGTTTATGCACTTTCTGGCAAATGCACAGGAAGATAGCTCAGGGGAACAAGCTGGGTATCGAGATCGGGACCTTCCCATTGGCCTGGGTCATAGAAAATGCCGTTATCAGCGTCATACAGGATAAAGTGGTCTCCTTCGACATGGACGACCGCCACCCCGATGACGTCACTCCAGCTCTCCACCTTGCGTACCTCGCCAATACGCCACCCCAACTCGCTTAGGACACAGCTTAGTTCTTTCCACGTGGTGTAATGATTGGTCTGTGCTCCCCAATCGATCATGCCGGCAAGTTGGCCGTAGGGTCTGCCGGTGAGCATCTGCAAGACAAAAACGCCGCAACCATCATCCCGCGGGCGTTGCGTTACAAATTGAAAGCGGACCTTGGCGGGGTTGGGTTGCGCCAATGCTCAGTTCTCCAATTCATTCGGTAGTGCCCGCTCAACCGGGCGATGAGCGCGGGACGACTGGCAAAAACAGCTTCCATTGCGCGGGGTGCTTGATTTCTCGGGCGTGGAATTCGTGATGCTGGCAGGCTGAATTCTGGCGCGAGGTGACAGCAATTGTTTTTTCAATCGTGCGCAACCATCTAATAGGCATGACTTACGGGAAAATGTCCCCGCCCAGCAGCCCGTTTACCGAAAACCAACCATACTGGCTTGCTTTCCGGCGCAAAAGCCGATTGCTTAGGAAAATCTACTCCTTCTTCCGCTAGCGGTTAGGAGAATGAGAGGGGCACAGGCAAACCCGTGGAATTCTACTGCTTCGCATCGGGATAAACTATGATTACGATGGCGATGCGGGAAGGCCGGTTTGAAGAACGATGACGACAGAACTGTTTCAGGTAAAATTTTGGGGCGTCCGGGGCAGTATTCCCGTATCGGGCCCCGAGTTCGACCGCTACGGCGGTAATACGTCCTGCATCGAAATTCGCTGCGGAAAACATCGGATGATCTTCGACGCGGGCTCCGGCCTGCGCGAGGCGGGGCTGTCATTGCTCGCCGACGGCGTCAGCGACGTCGATCTGTTCTTCAGCCATTGCCATTACGACCACATCATCGGCCTGCCGTTTTTCAAGGCGATCTATTATCCCTCGATCAACGTCAACATCTGGTCCGGCCATCTCGACGGCAAGATGAGCACGCGGGAAATGGTCGAGCAGTTCATCAGCCCGCCCTGGTTTCCGGTCAAGACCGACATCTGTCAGGCGACGATGAACTTCCGAGATTTCCATTCCGGACAGGTGCTGACGCCTCACGAGGGCATCGAGATCAAGACCTTCATGCTCAACCACCCGGGCGGCGCCATCGGCTACCGCATCGAATGGCAGGGCCGTTCGGTCGCACTGATCTATGATATCGAGCATATTCCAGGCGCTTACGACCCGGTCTCGCTGGAGATGATGAAGGGTGCCGATCTCGTCGTCTACGACTGCACCTACAATGAAGACGAGATGCAGCGTTTCAAGGGCTTCGGCCATTCGACCTGGGAGCATGGCACCGAGCTTGCAAAGATAGCCGGCGCCAAACGTTTCGCCCTGTTCCACCACGCGCCATCCCGCACCGACGAACAGCTGGCGCAGATGGAAACGCAGGCGCAGGCCGCATTCCCTGAATCCTTTGCCGCCCGCGACAACCAGATCGTGGTGATCTAGGTGCGCAAGAACACCCCTTCCGCTTCAGCAGCCAGAAGGTGACTTGCTAGCAGCCGGGGCGCCGGATGTGGCTTAGTGTGTACGGCGCGTAACGTGCCCAATCGGAGCCGCAAGACCCTCAAGCGCGCCGCACGCGCCAACCCACGCATGTTCATCGACTGCAAGTGCCGTCTGAAGCCAGGCGAGGGTCAAACGTTTCGTGGCTTCCAGTACATCTGGAGCCTCGGTTTCGGTCTCGCGCGCGTCAAGGCCGGCAATCCCGCCAAGCCCGTGTCCAACCTCGCGCAACATCAACAGTGCCTCCGCGCCCGGGCCATCCTGAAAAGCATCCGCATGCCATTCGGGACCGCGCGGGGTGAAATGCGGATCATCCTGATCACCACAGACAACAAGGCTGAGGGTTGTCAGACTGGAAAAATCCACATCGAAGAAGGGAAACCGGCTTGCGTTCTCCTCGGTCATGTCCTTTCCGCCGCGCCCAGGAGCAGCCAGCAGAATTCCCGCCGAAATTCGAGGATCGGAAAAATCCTCACCGTCCACGCGCGCGCCCAACAGAAGCCCAACGGTGTGGCCGCCAAAGGAATGACCGGCCGCCGCGATTCGGGAATGATCCAGCCGCCCGGAGACAGCGGGCGCCTGATGTTCCACCTCAACCAATTGCTCGATGACCGCCTTCAGCTCCTCCACGCGCTCGCGCCAGAAGAAAGGCGCGCCAGGTGCGCCTGCAGGCAAACCGCCGACGCGCGAGCTTGCATGCGTTGGCTGAATGACAGCGAAACCGCGTTCCGCCCAAAACTGAGCCAATGGAGCGTAGCCGTCCTTCGATGGAAGGTAATTTGAGGGGCCGAAACCGTGCGAAACGAGCACAATGGGCAGGTGGCTGCCCGTTGCAGGTGCGGTTAAACGCAGTTCAAGCGGCTGGCGGCCTTCCATTGGCAAACGGATTGGGGTGTAGGCTACAGTGAGAGTGGCATCAGGCGTGGGAATGTGGCTGGCGAGATTGATCAGATTGTTCATGGTCGAATATCCTGAGCTTGGGTTTCCGAGTAGTCGCCTTCACGCCACAGGATGACCTGTCTCGCGGAACCAGGTCTGCGCATCCGCCCCGGCAGGGCTCCGCATCGGCGCGTCCGGCTCCGTTACGGCACGCCAGACGGCCTGGGCCACATCTTCCGGCGTCGTCACCTCGGTCCCCGTGCGCAAGGCCGTGAGATAGTCGTGAACGAATGCGCTGTAAGGTTGGGGGATCTCCATTCCCACGCGTGCCACTGCATTCTTCCCGAAGGCGGTCGTCGGAGCCGAGCCGGGCAGCACCAGCCGCGTGCGCACGCCGAAGAGCGCGGCCTCAAGGGCAAGGCTTTCGGTGAAAGCGTTCAAAGCCGCCTTACTGGCGCTATAAATGGATAGTGCAGGCAGCGGCTTGATGGTGACGCTGGAACTGACATTCACGATGACGCCCGCACCTCGTACCCGCATCTGCGGAAGGACCGCTTTGGTCAGCGCGATCGCGCCGAAGACATTTGTTTCGAAGAGGTCGCGGACATTCGACATCTCAGCGCCTTCCAGCACGTTCAGCATGCCAACACCGGCATTGTTGACCAGAGCATCGATCGGCCCGGCGGTTTCGACAGCCCTTATGATGCTTTCCGCATTGGTAACATCCAACGCAATCACTCTAAGGCTTTCAGTATCCGGTAGCAGGTCGGTCCGCGGGGTGCGCATGGTCGCGGCCACGTCCCATCCAGCCTGAAGGAAGGTGTGCGCGATGGCGAGCCCGAATCCGGAAGAGCAACCGGTGACGAGGATCTTTGGCATGTGTCTGTCTCCTGACGATTACGCTGCCAAGAGATGGACTACTTGTACCGGACTATCTATATTCGTTTGTCCGAATTCGTTTAGCACAAGTCCAATTCATGACCGACCCAATTGCAGAAGTCGTTTCCCTGCTGAAGCCAATCCCGTCGATATCCAAATTGGTGACAGGCGGCGGCCGCTGGCTCGTCGAGCGCACTGAGCTCGGAAGCCCCTTCTATTGCGCCGTGGTCGAAGGGTGTTGTCGGATGACCATCACAGGTGGTGAGCCGATGCTGCTGACGGCCGCTGACTTCGTGCTGGTTCCGGAAGTCTTCTCGTTCACAATGAGCAGCTTGGAACCACCGCATCGCGGAGCGCTTGCGCAGCGTCTTGAGACTAGTCCGGGTGTATTCCGGTTGGGAGACCCTGATGCGCCGGCCGAGATCAAGGCAATGGTTGGACATTGTGCTTTCGGCTCGGATGACAAGGCTCTTCTCGTCTCGCTATTGCCGGAGGTCATTCATGTCCACGGTGAAGACCGCCTAACCATGCTGGTCCGGATGATAAACGACGAAACGCGACACGACCGGACTGCCCGAGAAATGGTGCTTCGCCGGTTGTTGGAGGTGATGTTGATTGAGGCGTTACGCTCAACGAGCGGTACGGCTGCGCCACCGGGCCTCTTGCGCGGCATGGCCGATCCGCAGCTGGCGCCCACATTGCGCCGGATTCACGAACATCCAGGTCGCAGTATAACCGTGGAAGCGCTGGCGCAGGATTCAGCCATGTCACGTTCAACTTTCTTTGAGCGGTTCCGGAGAGAGGTTGGTGTAGCCCCCATGGAATACGCAACTGGCTGGCGGATGGCACTGGCAAAGCAACTCCTTCGCAGTGATGTTGCAACCGCAGAGATTGCACAACGCGTTGGCTATGGCTCGGCAAGCGCGTTTAGCGTGGCATTTAGCCGGCACGTGGGAACATCGCCCGGGGCCTATGCGCGATCAAATCCTCTTGGGTAACGGGTAGCTCGATCGCGAAGGCGCGGGCAGACCGGTTTTGGGCTTCCCCTGCCGATATAAAGGTCGGAACTGTTCCTGGTGACACGCGGCTTTATCAACCAAAGACAGCGAGTGCTGATTTGACGATAATCCCACCATCCGGACGTCTTTGACGGCCGGTAGCGGCGCGAAAAACTCAAACGCGCCTTCCACAAGCGTGGCGAAATCCGTGACCGGTCCTTCGGCAGCCAGGCATTCTGCGCCTCGGCCCTCAAATCTGGTCGTCAGCGCCCATCGTCCCCTGGAACGCCGTCTATCTCAGCCGGGCGACAGCCCATCTGCGCCAGCAGGGCCGAACATCCCCGACGATCTGCTCAAACAGGTCTCGCCGCTCAGTTGGGCGCATATAACCTCACCGGCATCTACTTCAGGCCATTGCCGCCTCCAGGCAGAATCCTCCGGGCTGCGTGATGTTCACAATACGTTCGATCTTAGCGCCGGATTTTGAACTGCTCTTGTCCTGCCCCCAGCGCGCTGCAGGCCGCTTTCGCGCTAACGGAACAGATGCCGGTCCTGACCGTTTCCTCGGCATCGCAAGATCGATGAAGCGGATATCCCTATGACCAACCTTTCCGGAAAGTGCCTTTGCGGGCAGGTGCACATCTCTGTTGGCGGCGAACCCATTCGCGTTGGAATCTGTCATTGCATGGACTGCAGGAAGGAAAGCGGTTCGGCCTTTACCTTCTACGGGATCTGGCCCGCCGGCCAGTTTGAGCATTCTGGGGAAACCGGCGAATTCCAAGGCCGGCATTTCTGCAGCGGCTGTGGTTCGCGGCTATTTTCCGTCGATGACGAGGAGGCAGAAATCAAGCTCGGCATTCTGTCCGAAGCCCCGACGCCCCTGGTGCCCGGCTACGAACTCTGGATCAAGCGCCGCGAACCGTGGCTGCGGCCGGTGGAGGGCGCCGAGCAGTTCGAGGAAGACCGTAGATGAGCGGGGCCATCGGAGGCCTTCCGATGGCCAGCCTCGTCCGGCATCGCCGGATCATCGTCGCAGGCGTCGAGACTCTCACCGCTTGAGAAGCGCCGATGCCGCCGACCAGTGGACGGCAGGATGTCGGCCTGTCGCCGCGAATAAGGCTGACAGAAAGTTCCATGCGGCCGCGTCGTGCACCAGATGGTGGGTGAGCACGCCGATCGGCTCGTCGCTGCCGGCAAACCGGTCGTCAAGCTCGGCCACCAGCTCGGCCACCAATTCCGCCTCGCTGCGTCCGCCGCGCGTGCCGTGCCAATCGATGATGTCGACATGGGTGTTGAGAAGCGGCACCGGGCCGTCCTGCTGTGCCCGCCCATAAACCGAAAGTGCCGTAAACCCAAGCGCGGGCAATGCCGGGATGAGGGCGGCATCGATCCGGTTCCACGGCGGCACCAGCACCGGCAGGAAACGGGTGGGATGGAGCCGCTGCAGCAACCGCAGCCCTTCGCCCAATTCGCCGAGCACGACGTCTGCCGGCCGATCGCCGCCGAGTTCCTGCTTCTTGCCCTCCGGCCTCGCATGGTTCGTATGCGACCAGCCATGCACGGCGACAGTGACGCCTGCTTCCCCCGCCAGCCGCGCGGCCAATGCCCCGCCGGTCAGGCCGGGAATGACGGCAAGCGTCAGCGGCACCGCGCTCTCGCCCGTCAGCGCCAGCTGCATCTCCAACGCCAGCGTCGGCTCGACGGCATCGTCATCCCGCAGCCAGAAGCGGGCTACGCGGCCGGCGGCTTGCCAGCGGTCAAGCTCGCGGC
This sequence comes from Rhizobium sp. NZLR11, assembly GCF_019685115.1. Classification (NCBI taxonomy): domain Bacteria; kingdom Pseudomonadati; phylum Pseudomonadota; class Alphaproteobacteria; order Hyphomicrobiales; family Rhizobiaceae; genus Rhizobium; species Rhizobium sp. NZLR11. Next base: position 54,339 of record NZ_JABDWD010000005.1, on the reverse strand, counting down.
GCAGCGGCTCCCAGATCGTCTTGTCGGTCATCGCCTTACTCCTGTTGCAGCATTGTCCTGCAAAATTCCGTCCAATATCTCAGCCGCCCTCGCCAGCGAGCGTTGCCCGAGCACGAAGCGCCGCGCCGCCTTCCCCACGGCGTCGCGCCTCTCCCCGTCGTCGAGCAGGGCAGCGATGGCCGCGGCATAGGCGGCGAGGTCGCCATCCGGCGTCAGCAGGCCGGTCACCCCGGCCTCGACCACATCAGGCACCCCCGCCGTTTCCTGCGCCACGACCGGCAGGCCGGCGGCCTGGGCTTCCAGATAGGCAAGACCATAGGCCTCGCCGCAGCCGGGCCAGACATAGATACCGCCGCGTCCAAGCAATTCGGCGATATCGGCCGCGTCCCGCTCGCCCAGCCATTCGATGCGGTCCGTGGAAAAACCGGCAAACAGCGCCTGAACCGCGTGGCGCATCGGCCCATCGCCGATGACTGCAAGCGTCCACGGCCGGTCTTCGATCAGCAGCAGCGCTTTTGCAAGCATCGTATAACTCTCCATCTTGTCACCCGCACGCATCATCGCCACCACCATCAGCCGCAGCGGATCGGGCGCCGGTGAGACCCTCTCGAACAGCCCCGTGTCGATGAAGGGTTGGAGACCGGCAAGACGCGCCTGCGGAAAGGCGGCCGAAAGCCCGGCCCGGTCACGCGCGGTGAAGCTGATATTGACTGCTGCCTGCAGGATCGCCTCGCCGACTGACTTCTGCACGCCTGCCCAGCCGGTCCTGTCGCGTTTGCCCGCATAGGAGGCTTCGACGGTGACATAGGGGATGACCAATTCGGCTGAAATCACCGGCCCGAACGGGTCGGGCGATTTGTAATAGGGGTGGTAGCAGAACCACAGCTCGGGTCGCGGCGCCGAAGTCCATTTTTCCCGCAGCCGCTGCAGTTCGGTACGGATCGCCGGTTCGAGCGCCGCTGCCGCCTCGGGTGTCGCGGCATAGGTGCGGAATTCTGAAATGATCTCGACTTCATGGCCGGCGTGCTCCAGCGCCCGGATCAACAGCCGCGCCATCAGCCGGTCGCCTGACGGCACCGGATGGTTCGGCGATTTCATCGGCGCGTAGAAAGCCACCCGCATGCACAACCCTCACGTAAGGACACACTGTTTCCAACCGGCATGCCCGGTGGCGAAACTCCGCTATTGTCCATTTCTCTAAAACTTGCGCATAAGCATATGGAATGTGATGGCGATGGAAGCAATTCCGCCTCTTTCTCAATTTCTATGGGCCTGCGGTTGCATCGGCAAGAACGGGAATGCATGACGACGGTCTCGGCCACAGGGATTTTTTCGGAGCGTACGATCAGAAGGGCGAGACTTGGTTCCGGCCTCGTCATGTTCATTTTCGTCCTGCTGCATTTGTCGAACCATGCGATCGGTTTGATTTCAGTCTCCGCCGCCGATAAAGCCGCCCGCCTGTTCATGGCGATCTGGCGCAATCCCGTCGGGACGACCATCTTCTATTCGTCGGTTCTGATCCACATCGCGCTGGTGCTGCGCGCCATCTATATGCGCCGCAGCCTGGTGATGCCAAAGGGCGAAATGGCGCAGATTGTGCTCGGCCTTCTGATCCCGCTGCTGCTCATCGATCACGTCATCGGCACGCGCATCGCCCATGAGCTCTATGGCTATATCGATGATTACGAGACGGTCGTCGGGTCGCTGTGGATCAGGGCTCCGGGGAATGGTCTGCGGCAGGCGCTCGGTGTCGTCGCAGTCTGGATCCATGGCTGCATCGGCCTGCATTTCTGGCTGCGCTACCGCCCCTGGTACCCGAGTTTCGCGCCGCTGCTGCTGGCGCTGGCGATCCTCGTGCCCGTGCTCTCGCTGCTCGGCTTCGTCGAAATGGGCCGGACGCTCGCCGACCCCTCCTATCAGCAGGCGATTGCCAACAGCCCCTACAAAGCGACCGTCAACACCCGTTACGCCTCGAACCCGGAGGTTATCCGTCAGGTCTCGACGATCCGCGCCGGCCTCTACGGCGCTTTCTCGGCCTCGCTGCTGATCGTCGTCGCCGCCCGCGCCCGGCGCAAGCTGAAGGAGCGGCTCGACCAGGTGGCGGTGCATTATCCGGGCGGCGAGGTGATCCGCGTGCCGCGCGGCTTCTCGGTGCTGGAAGCAAGCCGGCTCGGCGGCCTGCCGCATTATGCCGTCTGCGGCGGCAAGGGCCAGTGCTCCACCTGCCGCGTGCAGATCCTCGGCGATTACGGGAACCTGCCGGTCCCCGACAAGATGGAACAGACGACGCTGAGGCGTATCAATGCCGGCCCGGATGTGCGGCTCGCCTGCCAGCTTCGCCCGAACCGCGATGTCGCGGTGGCGCCGCTGCTCGTGCCGGCGCTCGAAGCGGCCCTTCCCGCCAACAGCCAGGAGACGAGCCCCGGCCGCGAGCGCGAGATCGCCGTGCTCTTCGTCGATATCCGCCATTTCACCACGCTGACGGAAACGCGCCTGCCCTTCGACGTCGTTTTCCTGCTGAACCGCTATTTTGCCATCATCGGCAAGGCGGTGGAGCAGGCGGGCGGCCGGCTCGACAAGTTCATCGGCGACGGCGCCATGGCGCTCTTCGGCCTCAATACCCAGCCGGAGGAAGCTTGCCGCCAGGCGCTCAGCGCTGCCGCGGCGATCGTCGCCGAGATCGAGAAACTCGCCGCAGAGCTCGCCGACGAACTGGCGCTGCCGCTGCGCATCGCGATCGGCATTCACACCGGCCCGGCCGTCGTCGGCACGATGGGCTATGGCCGGGTGCGCAGCCTGACGGCGATCGGCGATACCGTCAATGTGGCGAGTCGGCTGGAAAGTGCTGCCAAGGAGTTCGAAGCGGCGATCGTCATCTCCGAACCGGTGGCGGCCCTCTCCGGCGCCGATCTCGCCGGCATCGAAAGCCGTGAAATCAGCGTGCGCGGCCGGGCTCTGCCCTTGAAAGTCTACGTCATTCCGAGAGAGAAAGCGGCAGAACCGCTCGAAGGAAGAGACTGATGCCCGGCAAACCGTGGCTCACCGCCAAATATTGGAGCCGCCGACTGCGCAAGGCGCGCAATGCCGCCGCCTCGCGCCTCTTCGACACCCGCTTCGGCCGCCGCCTGCTGATCGAGACTATCGGCCCGCGCGTCGTCTCGATGACGGTCGATGCCGGCGACCATCTGATGACTTTTTCGCCGTCGGACTATATCGGCCGCAAGGTCTTCCGGAAGGGCCATTTCGAGCGCGACGCCGTCGACCGGCTGATCGTCATCCTGCGCGAGCGCGGCCTCTTGCGAAAGGATGCGACGCTGCTCGAGATCGGCGGCAATATCGGCACCCAGACCGTCTACTTTGCCTTGAGCGGCACTTACGCCCATATCGTCAGCATCGAGCCCGATCCGCGCAATTTCCCGCTGCTTGCCCTCAACATCCGCCAGAACCGGCTGGAGGAAAAGGTCCGCCTCGTCAACTGCGCCGCCGGCGAGAGTGAAGGCGAGATCGACTTTTTTCTCAACCGCAACAATCACGGCAAGAGCAGCGCCATCCGCCAAAGCTCGACGGACAAGAAGATCATCGTGCCGGTGAAACCGGTTCCCGAGATCCTCGCCGGCCTTTCGATCGACCCAGCCGAAATTGGCCTCGTTTGGATGGATATCGAGGGTTACGAACCGGTCGCCTGCCGCTCAATGCAGCCACTGCTTGCCCGCCGGGTGCCGCTCTATATGGAGTTCACCCCGCTCTTCTACGGAGCGGAGGGAACCAAAGCCTTCACAACGATGCTGTCCGGCTTCTATGAGGATTGCGTCGTCATCTTCGAGGACCGCGAGCAAGAGATGAAGGTTTGCGACCTGCCGGGCGATTACGATCAGTACAACGTGCTGTTTCTGCCGACCACGTGACTTCCTGCACGACGTGGAGCACTGAAAGAGTGCAAGTCGGAGGCGAGCGGACGGTCGCTCGCCTGGCGAAGACAGCTAACCGGAAAAATCTCGTCAACGATGAGAGAGGTGAGTGCTTAATACCCGGTCATTTCGAGATATCCGACACCTGACGTGGTGCCCGTGAAGTTTACCGGCCCTTCCCAATAAGGCGTCGAAGTCGCCATCCAGGACTGGTCGTTCAACGGTTTGGTCGTGATATCGAGTGACTTACCCGGCACGCGGATACGCCACTCTACCGGCATCTGGTGCCCATTGACCGTTGCCTCTCGTGTTGGCTCCAACTGAACGTCGTCTTGCGACAGAGGTGTGGTTTGCCCATCCGCGGATATCCAGTTTGCGGAGATGAACCCGTCCATGTTGTCACGCAGGCGAAAAGCCATCAGCTTATCGCCGGATTCCATATGCAGTGAGAACCAGTCCCAGCCTGTTTGATTGGACGCAAGCGGCTGCGACGACCACTCTCGATCCAGCCAAGCCTCACCCGTGACATCAACCGGCGCCCCGGAGATCGAAATAGCGCCTGAGACCTCATAGAAAGGCTGCGAGTAGTAATAACTCGCCTGCCCGTCAGCCGACTTCACGGAAAAGCCGTTGTCGCCCTGCAGCACCAGCGGGCCGTCAGCCTTGAGGTGCAAGCCATAGCTGAAATCCGGGCCGTTTGCGGAGAGCGAAAGGTTGCCAAGAGCAAGCGAGCCTGCTCCATCAGCAGCTGTCGTCTGCCAGTCGTCGATCCACGCCCGAAACGGCATTGACTCAACGCCCGCTTGTCCAACTCCTCCCCGGCCAAAGCGCTCCGCGACATACTGGTGGGTTTGAGTGGTGATAGCCGCATGTCCGATCCAGACCTGCGGATCCGCGAAGCCTTCTTTGTTTCCCGGGGCCAGTGCGGATCGGAAGAGCGTCCATTGCGCGCCGTACTGCTTTTTATCCTCGCCTGTGAGGTTGGCAGTCACATACCACCATTCAATCCGGTAATCAGGATGAGCGCCGTGATCGGCGGGAAACGAGAGAGTGCCGCCATGTTTCGGGATCGCAAATCCCTGCGCATCTGACCCCAGCCCGGCAAAGCCCTGTGCGAAGGCATGTGCGCTTGCGCAGCTCATAACAACAGCCATCAGGACAACTGCCTGCATTCTAACGTTCATTGGCAAAGATCCTCAACAGATCGACCGGATTGACCGAGGCCAGACGCCGAACGGGAACCAACACCGACAGCAATGATGCCAGGAGGGCGATTGCTCCCAGCCGAAGCCAGTCCATTGGAAACACCATCATTGGCAACCGCCATCCAAAGGCCTCGACGTTCACAATCGCCAGCAGCACCCAGGCCAGGGCGAGACCAACCGGGATCGCCGCCAGAAATGTTGCAAGCCAGAGCGCAAGTGTTCGCGCCACTTCATAGAGCGCCAAGTTTCGTCGCCGCACGCCCATTGCCCATAACGGCGCGAGCTGAGGAAGCCGAATACCTGACAGCGTCAAAAGACTTGAGAACATGGCAAATCCTGCCACAGCTAGCGTGAGGACGTTCAGCGCACCCGTCACCTTGAATGTCTGGTCGAAGATGGCTCTCGATTGTCGCTTGAGGGAGGCCTGGTCAACGATCGCGGTATCCGGCAGACCGAAATCTTCTACCAGCTGACGCTTAAGATCCGAGGCTCGCTCGGGAGGCACTCGGACGCCGTAACGAAGTTTGGGTACATCGGGATAGTGATCGACCAGGCCATTGATCCCCACGATCACTTGACCATTTGGATTGCCATAGTCCGAATACACGCCGACGACAGTCGCGCTCCAGCCACCAGGCATCACCAATGGCTGGCCGATCTTAGCTTCGCCGCGACGCCACATCTGCTCATTGATCAGAGCGCCCTGCCCCGCGGCGACCTTTTCCCAGACCTCCTTGTCTGAAGCAATCAAGGGCCAATGCTCACGATAGGTGGGATCATCCGCAACGCCGAAAATCTGGATCTGCTCACCGAAGACTTCACCGTCGACGCTCCAGATTGGAAGGACTGCTGTCGCGCGCTGCGGAAGCCACGCCCGTAGCCGGGCAGCTTGATCCTCATCCTTGGCAGTCACGTAAAGTTCTGCGGCCAGGCGTTGATCCAGCCACCCGATAAACGTCAACCGGAAACTGGCAACCATCGTGCCGACGCCGATGTTCGCCGACAATGCGAGCAGCAGAGCAATCAAAGCCAGCGACAAGCCAGGGAGTTGCATGCGGGTGTCTGCCCAGAACCATTCTACCAGGGCGCTTCCTGCCAATCGATGAGATGCGGTCAGGATGAGGGCAAGAAGTCCAGGTAACATAAGAGCTGTTCCGAGCAGCAGGCAGCCCAGCACCGCAAAGCCCGCCACGAGGCCGGATGCCGTGATCGCAACGACGACGGCCACGACAAGCAAAACTCCGCCAGCTCCGGCCTGATAAGCCAGTGATCTGGCCGACTCTCTTGCCCACGCCCGCGGTTGAGCGGCAGCCAAGATCGGCAGCTTCCAAACCCGCCAAAGGCTCTGCGCTGACGAGACAGCGGTTCCGCCAAGGGCAATCGCCAGTCCCGCCAACCACCACTCCGGCCGAATGGAAAGCGAACCCGATATATTGGCACCATACAAGCCCCGGAGCGTGGCAGCCACACCCGGCATTAGCAGCGAAGCGATCATGTATCCAAGGATGACGCCGATCAAACCCGATACCAGCGCGAGCACCGAGAGTTCGGCCACAAGCATGAGGGACAGCGCCCGAAGAGAGACACCAAGGGACCGCAGCGTTCGGAAGGTGCCACGACGCTGCTCGAAGGTCAGGCCTGTGGCCGAATAAACGATGAAAAGCCCAACGACGAATGAGAGAAAGCCGAAAGCAGTCAGGTTGAGATGGAAACTATCGGTAATGCGGGCAACGTCTGGCTGGTCAGCCGGTTCGCGAATCGTCAGTCCGGGTGCAATCCGGTCGAGAGCTTGGGCTTTGAGCTCTTGATTGGCAGCAACCACCAGGCGGTCAATCCTCCCGTACTTTTCGAGCAACCTGTCGGCGACGGATATATCGACGAAGGCGGCGCCATCGGGGACATTGTCGTCGACTTTGACAGGCATGTCCGGGCCCCCGCGCAGCCGTTCGGCGGTCGCGCTCGATACCAGAAGCTGTCCGCCGGCTGAAAAGAAGCCCGAGAGATCCGAGCCGCTGACGATCGCCGCACCCGGAGTGTCCCTTGGCATCGTCAGAGGTTCGATGCCAACCAGCCTTATTCGCGTGGTTCCAAGACGGTAAATTCCCTCAATGACCGGCGAAACATGCAAACCCGCTCGACGCAGGTTTCCATAGATTTCGGTCGTGATACCGCCACCGTTGTTGGCGACGATCTGTCGAAGACTGCCCTGCTCCAAAACGGATGACGCCCGTGCGTAACTTGCCCTGGCCTCGGCGTTGATTGCCTGGACACCAGACCAAAGAGCCGTAGCGAGCGCAATTCCCATTACCAGGGTGAGCAACTGAAGCGGTTTTCGGCGCCAATGAGAAAGAAGCGCTGCGAACGCGACAACCTTCATCCGACAATCTTCCCGCCGCGAAGGACCACTGTTCGGTCCAGACGCTCTGCAAGCCTCGCAGAGTGAGTGACAAGCAGGAGAGCCGATCCCGCTGTCCGCGCCAGACTGACCATCAGGTCAAGGACGACATCCCCGGACTGCTCATCTAGATTGCCCGTTGGTTCGTCGGCGAGAATGAGTGGCGGTCGAGCGGCCAAGGTTCGTCCGATTGCGACGCGCTGCTGTTGCCCTCCAGAAAGCTGCTCGGGGTATCTTGCGGTGTAATCGCCCAGCCCCAATCTATCGACCAACTCTTTTTCCCAAGCGCGGTCGTACCGGTTCGCGAGTTTGGCGTGGAATGAGATATTGGCCGCGACAGCCAGTGACGGAATGAGATTGAACTGTTGGAAGATGAGTCCGACCTTGGTCCTGCGGTAATGTGCGCGTTCGTTTTCACTGAATTGCTTAAGATCTCGGCCGTTCATGACGACGGAGCCACCATCTGCATGGTCCAGCCCTCCCGCCAGATGCAGCAGCGTACTTTTGCCACTGCCGGACTCTCCCGTCAGGGCGACGCTTTCGGCAGCCGCTACGTCCAGATCGACGCCCCTCAGTATCTCAATCGGGCCTTCGGCGGTCGAATAGGATTTTTTGACGCCGGACAGCGTTAGGATCATCATGAACTCTGGAAGCGGCATTGATCGGCGCGTTATCCTCAACTAGGTGAGGTTCTCCTTCACGACAAGGTCCGAAAACCGGCTGATCGATGATAGTTCCTCGCCGCCAGAGCCCTCCAAAGTTCTCGAAGAATGGATCGCAGCGGTCTTCGCTGGCACCGTCGTCCTTCAAGCTCTCGTATCGCCCATAAATTCGGGCACGAGCATGGTAGCTCTACGGCGATTTCATTGGCCAACTTCAATGGAAACGAAGCCCTCTTCGGTATCGCCATCAGTCGTCGGTGTGCTCCACCTGAGCGTACAATTGCCTGGCCGCAGCCTGTCGCGAGTAGAAACAATGACCTCTCCTTGAGCAGGGCCTTCCTTGGCGCCTGCGCAGGCGACCAGATGGTTCCGTTCATCGCGCAGCTCGAAGACAGAGCGGGACAAATCGATCTGATAGGAAAAGGACAGTGAGACGTCAGAGCCTGTTACAGGCAAGATCTGGGCAACACCTGCAAAGGCGGCATGCGGCACCAGCGAGACACCGGCAATGATTGCCCAGATCGTAATTCTCCGCAGCATGGGCGATATCCTCAGAGCTAAGAGATTGAATGCGCAACCAAGCCACCGGGTTCCAGGCGGCAAAGGTCGCGCACGGCCGACACGCTATCGAGGGCGTGATTCGACAATGGCATCAGGTCACCAACGCGCGTCACATTTGTCGACCGGAGGAGGACTGTCTGCCGCGAAATCCACAACTTACGAACTCGTTGAGCGCGCCCCAAAGACAGCCTGCGCGTCTTCGAACAGCGCCCTGATCAACTCGCCCGATGGCAGATGCTGCGTCAGGCGAGTGCCTGTCCCGACGACAGGTTGGTGAAGTCGTCCTGCCCTTTTGCTTCCACTGCACCTGCTGATCCATATGGACCGGCATGAGCAGTCGGCGACCTCCGACATGATTGCGAAGATGCTCAACACGAATCCCGTCGTCGTCCGCCGCACCATGGCCGGCCTTCGCGAACAGGGCTATGTCCGCTCCGAAAAGGGCCACGGCGGCGGCTGGACGCTGCTGCGTCCGTTGTCGGAAATCACGCTGCTTAATGTCTACAACGCGCTCGGCGAGCCACATCTCTTCGCTATCGGCCCCGCCGATGATCGGCCGAAATGCCTTATGGAACAGGCGGTGAATACCGTCCTCCGAGATGCGATGAAGGAGGCGGAGGCCCTGCTCCTGCGGCGGTTGGGCAGCGTAACCCTGGAAGAAATCGCCGCCGACTTCGAAGCAAAACTGACCTCGCGCTCAGCGACGTCCTATTCCTGCGCCTCATGAGGGTTATGTTCCGCAGCAGAGGACATAACGGCTTTCCTTGCATGGCGAAGCCGCTTCAAACCAGCCTCTTCGCCTCTGTCCTCGTATGCTCATGGTACTTGTTTTCGCGCAGCGTTCCGAAAAGCTTCAGGCTCTCCAGATGCTCGCGCTGGGCGCGGTAGAATTCGTTGAGAAAGAACAGTTCCTGGCCGGGCTTCACGGTCTCGGGATACTGGATCCTTCGGGTAATGGTGCGGACGATCTGAGCGATCTCCACGCTGTTGCGGCTCTTCGTCATGTCGCGGAGCACATCTTCCAGCGTCTGCAGCTCATATTTGCCGTAGATATCGAGATGCTCGGGTGAAAATTCGAATGCCGGCTGCGAGTCGGCGGCGGCAATCGCAGACAGTGCGAGGTCGGACAGCAGCACCGAGCGCGGATTGTCGACCACCAGCGTGCCGGCGATGATGTCGCCGAGCCGTTGCCGGCGCCGGTTGGCGAGCGGAACGATCACGACCACCAGAAGCCAGGCGCACGTTAAAGCGTTTTCCAATCCCGACTTGGTGGCAATCGATGCCAAAAGGGTCATGGGAGCGAAGATCTCCACCTCTTTCATCAGGTTGCGCGCGGTAACCTGATGGGGCGTCAGCCGTCGTCCGTTGGCGTTGATGACGCGGATGCCGGTTATCTTTTTCCCGAGTGTGCGTCCGTTCCAGATCAGCTCCGATAAAATGTAATAGGGGGTCCGCACCAAGAAACCCAGCAAGATGATCAGCATCATCTCGACGTTCGAAGGCAGTATCCCTGTGAAGGCGATAACGAAGGAGCAGATGACGATGAGGATACCGGTGAAGATGATGTCGAGGATTTGCGCGCCGAGGCGGCTGCCGATAGAGCCGATCGCGAAACTGATCGGAACACCCTCCGGCGGGATGAACTGTTCGACGCGGTTGCCGTCCTGAACTGACTGGTTCATCGCACAGACTCACGCGAAACTTTGCTGTCGCGGCCGCCAAACAGCAGCCAGCCCACCCAGAAGAGGCCCATCCCCCAGCCGATGGTGAGGCGCCAGATCGGATCCTGTATCAGCTGGCGAAGGAAACCTTCGATGAAGGCGGCCACGATCAGCATCAGCGCCGCAAGAATCGCGAGCTTGACGGCGTCACGTCCCTGGTGGCGCAACGCCTCCCGGCGGGTTCGTGCCCCCGGCAGAAGAACGGCAAGTCCGAGCCTTGCTCCCCCCGTGCAAGCAATGGCGATCGCCGCAAGCTCGGTTACGCCGTGGATCGAGAGCCAGCCGAAGACGTCGTATCCCAAGCCCTTGCGCGCAAACATCGCGAAGAACGCGCCCAGGATCAGGCCATTGTAAAAGGTCAGGATGAAGCTCGGCACCGACACGAAAATGCCGAGTGTGAAAATCAGCACGACGATGGTGGTGTTGTGGGAAAAGAGAAATGCGGAAAAGGCGGAGAGCCGGTCGCTGTCATGCCCTTCACCGCCATAGATCGTCGAGCGGAGATAATCGGCCGATGCATCCGGGGTGCGCTGGTCGGCCAGTCCCGGCGGCACCAAAGTATAGAACCAGCTGGGGTCGCTGGTGCAGAGCTTATAGCCCGCAAGCGCCCCCAGAACGAGCGCCAGGAAACCGATGAACAGAGGCAAAGCCGATCGGCGCACCGCCTGCGGAATGCCCTGCACCAGCAGGCGGGTGAACAGGCCGCCGAGGCTTTCCTGCGGCGCATAGACCACCAGATAGGCCCGGGCGCAGAGGCTCTCCAGATAGGCGATCAGCGCACGATCGAGGGAAATGTCGCGGGCCACGCTCAGCGAGTTCATCGCCTGCCTGTAGCCGGCGGTAAGATTGCGGACCTCATCATAACCGAGGGCGGCTGCGCCACCTTTCTCGGCCCGCGTCACGAGGTCGTCCAGCTGACGCCAGTGCATTTCGCGCTCCACCCGGAAGCGCGCCGAGCGAAGCATATCGGTCTGGATGGCGCCGACGTTGACCTTGCCGCCCGTATCTCTCCTGTCGCCGATACCGATATCCATCATATCATCTCACGGGATTTGATTTCGACGTAACGCGCAATAAGATCCGAGGTCAGTGCCTCCGGTGTGCTGTCGAGGCAGAGTACGCCGAGACGCGCCAGCTTTTCCATCACCGTGCGCCTCTCCTGAAGGATCTGGCGCGCTGCGACGGAGCGGGCGATAGCGTCCAGCGTCACCTCCTCGGGTTCCACCAGCTTTGCCAGCATCGGATCGCGCAAGGCGACGTAGACAATGAAATGATGCCGGGCGAGCACCTGAATGTTCTCGATCATCAGCTCCGCCGTGATACTGTCGACGAAATCGGAGAATATCACGATCAGCGAACGTCGTTTCAGGCGCCCCGACAGATGCGTCAATCCCAGCGTATGGTTGCTCTCCTGGGTTTCATAACGCAGCTCGGCGCACATCGTCTGCAGTCGCGGAAAGGCTGCTCTTCCAGGCAAGGCCGGCACGAACAGGCGCGGGCGGCTGTCGAAACTGTAGAAACCCACGAGATCGCCGGCAAGGCCACCGGCCCAGCACATTGCCAATGCCGCGTTGATGGCGCGATCGAGCTTGGTGAAGCCGCCGAGCTGTTCGGCCATGAGCCGTCCGGAATCGATGCACAAGATGATCTGGTGGTTTCGTTCGGCCCGCATCTCGCGCACCACCAGATTGCGCATCCGGGCGGACCGCTTCCAATCGATGCTGCGCGGATCCATGCCGCTTACAAATTCACGCAGCTGATGGAACTCCGATCCTTCGCCACGCAGCCGCAGATCTTTCTGACCGGCTTCCAGCGGCAGGATCTGCGTCCTTATCGCACCTGACAGAACCGGCGATATGTCGGGCAGAACGGCGATCTCTTTTCCCACCGGCATGCGCGCGATCATCTCGAACAGCTTCAGCCGCGACGGCCACTTCAGCCACAGGTCATGGACTGCGTATCGTCCCCGTCGTGTCAGGTGAAGATCCAAAGAGGCCCCGGCAGATTTCTCTCCAGAGACTGACAAGGCGCTCGCCAATCTGCTTTCGCCGACGACAAGCTGGGGAGCGCAATCGAGCCGGATCTCGGTATCGTCAGGCACTGCGCCCTTCCGCGGCCGGATAGTGGCCATAAACGTGGCGGTGTGGCCGACAAAACCTTGCGGTGGGAGATCGAATTCCACCGTCATCCGGCCCGACAAGGCCGACATGACCAGATCGCCTGCCGTCAACGCCGCAAGCGCGACCCAAAGGCCGAGTAACAGGTAGCCCATATCGCGCCACCACACGCTGACGAAAACCGTCACCGCCGCCAAAATCAGAACAAGTGCGATCAGATACCGGGATGGCCGCATTTAACGGGGCGCATCCACGCGGTTCATGATGTTGCGGAGCACCTCGTCCGGTGTGCGGCCGTCGATTTCCGCCGAAGGCGAGAGAATGATGCGGTGGCGAAGCGCCGGCACCAGCAATGCTTGAACATCATCCGGCAAGCCGTAATCCCGGCCCTCGAATGCCGCACGCACACGCACGGCCGAGGCCAGAGCGTCGGCGGCGCGCGTCGATGCGCCGTAGAGAATATCGGCATCGGAGCGCGTGGCGCGCACCAGGTCGACGACATAGGTCAGGATCGTGCTGTCCAGATGGATCGCATCGATCAGCGCCCGTCCCTCGGCGAGCGTCGCACTGGTGACGAGCGGGCGGATGCCGGCATTGCGCATATCCGATTGCAGCGCCTGCTTGGCGTGTTTGGAAAGGATGGCAATTTCCGTATCTCGGTCGGGAAATTCGACGACGAGCTTGAACAGGAAGCGGTCGAGCTGGGCTTCGGGCAGGGGATAGGTGCCCTGCTGCTCGATCGGGTTCTGGGTGGCAAGCACGAAGAAATCCGGTCCCAGGGAATAATCGGTTCCGTCGAGCGTGACCATCCGCTCGTTCATCGCCTGGAGGAGCGCGGATTGCGTCTTCGGCGGAGCGCGATTGATCTCGTCGGCGAGAAGGATATCGGTAAAGACCGGACCCTTGGTCAGGTGGAACTGATTGGTCTCGAAGTTGAAGAGATTAACACCCAGGACATCACCGGGCATCAGGTCGGGCGTGAACTGGATGCGACGATAGACCAGTGCCATAGCGGCGGAAACCGAGCGCGCAAGCAGGGTTTTGGCCGTACCGGGAGGGCCCTCGACGAGACAGTGGCCGCCGGCAAAGATCGAGATCAGGACGAGATCGATGATCGCATCCTGCCCCTGCACCACTTTGCCGATTTCGCCACGAACCGTGGCGATAAGATTGCGAAATTCACCTAGATCCAAGCTCAATGCTCCCTAGCAATTTTCTGAATATCTCGAGATGGCGGTGGAGGTCCGCCCGCGTCATCACATGTCCGCGTTCGATCAGCGCCTCGGCTGTAGCGTGCAAGGCGTGCGCCCCTGCCTTGTCGCTGCGCGCCAGACGTTGAAACAGCCGCGTAATACCTGCCTGATTGCCGGCTCCAGAGCCGAAGAGCAGCTGCGCTTTATCGGCCAGCAGATGCAGCACGAACTGGCCGGCCATCCGCCCGTCATTGCCCGACAAACGAAGCAGCCGCGCCGTAGCTTCGATCGCAGCGGTCTTCGACAGCTCGATGTTTGCAGATGCCTCACGCAAAGGCGGCCCGAAGCGATACGCGCCGCGCCAGAAGCAGATCGCTGCGACGACGAGCAGTGTTCCCCAGATGACCGACAGCGGATAGGCGAAAAACCGCTTGAGATCGGAGGCAGAGCGCTCATAGGACTTGCCCTCGTCCACCGGTTTCTCGCTGTCCAGAGGCAGGCCGACCGTATCCAGATAGACCGGCCGCGTCTCGCCGGCGCCGCGCAGCAGCGCGACGAGCGACGCGGCGAAGGAGGCGTTATCGGCCAGGGCCATCCCATGATTGTTCAACAGGTCGGGATCCGACAGAAGATAAGCGTGATGATAGTTCTCGCAATGGATGAGCAGCGCACCGGTCAGCGTGCCCGCAAGCTCCCTGCACGAGGACGGCAGGCTCGCCAGATCGAAGGTTTGCGCTCGATACAAGGCAATGCTGATTGGCTGGTCCGGCTTGAGGCGCGGATGTGCCTCTTCAAGTCCCTTCCCGCTGCGATCGAGACCCAAATCTGAATAACCGATCCTGTCGAGTTCGCCGCGGATGTCGGCGAGATCAACCAGTCCCGCTGCGCTGGCGACACCATCGGTCGACACGCTGCCACGCCATTTCGGCAAAATGATCAGCGTCGGCAGCGCGTAGCGACTTGATTCCTGGACTGAGCTTTCCGGACCCGCCTCATCCGTTTCTTCGCCCGCCTGAGGGGCAACAGTCTCGCCTCGGCGTATCGACAGGGGAACGATGCGCAGCGAGATTTCCGAACTCGCTCGGGCGACATGCGGGTCGGATCGGATGACAGGGATTCCCTTGGCCTGCAGCCACAATTCCAATCCCTTGTTGCCGAGCGGCGAGCGGTCGAAATCGCTGCCCCGCGGCAGCCAGAAGAGTGCCAGCGCTACCAGCACAAGCACCATAACCAGGATTAAAACGGGGGCCGACTTACGCATGGGTCAATCTACCGATCGACAGAAGGTCGCGCGCCGCGGCGAGAAGGGTGCTGAAATGGTTTTCCGCAACGCTGCGACCGCCGTAATGAACGAGTTCCACCGCAGTCAGGAAATTTGCAAGCCGCTCGCGGTCGGGCATATTTTTCGGCAGGCGGGCGAAAACGGCGCGTTCCGTATCGGCACGGAAAAGACGGGTTCCGGTAATATCCGCCGCGTGCAGCAGGCAATGCCTGAGCAGCAGGACAAGCGCCTGCCGTCGATCCGCCATGGCCGCAATGCGCTGCAGGAAATCGCTCGGCTTCTCCTCAGCCTCCGCGGCCGATGTGCGCCAGCTTTCCGGCGCCTCCCCCTGCCGCTTCATTTCGCGAGGAGCAGAGGAGAGCAAGACACCGCCATTTCCGAAGCGGATCCACAAGCCGATGACCGCGATGAGACCGACAAGCACGACGGCAACCGCCAGAGGACCGCTGACGACCGACTCCCGCGGGACAAACAACGGCTTGCGTTGCGGTGGCGATGTCGTCGTATTCGATGCCGGTGCGCCTTTTGCGGAGGCGTCGCCATAGACCAGCGTACAGCGCAATCCGTTCTGCAAGCACTGCGAGGCATATTCGGCTCCGGCGGCGCTCCTTTGATGAGCATCGCCCTCGGCCTGCGGACTGCTGCTGTCCTGCGCTTGCGCAGGCGGAAAGGGAGCCGAGGTGGCCAGGATCAAAGCCACCAGCAGGCCGGCGTTGCGGATGGTCATGCTCTAGGCAAAGACCTCTGCTCGCGCATCAGGACGCAACGGATCCGGACCGAACTTGTTCGGACCTTCGGTGCCCTTCATCACGGAAATAATGGTAATCGCGAGCCCCGTAACAGTACCGACATAGGGAACCATGCCCAAGACGATCACCGCGAGATACCACCAACCGGAAATGTTGCGATCATGGAAGCGGCGAACCTGAAGGGATAGGATGGGCAAAACGAGGGCAAGCGCCAACAATCCGCCAATAATCATAAGGACGACCACCAGTGAAGATGTTCCGCCCTGCTGACCGGAAAAAGCGCCTGCCGCGAAGGCCAAAATTACTATTGCGAGAGCCAACAACGCATAGAACAGCTGAAACCACCAATATTCCGACCGGGGGGCCCTGCCGGAAAAGGTTGCGTATTTCTGCGTCAGAACAGTCCGAACAGCTTCAGTAAACCCCATTTGAAACGCTCTCATTGTGCCTGCTGCAAGCAAGGCGCCTACAGTCTTATCAACGTCCTGCTTAATAGTCGTTTTTCGGATAAAACAGCTACAATTCAAACGCAGAAATTGCAATAAGCCGGTTGCTTCAAAACAGGCGCTAACTCATGTGGAAACTAACCGCAGAAACGGAGCTACCAGCAGGCTGCGGATGCCCATGCTGTTAGGCAAAGACTTCTGCGCGCGCTTCAGGACGCAGCGGATCGCGTCCGAACTTGTTCGGACCTTCGGTGCCCGGAAGCACGTTGATCACCAGGATCGCAATAACTGAAATGAGACCATGTAGGGAACGAAATTAGCAACGCACAGCGCGAGATACCACCAGCCGGAAATGTTGCGATCATGGAAGCGGCGAACTTGAACTGCTATCGCTGGCAAAAACATCGCCAGCCAAATCAATCCGCCGAGGAAGAAGAGAAGGCCGAGCGGTGGCGGAACTCCGTCCCGGAAGTCGGAAAAGCCGGCGACCAAACTGCACAGGATGCCCATCGCAAGCAGCACTAGAACATAGAATAAGACATACCACCAATATTCGGCGCGGGACGCCCTGCCGGAGAAAGTTGCATATTTCTGCACCAGAACCGTGCCGGCAGCTTCAGTAAACCCCACTTCGATGCCCCATCTGTGCTAGCGGCGAGTCTGGTGATCGCTCACCTTTCGGCTCGGACCTACAGCCCGACGAAAAACAGCTACAATTCAAACGCATAAATTGCAATGAGGCAGCTGCATCGCGTCAGCATCCAAACGCGATGCTTGGGCGGAAAGATTTTTTAACTTCGTTGCCCGGGGAATTCGATCGTATAATGTGGTGGTTTACACGCCTCCCCGTGCCGCGTAGCCCCCTCATCCGCCTGCCGGCACCTTTTCCCTGCGGCTGAGAAGAGAATCGTGGCAACGCCTCGCTTCTGTTGAAACCTCGGTCGCCACAGTCGCCGCTACCACGGCTTATGTCCTCCGATAAAGAAAATACCGCCCTTCCTTGATTCCCTCCGGCAGCGGCAGCGCCGCCAGTTCGGCATGCTCCAGCGGCAGGCCGCTGACGGCGATGCCGTTTGGGGCGATGACGCCGGCCATCAGCTGCGGCAGCCAGGTCAGCGTCACCGCGTCGATCTCGTCATGGCCGGTGCCGATGTCGGCATGGGCAAGGGCCGCGCCGATGCCGAGGAAGGCCTGGCCGGATTCGCGGATATTGCCGGTCACCATATCTTCCGCCGCGGGTGTCGAGGCTGAATAGGAGCGGACCTCCCAGTCGAAGGCGACGATGCGGCGGCCGGGGAAATTCTCGCGCAGGTGATCATAGGTGCGGCCATTGCCGAGGCCGAATTCCAGCACCGGACCCTCTGTTTCGCCGACCAGATCGATGATCGCGTTCAAAATGTCGCGTTGGGCCGTCAACCGGCGAATGAAGCTGTCGAGGCGGCTCATCTAATCCGTATCCGTCATGAAAAATCGTGCTCGGGTGCTAACACATGAAACCTTGCCAAGTCGATTGCCGTAAATGGGAAATGGCGTTGCAGTGGCAACATGGGTCTGTGCTAAGCTGGATGACATGAAAACCGTGACCGACGAAGAATTCTTTGCCTCCGTGCCGCTGTTCAGCGTCTTCGAGGGCGTGACCGATGCCGCCAATTATCGGCCGCTGCCGGACGGATGGGTGCTGGCGCTCGCCGACATCGTCGGCTCGACGCAGGCAATCGCCGGCGGCCGTTACAAGGACGTCAACATGGCGGGCGCCAGCGTCATTTCGGCGGTGTTGAATGCCGTCGGCAAGGGCGATTATCCCTTCGTCTTCGGCGGCGACGGTGCGCTGATCGCGCTTCCGGGTTCGCTGGAGCAGGCGGCGCGCGATGCCCTTGCCGCGGTGCAGGTCTGGGTCGAGGAAGATCTCAGCCTGATGCTGCGCATCGCCATCGTTCCCGTCGCCGACACCCGCGCCGAGGGTCTCGACGTCCGCGTCGCACGTTACTCGGCAAGCCCGCACGTCACCTATGCGATGTTCTGGGGCGGTGGCACCAGCTGGGCGGAAAGACAGATGAAGCTCGGCCGTTACGCCGTCGACCGCGCCGCCCCGGAAACCCGCCCAGATCTCACCGGCCTCTCCTGCCGCTGGAGCCCGATCGATGCGCAAAACGGCGAGATCGTCTCGATCATCGCGGTTCCCGGCGAAGGCCGCCCGGGCGAAGAATTCCGCGAGCTCGTCAACGGTATCGTCGCCATCACCACCGAACAGAACCGCGATAGCCATCCGGTGCCGGCCGGCGGCCCAAACTTCGCCTTTTCGCTGCACGGCATCAATCGCGAGGCCAAGGCCACCGCGCCGGCCGGTCGGCGGTTGCGGCAGAAGCTCTTCATCTTCCTGCAGCTCGCCGTTACCGTATTGTTCTACAGGCTCGGCATTCCGCTCGGCCGCTTCGACGCGCGCCGCTACAAAAGCGACGTCGCCGGCAATTCCGATTTCCGCAAGTTCGACGACGGGCTGAAGATGACGGTCGACGTCGATGCCGAACATCTGAAACGGATCGAGACGTTGCTGGAAGCGGCGCGGGCCAGGGGCATTGCCCGCTACGGCCTGCATCGGCAGGCCTCGGCGCTGATGACCTGCTTCGTGCCGACGCCGATTTCGCGCGACCACATGCATTTCATCGACGGTGCATCAGGCGGTTATGCGGTGGCCGCCAGCCGGATGACCGGCAAGTCGCTTTCTGCAACGCCGCCCGTCATCTGAGACGCGCACCGAAGAAAGGCAACCCGCCGCTTTGACGGCGACGGGCTGATCTCATCCTGGTTTACGCAACGACTTAGCGGGAACGGCAACGACCGGTTCGGGTAGTTTCCTTGTCGCCGTCATCGTAGGCAATGCCGACGGGTGCCATCGAGCCTCCCTTCTTAGCTGTGGCCGTCACGCCTTGATGATGTGACCGGCAGAAAGCCCGAGCCGGTTGAAGACGTTGCGCGTGTCGATGATCAGCGCAGCACTTTTTGCGAGCGTCGCATAATCCACGCTGTCATGGTCGGTCGCGACCAGCACCGCATCGTAACCGGCGACCGCTTCCGGCGTCAGCGCCACCGATTGGCGGCCCTTCAGCGCCTGGTATTCGCGGGTCGGCGGGATCTCGGTGACGAAGGGATCGTGATAATCGGCCCGTCCGCCGCGTTCCTCAATGATCTCGATCAGCCGCAGCGATGGGCTCTCGCGGATATCGGCAACGTTCTTCTTGTAGGCGAGCCCGATCACCAGCACCTTGCTGCGGCTCAGCGCCTTGCCGGCGCGGATGTCGAGGGCTTCGGCAAGCTTGCCGACGACATAACGCGGCATTGCCGAATTGATCTCGCCGGCGAGCTCGATGAAGCGGGTGGGCAGCTCGTATTCGCGCGATTTCCAGGTGAGGTAGAAGGGATCGATCGGGATGCAATGGCCGCCGAGGCCGGGGCCGGGATAGAAGGGCATATAGCCGAAGGGCTTGGTCTTGGCCGCGTCGATCACTTCCCAGACATCGATGCCCATCGCCGCATAGACGGTCTTCAGCTCGTTGACGAGGGCGATGTTGACCGAGCGGAAGATATTTTCGGTAAGCTTCACCGCCTCGGCCGTCGCGTTCGAGGAGACCGGAACGACGGTCGAGACCGCCGCACCGTAGAAGGCCTTCATCAAGGACAGCGCCTCAGTGCCGTCGCCGGCGACGACCTTCGGGATGGTGGCGGTATGATAATTCTGGTTGCCGGGATCCTCCCGCTCCGGCGAGAAGCCGACGAAGAAGTCCGAACCGGACTTCAGCCCGGTGCCTTCGAGAATGACCTTGACGATATCATCGGTCGTGCCGGGATAGGTGGTCGATTCCAGCACGACGAGCTGGCCGGGGCGCAGATGCGCGGCGATCGAGCGCGACGTCGCCTCGACGAAGGAAAGGTCGGGATCGCGGTGTTTGGTCAGCGGCGTCGGCACGCAGATGATGATGACGTCGCAGGCGGCAAGCCCGGCGAAATCGGTCGTCGCCTCGAAGCGTCCTGCTTTGATCTCGGTGGCAAGCGCTGCGTCGCTGACCGCGTCGATATAGGAGCGGCGGGCATCGAGCGCCACCATCTTGGAGGGATCGATGTCGAAGCCGGTGACCGCAAAGCCGCTGCGCGCCACCGCCATCGCCAGCGGCAGACCGACATAACCGAGCCCGATGATGCCGGCACGCGCCGCGCGGGTGTCGATCTTCTGCAAAAGCGTATCGAAGGTGGAGAGAGCCAAGGCGGGATCTTTCAAACGGGGAAATTCAGGAAGCTGATCTAATGCATGATTGCGGTGAATTAAACCCGGGGGCGGATGTTCCTCTTTTCCCGGCGGCATGCCGTCCTGTCGATGCCAGTGGCTCCCCTCACCCTAGCCCTCTCCCCGTAAAAACGGGGAGAGGGGACGTGCCCTGCGCGAGGTGGGTGGGAACGGAGAGGTCGCGGCTCGGCAGGCGGATGAGGGGCAGGTCTCGCCGACATATTTGAAAACCCCTTAGCCGGGGTGTGGCCAAAATGCCCCGCCGCCATCCTTTGCTGCAACTTCAGGGCACAAAAAATGCCGATCCCATTGTTTCGCATTTGCAGCATCCCTATTTTGACTTTTGATAATGAACCGCCGTGAAAGGACCGCCCCTCCGATCCCCCGATAGGGAGCAAAGGGGTGCCGCTGCCGGGCTCTCGGCAGATCGTTGACAAATAATACCGCTCGTACATCCTGATTTCCTTGTGACCTGCGCATGAAAATGTGCCGGCCGGGGGATTTTTGGCTCTTGAGGATGGCGTGGCTTATGAGGATCATACCGAGAATGAGCACGATCGAATCCAGCGTCTCCTCCATCCTGTTGGACCGGGTCGCCGAATGGCTGACGAACTCTTCGCTGGCCGGAGACGAGCTGGAAAACATTGTGCGCGGTTTCTGCGAACGGCTCGCCTCCGCCGGCCTGCCGATTGCGCGCGTGCATCTGACCTTTTCGATGCTGCATCCGCTCTACGACGCGCTGAGCTTCACCTGGCGGCGCGCCAGTGGCGTCACCATCGAGGGCTTCCGCATGCCGGCCGGGCAGAAGCCGGACCGCTTCCTGCAGAGCCCTTATTATTACCTGCTCGACAACAATCTGCAGCACATCCGCCGCCGGCTGATGCAGGAAGGGCCGGCCGAATTCCCGATCTTCGAGGACCTGCGCAAGGACGCTATCACCGATTACCTGGCCTTCGTGCAGCCCTTCGGCGACGGTTCGGTGCAGGGCATGATGGGCTCCTGGTCGACCGACCACCATAACGGCTTTTCCGACGACATGATCGATGCGCTGCTGAGAATGCAGAACCATCTGGCCGTCGCCGCCAAGATGGCCGTGCTCGGCAAGCTCGCCAACAACATGCTGACCACCTATCTCGGCGGCGATGCCGGTAAGCGGGTGCTGAACGGCCAGATCCGCCGCGGCGACGGCGAGACGATCCGCGCCGCCCTGGTCATGGGCGACATGCGCGAATCCACGGTGTATGCCGAAAAGGAAGGCCGCCAGGCCTATATCGACACGCTGAACCAGTTCTTCGACGCGATCGCCGCGCCGTTCAACCGCAATGGCGGCGAGATACTGAGTTTCCTCGGCGACGGCTTCCTCGCCGTCTACCCCTGCGGGCGCCACAAGGACCCGTCGAAAATCGCCTGCGAGGCAGCACTTTCCGCCGTCCATCAAGCGCAGGCGCGGGTTGCCGAACTCAACAGGGATCGCGAGCAGAAAGGCCTCAGCAAGGTCGGCTACGGCATCGGCCTGCACGTCGGCAACGTCATGTTCGGCAATGTCGGCCTCAAGGATCGGCTGACCTTCTCGGCCTTCGGCTCGGCGGTCAACGAGGTGCAGCGCCTGCAGATCCTGACGAAGAAATACGGCCGCGAGGTCGTCGCCAGCCAGGCCTTCGCCGGTTATTGCGGCGGCGAATGGACGACGCTCGGCGAAGAAAAGCTGCGCGGCATCCGCCAGAAGGTGACGGTGCTGCAGCCGCGTGCGCCCACCCCCAAGATCAACGTCGACGAGAGCTTCCGCGAGGCCGTCCAGAACGGACTTTCAGAAGCCGAGCAGGTCATTCTCCTGCACCGTGACGCGAAGAAACAAGTCGAGCGCACAACCATGGAGAAGTTCATCCAGTAAAGCCACGAAACTCCTGCCATAAATCTGCGCATCCCGCCTGGGGAACTTCGGCGGGACGTGGCAGTTTTCCCTTGATTGTCATCTGCTAGACACCCCGTTTGCGGTACGATAGTGTTGCCTCAACGGGAACATAGAAGACTGGGGAATTTCATTGGTATGGCGTCTGCAGCCGATTTGTTGCGTATTGAAAATCTCGACGTTTCCTTCTCGGTTTTCGGCGACCGGCTGCGCGTCGTAAAGGAAGCCAATCTTCGCATCCTTCCGGGCAAGGTCACCGCTCTCGTCGGCGAATCCGGCTCCGGCAAATCGGTGATCAGCCAGTCGGTCATGGGCATTCTGCCCAACCCGGCCAGCGCCTCCGGCCGCATCCTCTTCACCGATCCGCTCGACGGCACCGCGACCGATATTCTGTCGCTCTCGCGCGACAGCGAGGAAATGCGCGACCTGCGCGGCCGGCGCATGGCGACGATTTTCCAGGAGCCGATGACCTCGCTCTCGCCGCTGCACACCGTCGGCAACCAGATCGGCGAAGCGCTGCTGATCCATACCGAAGCCGACAAGCAGGAAGCACGGGAGAAGACCGAGGAAATGCTCGGCCTCGTCGGCTTTTCCAATCCCCACCGCACCTACGACATGTATCCGTTCGAACTGTCCGGCGGCATGCGCCAGCGCGCGATGATCGCCATGGCGCTGATCTGCAAGCCGGCGCTGCTGATCGCCGACGAGCCGACAACGGCGCTCGACGTGACGATCCAGGCGCAGATCCTCGAGCTGCTGCGCGATCTGCAGGCCAAGCTCGGCATGGCGATGCTGCTCATCACCCACGATCTCGGCATCGTCGCCAATATGGCCGACGAGGTGGTCGTCATCTATCACGGCGAGATCATGGAGGCCGGGCCGGTAGAGGCAATCTTCCGCAATCCGCAGCATCCCTATCTCAAGGCGCTGATGGCCGCCGTTCCGCATTTCGACATGAAACCCGGCGAGCGGCTGAAGGCGCTGCGCGACGTGCCGGTCAATCTCGAGACCCTCGTCGGCAAGAAGAAGCCGTTGCAGGCGGAGGCGCCGGGCACACTGCTTTCGGTCGCCAACCTCTCGAAAACCTATAAGACGCGCAAGCGCAGTTTCCTCGGCAAGCACGAAGCCGCCGTCGTGCACGCCGTCGACGACGTCAGCTTCGACATCCGCCGCGGTGAATGCCTCGGCCTGGTCGGCGAATCCGGTTGCGGCAAGACGACGCTCAGCAAGATCCTGATGCGCGCCATCACACCCGACAGCGGCGCGGTGGTGTTCAACGACGGCAAGGACGTAATCGACGTGCTTTCGGTGCGCGGCGAAGCGTTGCAGGATATGCGCACCAAGATCCAGATGGTGTTCCAGGATCCGGTCTCCTCGCTCTCGCCGCGCATGACGGTGCGCAACATCCTCAGCGAACCGCTGGAGATCCACGACCGCGGCGACAGTGACGAGCGCAAGCGCAAGGTCGATGGCTTGATGGCGGCGATCGGCCTCGACAAGCGTTATCTCAGCCGCTACCCGCATAGTTTTTCGGGCGGCCAGCGCCAGCGCATCGGCATCGCCCGCGCCCTGGCGCTCGGCCCGAAGCTCGTCATCCTCGACGAGCCGGTCTCGGCTCTCGACGTTTCCGTCCAGGCGCAGATCCTCAATCTGCTGAAGGATCTGCAAAAAGAGCTGGGGCTGACCTATCTCTTCATCTCGCATAATCTCGCCGTCGTCGATTACATGGCCGACCGCATCGCGGTGATGTGCAAGGGCCGCATCGTCGAGATCGCGCCGCGCGAGATCATCCTGCGCGACCCGGTGCACCCCTATACGAAATCGCTGCTCGCCGCCGTCCCCTTCCCCGATCTCGACCGGCCGCTCGATTTCAAGGCGCTCCGGGAAAACGGCGCTGCCGACAAGCAGAACTGGGGCGCGACCTTCACCGCCGCGCATGACGACGCCTCCGAGCTTGCCTATGCCGATCTCGGCGACGGCCATCTGGTGCGCGCCCGCAAAGGCGCCGATGCCAAGGAGTTGCGCGGATGGTGACGCGTCGCATTTTTCTGGGCGGCCTTGTCGGCGCAGCGATCGCGCCGGCGGTGCTTCGGGCGCAACAGGCCGGCGAGCCGGAATTCCTCAAGGACCAGCTCACATCCGGCAGCCTGCCGCCGATGGCCGAGCGCATTCCCGCTCGCCCTCGCATCGTCAACCTGAAGGAAATGGGGCTTGCACCCGGCAGCTACGGCGGCACGGTGCGCACCATCATCGGCAGCCAGCGCGACATCCGCTTCATGACGATCTACGGCTATGCCCGCATGGTCGGCTACAACAAGCACCTGCAGTTCCAGCCGGATATCCTCGCCGATTTCCGCTCGGAGGACGACACCGTCTTCACCTTCACGCTGCGCGAGGGCCATAAATGGTCAGACGGCCAGCCGTTCACGGCCGACGATTTCCGCTACTGGTGGGAAGACGTCATCCTGAACGACAAGCTGACGCCCGGCGGCGGTGCGCTGGAGCTTCGCCCTCATGGCAGCCTGCCGCGCTTCGAGATGCTCGATCCGCTGACGGTGCGCTACACCTGGGATAAACCCAACCCGATGTTCCTGCCGACGCTGGCCGGCCCCATCCCGCTGGTCATCGTCGGGCCTGCGCATTATCTCAAGCAGTTCCATAAGAAGTTCCAGCCTGACCAGGCGAAGATGGACCAGATGATGCAGGCCAACCGCGTCAAGAAGTGGCAGGACCTGCACATCAAGATGGCCCGCTCCTACCGGCCTGAGAATCCCAACCTGCCGACGCTCGATCCCTGGCGCAATACGACGCCGCTGCCGGCCGAACAATTCGTCTTCGATCGCAATCCGTTCTTCCACCGCGTCGACGAGACCGGCAGGCAGCTTCCCTATCTCGACCGGTTCATTCTCAACGTCTCCTCCTCGTCGATCATCGCCGCCAAGGCGGGTGCCGGCGAGGCCGACCTGCAGGCGACCGGCATCGATTTCAACGACTACACCTTCCTGAAGGAGGCCGAGAAGCGCTTCCCGGTGAAGGTCAATCTCTGGAAGGTGGCGCGCGGCTCGCGCATCACGCTGTTGCCGAACCTCAACTGCGCCGACGAGGTGTGGCGCGGCCTTTTCCGCGACGTGCGCCTGCGCCGCGCCTTGTCGCTGGCGATCGACCGGCACGAGATCAACATGGTCGCCTTCTACGGCCTCGGCACGCCGAGTGCCGATACCGTCCTACCCGACAGTCCGCTGTTCAAACAGGAATATGCCGATGCCTTCGTGAAGTTCGATGTCGACGAGGCCAACCGCCTGCTCGATGAGCTCGGCCTGACCCAGCGCGGCGATGACGGCATCCGGCTGTTGCCGGACGGGCGGCGCGCCGAGATCACCGTCGAAACCGCCGGCGAGAGCAATCTCGATACCGACGTGCTGGAGCTGGTCCACGATCACTGGGCCAATATCGGCCTTGCGCTCTATACCCGCACCTCGCAGCGCGACGTCTTCCGCAACCGCGCCATGAGCGGCTCGATCATGATGTCGATCTGGTACGGGCTCGACAATGGCGTGCCGACGGCCGACATGTCGCCCTCAGGGCTGGCGCCGACGCTCGACGATCAGCTGCAATGGCCGCTCTGGGGCATGCATTACCTCTCCGCCGGCCAGGAGGGCGCCGCACCGGACTTGCCGGAAGCAGCCGAACTGGTCGACCTGCTCGGCCAATGGGGCTCGACGGCAAAATTCGAGGAGCGCCAGGTGATCTGGCACAAGATGCTGTCGCTCTATACGCAGCAGGTGTTCTCGATCGGGCTGATCAACAGCACGCTGCAGCCGGTCCTTTGCGCCGCCAAGCTGCAGAACCTGCCGGAGAAAGCCCTCTACGGCTTCGATCCCACCTCCTATCTCGGCATCTACATGCCGGATACATTCTGGTACAAGGAGGCCTGAGGCGTGCTCAGATACATTCTCTGGCGCATCGCCGCCATGGTGCCGACGCTCTTCGTCATTTCAGCGCTGGTTTTCACCATCATCGAGCTGCCGCCGGGCGACTTCTTCGAAAGCCAGATCGCCGAACTGCGCGCCTCCGGCGAGACCGCCAACCTCCAGGAAATCGAGGAGATGCGCCAGCAATACGGCTTCGACAAGCCGGAGATCGTGCGCTATTTCTACTGGGTCGGCGGCATGCTGCACGGCGATTTCGGCTATTCCTTCGAATACCAGCTGCCGGTCTCCGACGTCGTCGGCGAGCGCCTGTGGCTGACGATCCTCGTCTCCTTCACCACTATCCTGCTTACCTGGCTGATCGCCTTTCCAATCGGCATCTATTCGGCCACGCACCAGTATAGCTGGAGCGATTACGGGCTGACCTTCTTCGGCCTGCTCGGCATCGCCATACCGAACTTCATGCTGGCGCTGATCCTGATGTATTTCGCCAATATCTGGTTCGGCATCTCGATCGGCCATCTGATGGACCAGCAATATATCTCGGCGCCGATGAGCTGGGAGAAGGCGCGGTCGATCCTCTCCCATCTCTGGATCCCCGTCATCATCGTCGGCACGGCCGGCACCGCCGGCATGATCCGCCGCTTGCGCGCCAACCTGCTCGACGAGATGCAGAAGCAATATGTGACGACAGCGCGCGCCAAGGGTCTGCATCCGATGCGGGCGCTGCTCAAATATCCGCTGCGCATGGCGCTCAACTTCTTCGTCGCCGACATCGGCTCGATCCTGCCGTCGATCATCTCGGGCGCCGAGATCGTTGCAATCGTCCTGTCGCTGGAGACGACGGGACCGATGCTCATCAAGGCGCTGCAGAGCCAGGACATGTATCTCGCCGGCTCGTTCCTGATGTTTTTGGCCTTCCTCAACGTCATCGGCGTTTTGATCTCCGACATCGCCCTCGGCTTTCTCGATCCCCGCATCCGTCTGCAAGGCAGGAGCACCAAATAATGTCGCCCCTTCCCGCACCCGGCGCGCCGCTTCCGCATTATGTCTCGACCGCGCCTTTCGACCCCTTGGCGACCGAGACCATGACGGCGGCGCAATCGCGCATCCATCTCGCCTCGCAAAAGCAGCTGATGTGGTGGAAGTTCAAGCAGCACAAGCTGGCCTTGATCTCCGGCATCTTTCTCGCCCTCGTCTACCTGATGATCCTGATCGTCGAATTCCTGGCGCCCTACGGTCTGCACACGCGCAACGTCGATTTCATCCATGCGCCGCCGCAAAGCATCCATTTCTTCGACAAGGGCAGCTTCGTCGGTCCGTTCGTCTACGGCCGCAGCATGACGCTCGATCTCGACACTCTGCACCGCGTCTATGCCGACAAGACGAACGACGTGCAGCCGATCCGTTTCTTCTGCCGCGGCGATGCCTATAAATTCTGGGGAATTGCCGCCTCGAACTATCATCTGGTCTGCCCGGCAATCGGCGGGCAGATGTTCCTGCTCGGCACTGACCGGCTCGGCCGTGACGTGCTGTCGCGCATTCTCTACGGCGCACGGATATCGCTGACGATCGGTCTGATCGGCATTTCGATCAGCTTCGTGCTCGGCATCGTCATCGGCGGCCTTGCCGGTTATCGCGGCGGCATTTTCGATCTCATCGTCCAGCGCCTGATCGAAGTGCTGCAATCGCTGCCGAGCCTGCCGCTGTGGATGGCGCTGGCGGCGATCATGCCGGTGACCTGGAGCCCGATCGTCATCTATTTCGGCATCACCGTCATCCTCGGCATCATCGACTGGACGGGGCTTGCCCGCGCGGTGCGCTCCAAGCTGCTGGCGTTGCGCGAGGAGGACTACGTCCAGGCGGCACAGCTGATGGGCGCCAGCACGCCGCGCATCATCGGCCGGCATCTGGTGCCGGGTTTCATGTCGCATCTCATTGCCTCGGCGACGATTTCAATCCCCGGCATGATCCTCGGCGAGACCGCACTCTCCTTCTTGGGCCTCGGTCTTCGCCCGCCGATCACCAGCTGGGGTATTCTGCTGACCGAGGCAAAAAGCGTCAGCGTCATCGCCTTTTATCCTTGGTTGCTCTATCCGATCATTCCTGTTGTTCTTGTCATTTTGGCGTTCAACTTTCTGGGAGACGGCTTGCGTGATGCGGCAGATCCCTACAAATAGCAGGAAGTTCCGCGGCGCCTCACGGCACCGCCCCCATCTCCTGGCCTCCGGACGGTGGGGGTACTAACCATGTTGCTCAGCCCAGAAGGGATGCCCATGTCCAGACGACTCGAAGATGCGCGCATCCTCATGTATAGCCACGACACCTTCGGTCTCGGCCACCTGCGCCGCTGTCGCGCCATCGCCCATGCGCTGGTCGAGGATTATCGCGGCCTCAACATCCTGATCATTTCAGGGGCGACGATCGCCGGCGCCTTCGATTACCGCGCCCGCGTCGACTTCGTGAAGATCCCGAGCGTCATCAAGCTCCGCAACGGCGAATATACGTCGCTCGCCAGCCATATCGACCTGCACGAGACGCTGAAAATGCGCGAATCGAGCATCCGCCATACGGCCGAGACCTTCCAGCCCGATATTTTCATCGTCGACAAGGAGCCGATGGGACTGAAAGGGGAGGTCGAGGATACTCTGGCCTATCTCAAGGCCCGCGGCACCGTGCTGGTGCTCGGCCTGCGCGAAGTCATGGACGCGCCGCATCTGCTCGACGCCGAGTGGAAGAGGAACGGCATCATGCAGAAGATCGACCAATATTACGACAGCGTCTGGGTCTATGGCCCGCCTGATTTCTACGATCCGCTTGTTGGTCTCGACGTGCCGGCCAGCCTGCGCCGGAAGATGGATTTCGTCGGTTTTCTGCAGCGCAGCGTCTCCAAGGGCAAGACCTCGGTCAACGCCCGC
The DNA here is from genome assembly GCF_019685115.1 of Rhizobium sp. NZLR11. Taxonomy (NCBI): domain Bacteria; kingdom Pseudomonadati; phylum Pseudomonadota; class Alphaproteobacteria; order Hyphomicrobiales; family Rhizobiaceae; genus Rhizobium; species Rhizobium sp. NZLR11. Next base: position 25,065 of record NZ_JABDWD010000005.1, on the reverse strand, counting down.
AAGGACAATTACCTCCTGGTCACCACAGGCGGCGGCGGCGACGGCTCCGATCTCGTCCACGACGTCATGAACGCCTACGAGGCCGATCCGACGCTGACGCAGAAGGCGCTCGTCGTGCTCGGACCCTATATGCCGGCCGCCGAGCGCGCCAAGCTGGTGCAGAAGGGCGAAGCCATCCCGTATATCGAGGTGATCGAGTTCGACAACCACATGGAAGAGCTGATCGACGGCGCCACCGGCGTCGTCGCGATGGGCGGCTACAACACCTATTGCGAGATCCTCTCCTTCGACAAGCCGGCCCTCATTGTGCCGCGCGTCAAGCCGCGCGAGGAACAGTTGCTGCGCGCCCAGCGGGCAAGCGAGCTCGGACTCGTCGACATGCTGCTGCCGGAACAATCGGTCGATCCGACCATCATGGCCGAGGCTCTGAAGCGTCTTCCCTCCCGGCTGCCGCCATCAAAGAGCGGCAGCAATATGCATCTCGAGGGGCTGGACCACATCTCGCAGACCGTCGGCCGATGGATCGACGGCCGCGGCAGCCACCTTTCCCTCGTCGGCGCGGAATAGGGAACAGCCTTGCCGCCACGCCGCAAGATCCTCGTCGTGCTGAAAGGCTATCCCCGCCTTTCGGAAACCTTCATCGCCCAGGAGCTGCTCGGCCTCGAAAAGGCCGGCTTCGACCTCACGCTGATTTCGATGCGCCGGCCGACCGACAAGAAGCGCCATCCCGTGCATGACGAGATCAGGGCGCGGGTCGTCTACCTGCCGGAATATCTGCATGAAGAGCCGATCCGCGTGCTGAAGGGCCTGGTCGCCGGTTTTTCCAAACCGGGCTTCAAGGCGCTGATCAAACGCTTCCTCGCCGACCTCACGCGCGACCTCTCCCGCAACCGCTTCCGCCGTCTTGGCCAGGCACTGGTGCTGGGACGAGAATGGCCGGACGGCGGGCAATGGCTGCATGCCCATTTCATCCACACACCGGCTTCGGTGACGGAATATGCGAGCATCCTCACCGGCACGCCCTGGACCTGTTCGGCGCATGCCAAGGACATATGGACGTCACCCGACTGGGAGTTGCACGAGAAACTCGGCAGTGCCCGCTGGGCCGTCACCTGCACCAGGACGGGCTATGAGCACATGCGCGCACTGACGTCCCGCAAGGATGCGGTGCACCTAAGTTACCACGGGCTCGATCTTGCCCGTTTCGGCCATTTTGCCGGCGAGCGTTCGGACAGGACCGGCAGCGACCCCGCCGATCCCGCCTTCATCCTTAGCGTCGGCCGCGCCGTCGAAAAGAAGGGCTACGACGTGCTGCTGCGCGCGCTGGCCCTGTTGCCCGCCGACCTCCACTGGCGCATGGAGCATATCGGCGGCGGCGAGGAGCTTGCGAGGCTGAAGGCGCTGGCAGCCGAACTCGGCCTTGCCGACCGCATCGTCTGGAAGGGCGCCATGGCGCAGGAAGACGTGCTCGATCATTATCGCCGCGCCGACCTCTTCGCGCTTGCCTGCCGGATCGCCGCCAACGGCGACCGCGACGGCCTGCCGAACGTGCTTGTGGAAGCCGCGAGCCAGCGGCTCGCCTGCCTCTCGACCGACGTATCCGGCGTGCCGGAGCTGCTGACGGACGGTGAAAACGGCCTGGTGGTGCCGCCAGAGGATCCGGCGCTGCTTGCCAAAGCGCTGGAGGCGGCAATCCGCGACCCGGCCCTGCGCAAGCGCCTCGGCGACGCCGCCGAAAAGCGGGTGCGCGAAGATTTCGACTATCACTCCAGCATCAGACAGCTCACCGGCCTGTTCGAGGCCGAATGGCAGAAGGCGTCATGACGGCACCGCGCATCTTCTTCTACGTCCAGCACCTGCTCGGCATCGGCCACATAGCCCGCGCCAGCCGCATCGCCAGTGCGCTTGCCAAGGATGGTTTCGACGTCACCGTCATCACCGGCGGCCTGCCGGTTCCGGGTTTTCCGGGCGAGGGTGTGAAGACCGTGGCCTTGCCGGCGGTCGTTGCCAGCAATGCCGGTTTCTCCGGTCTCGCCGATGCCGATGGCCGGCCAGCGGGCGAGGATTTCCTCCATGCCCGCCGCGATCTGCTACTTGACGCCTTTCATGCAGCAAGGCCCGATGTCGTCATCATCGAAGCCTTTCCCTTCGGCCGCCGGCAGATGCGCTTCGAACTGCTGCCTTTGCTTGCCGCAATCGACAAGGCCGAGCCCCGACCGAAACTCTTGAGCTCGGTGCGCGACATCCTGCAGGAAAACCGCAAGGCCGGCCGCGACGCGGAAACCGCCGCCCTGGTCAAAGCGCATTTCGATGCCGTGCTGGTCCACGGCGATCCGAGCTTCGTCAGGCTCGAAGACACGTTCCCGCTGACAGGGGAGATCGCCGACAGGCTGCGTTATACCGGCCTCGTCGCAGCGCCGCCGGCGCCGGAACCGACCGAGATATTCGATATCATCGCATCGGCGGGCGGCGGCGCGGTCGGCGCCGCGCTGATCGGTGCGGCGAAAGAGGCGGCGGCGATGCTGCCCGCCGATCTCCGCTGGCTGCTGATATCGGGTCCCAACCTGCCGGAAGCCGATTTCGCCGCGCTGTCGCAGGACGCGCCTGCGAATGTGACGCTGGTGCGCTTCCGCAAGGATTTTCCCTCGCTACTGCGCGGCGCCAAGGTTTCGATCTCGCAGGCCGGCTATAACACGGTCGGCGACCTCCTGCGCACCGAATGCCGGGCGATCCTCATCCCCTTCGTTGTCGGCGGCGAGACCGAGCAGACGGTGCGCGCCGAGCGGCTGCAGGCGCTTGATCTGGCCGATATCCTGCCGGAAACCGGACTGACGGCTGGCCATGTGAAAGAGGCCGTCGAAAAGGCGCTCGCCACGGCGCGCCGCGAGCCGGTATTGCTCGATCTCGACGGCGCCGAGAAAACCGCTGGCATCATTCGCTCCATGCTGGCCGAATCGCTCGCCTAATCCAAAATTCCTGTGATATAAGCAATGTTCCGGCGAGAATCGGCGTTTCTGCAGCCGGTCGCTTCGCCTTGTTTTCATTGCGATATCGGCGGTCCGGCTGCATGGTCCTGTTCTCAACATTCCTCCCCATCCCGGCCCCCGGAATTTCCCAGCAAGCTGACGGTTAGCCATGGAAAAAAGCCTCGCCCGCTACATCTGGAAAAACACGCGGCTGCAGCAGCTGTGGATTCTGGCTGTCGTCGCCGCCTCGATGGTGCCCTACTTCCTGTCCTTCGACCTGCCGAAGCAGATCGTCAACGGACCGATCCAGGGTGACGGCTTCGAAGGTCCGGGCGCACGGCAGACCTTCATGCACATTGCCTACGACATCCCGCTGATCGGCCATGTCGAGTTCTTTCAAGGCTTGCAGCTCAACCGCTTCCAGATGCTGATGGCCCTTAGCCTGGTGTTCCTGGCGCTGGTGGTGCTGAACGGCCTCTTCAAGTTCTATATCAACACCTATAAGGGCCGGCTTGGCGAGCGCATGCTGCGCCGTATCCGCTTCGAGCTGGTCGACCGGGTGCTGCGTTTTCCGCCCATTCATTTCAAGCGGGTAAAATCCGCCGAGATCGCCACCATGATCAAGGACGAGGTGGAGCCGATGGGCGGTTTCACCGGCGATGCCTTCGTCTCGCCTGCCCTTCTCGGCGGCCAGGCGATCACCGCACTCGCCTTCATCATCGTCCAGAATTTCTGGCTCGGCATGATCGCCGCCGGCATCGTCGGCGTCCAGGCCATCATCATCCCTCGCATGCGCAAGCGGCTGCTGGAGCTCGGCCGCCAGCGGCAGCTGACGGCACGCGAGCTTTCCGGCCGCGTCGGCGAAATCGTCGACGGCATTGGCACGATCCACGGCAACGACACCTCCAACCTCGAACGCGCCGACATCGCCTCGCGGCTTGGCCGGATCTTTTCGATCCGCTACGACCTTTACCAGTGGAAGTTCCTGGTGAAGTTCATCAACAACTTCCTCGCCCAGGTCACGCCTTTCCTGTTCTACGCGATCGGCGGCTACCTGGCGCTGCAGGGCAGGCTCGATATCGGCCAGCTCGTCGCCGTCATATCAGCCTATAAGGACCTGCCCGGGCCGCTGAAGGAACTGATCGACTGGGACCAGATGCGCCAGGACGTGCAGGTGAAGTACCAGCAGGTCTATGAGCAGTTCAATGTCGAGCCGCTGATCGACAGCCGCATCCAGGAGCTCGCCACTGCCCCGGTGGGTCCGCTGACGCATGCGTTCGTTGTCACCAACCTCTCACTCTCCGATGACAGCGGCGCCCGCCTGGTCGACCACGTCTCCGTCGAGATCAAGCCGAACGAGACAGTTGCGATCGTCGGCCCGAACGGCAGCGGCGCGGAAGCCTTCGCCGAAGCGCTCGGACGCATGGTCTGGCCGGATTCCGGCCGCATCACCATCGACGGGCAGGACCTGTTGGCTATGCCGGAATCGATCACCGGCCGGCGCATCTCCTACGCCTCGGCCGACACCTTCTTCTTCCATGGCACGCTTGCCAGCAATCTGCTCTACGGCCTCAAGCACGCGCCGATGACCGATCCGGTCTACGACGAGCAGGAAGCGCTGGAATACAAATGGCATTCCATCGAGGCGGTGAAGGCCGGCAATCCGACGCTCGACCTCAACAGCGACTGGGTGGACTATAAGGCAGCCGGCGCCAGCGGGCCGGAAGACCTTTTGAAAGCGATCCGCCCGGTGCTCGACGCCGTGATGATCTCGCAGGACATTCTGGATCTGGCGCTGCGATCGACCGTCAACACCGACGTGCATGTGGCCGTCAGCGATCACGTCGTCGCACTGCGTGCCTCGCTCCGGGACCGGCTGCGCGACGAAGGGCTCGACACGATCGTCGTGCCTTTCGATTTCGACGCCTATAACGGCCAGGCGACGGTTGGCGAGAACCTGCTCTTCGGCACGATGAAGCGGCCGCTGATGACCAATCGCAGGCTGGCCGCGCATCCCTATTTCCAGCAGCTGTTCCGCGAAACCGGCCTCAGCACCGATCTCTATGCCATGGGCCTGGAGATCGCCGAGAATGCGGTGGAACTCTTCCATGATCTGCCGCCGGACCATCCGTTCTTCCAGCAGCTGACCTTCATGACGGCGGATGACATTCCGACCTATCAGGCGCTGCTGCAGAAACTGCAAAGCCGCCGCTTCGAAGACGCGACGCCCGAGGAACGTTCGGCCATCATCCGGCTGAGTTTTGCCTATATCGAGCCGCGCCACCGCTTCGGCTTGCTGACGGACGAGCTGATGGGCAAGATCGTCAACGCCCGCAAGCAGTTTCACGAGCATATTCCGGCCGATCTCGCCGAGCTGATCGAGCGCTACGACGCCGAGCGTTTCACCCCGTCTGCAAGCCTGATGGACAATGTGCTCTTCGGCCGCATCGCCTATCAGCAGGCCGACGCCTCCGATCGCATCCGCGGCATCATGGGCGAGCTCTTCGACGCGCTCGACCTTTATGACGATGTTCTGTCGATCGGCCTCGAATTCGACGTCGGCTCCGGCGGCAAGCGGCTGACTATGGTGCAGCGGCAGAAGCTGAACCTTGCCCGCGCGCTGTTGAAACGCTCGGACTATTTCATCTTCAATCGGCCGCTATCGGCGCTAGACCAGCGCGTTCAGGATCAGATCACCCGCAACATCGTCGAAGACCTTCACGAAGAAGGCCAGCGGCCGGCAATCATCTGGGTGCTTTCCAATGCCCGGATGGCAGAGGTGTTCGACCGGATCCTGCTCTTCGACCGCGGCGGACTGGCGGAAGCCGGAAACTATCCGGAACTTTCCGAGAAAAACGGGATGTTCAAGGAACTGTTATCGTAATATTCTATAGGGGCGGCGATGGTAGGTGTTCCCGATGGGACGCCCGGAATTGAAGACATCTGGTTCGAAGAACCCGGCGTCAGGGGATTGAAACGCTCATGCTGTTGAGAGACGAAGTCGAAATGCTGCGACGGGTGCCGATCTTTTCGAGGATTGCGCCAGCAAAGCTCAAGCTTTTGGCCTTCACCTCCGACCGCATGACCTACAAGGCCGGTCAGAACCTCTTCCATCAGGGCGATGTCGGCGACGCCGCCTATGTGATTCTTTCCGGCACCGCCGACATCATCGTCTCCTCACCGGCCGGCGAGATCAAGGTTGCCGATGTCGAGCTCAATTCCATCGTCGGCGAAATCGCCATCCTCTGCGATGTCTCGCGCACGGCAACGGTGCGCGCCACCTCCCCGCTCGAAGTGCTGCGCATCAGCAAGGAGCACTTCCTGAAGCTGCTCAGCGACTTCCCCGAAATGGCCGTGGAAATCATGCGCGTTCTCGCCGACCGCCTGAACCACACGACGGCGGAACTGACCGCGGCCCGCGCGGCAAAGCAGCCGCAGATGGCGCAGTAAAATGCGCATTCAGCCTTTCGGCGGCCATTGCTGGGCGCCATGAAGAAGGCGCAGTATTTCCACCCTCTGGACTTTTCTGTCGATGCGATAGATCAGCAGAAATGCAGTGCGCGGGATGACCAATTCCCGCGTTCCATCGAGACGGCCGCCACGTCCTGCTTCGGGGTGATCGGCGAGCATTTTGGCCTGATGTCGGATAACATCATCCAACGCAATTGCAGCCTGCGGATTTTGAGCGAAGATGTGCCGAATCTGGCCTTCCCGATCCAGGAGAGCCTGCTGCAGCCATTTGACGATCAAGCCTTATCTCCGGATTCCAGCTGCGCCAGCAGTTCGGCCCGAAGCTTGTCCATTCGCTCTTCGGCGTCCTGCGCACTAATCCAGACGGCGTTCGGATCATCGGCTTCCCGGATCGCTTCCTCGACCTGTTCGCGGAACCACTTGTCGTATTCGGCCGCCTCATGGGTCCGACGTAGAGCCGCGGCCCGATCCGGCCGCGACGCCGTCTGAGGGGCGTAATCGGCCGCATCGACATCGAACTGCGAGATGCCGACATCCTTGAGATAGGAGACCAAGGTGTCCATGCGCTTGAACACACGCACCTGCCGGCTGCGTTGAGCCGCGAGCGGGCGCTCTGCCTTGCCGTAGCGGATAACGACGGACCAACCGCCGGTTTTGCCGACCACATGCGCGCCATCGACCGCTCCTGCGTCGACAAGGCGGGAAAGGGTCGAATGATCGATGGTTTCCGCAGCCATGGCATATCCTCTTTCAGGCCGATAAGGATATGCATTTAATTATAGATTGCAATGCATTCAATAATTGAAATTGCGCAATTCGAAAACGCGGCCTGCATGATTCCCGTGGATGCTCGGACGACTGACAAAGCCGGCCACCTCTCTTTCTCGGGCTTGTCCCGAGCATCTGCAGCCGGTTCATATGTAGCACATCCTCGGCACAAGGCCGAGGATGACGACGAGTGAACAGCGAAGTTTGAAATTTATCAGCAAACCGAGCCTGCACGGTTTCCCATGCAGGCCGTGTCTTCAGGCCCGCCTATTCGCGCTGTTCCAGCGCCCTGCTGAAGGCAAGTGCGGCAAGCGTGCAGATGGCGCCGGACAGCAGATAGTAGCCGACGAAGGTCAAGCCGAAGCGGCTGGAGAGGCTGAGCGCCACCAGCGGCGCGAAACCGGCGCCGATCAGCCAGGCAAGGTCCGAGGTGAAGGCGGCGCCGGTGTAGCGATAGCCGCGGCCGAAGCGCGACGAGATCGAGCCGGTCGCCTGGCCGAAGGACAGGCCAAGCACGCCGAAGCCGATGATGACGAAGGCATCGTGGCCGCTGTTGCCGGAGGCGATCAGGATCGGCCCGACGAAGCTGAAGACGGCGATCAAGACAGCGCAGATGGCAAGCTGGGCGCGCCGGCCGATGCGATCGGCAATCAGGCCCGAGGCGATGATCGTGACGATGCCGACCATGGCGCCGACCACCTGCACCACCATGAAGGCGCCGATCGGCTGGTTGCCGTAAAGGCTCATCCAGCCGAGCGGGAAGATGGTGACGAGGTGGAACATGGCGAAACTGGCGAGCGGCACGAAGGCGCCGATCAAGATATCGCGGCCGTGAACGCGCAGCACGTCGAAGATTGGTGCTGCCTCCAGCTCGTGCTGCTCCAGCAGCGTGCCGAATTCCTTGGTCATCACCAGCCGCAGGCGCGCAAAGAGCGCCACGACATTGATCGCGAAGGCGACGAAGAACGGATAACGCCAGCCCCAGGAGAGGAAATCCTCACTGGAAAGATTGGCGACGAAATAACCGAACAGCGTGCTTGCCAGCGCAAAGCCGATCGGCGCGCCGAGCTGCGGGATCATCGCATACCAGCCGCGGTGATTGGCCGGCGCATTGAGCGCGAGCAGCGAGGCAAGCCCGTCCCAGGCGCCGCCAAGCGCAAAACCCTGGCCGAGACGGAAAAGCGCCAGCAGCGCGATCGACCAGACGCCGATCTCGTCGTACCCCGGCAGGAAGGCGATCGAAGCCGTAGAGCCGCCGAGCAGGAAGAGCGCGATCGTCAGCTTGGTGCCGCGCCCGTACATCCGGTCGATGGTCATGAAGACGACGGATCCGACGGGGCGGGCGAGGAAGGCGAGCGAAAAAATGGCGAAGGAATAGAGGGTGCCCGTCAGCCTGTCCGGCGCGAAGGGGAAGACGAGCTGTGGAAACACCAGCACGGAGGCGAGACCGTAGACGAAGAAATCGAAGAATTCCGACATGCGGCCAATGACCACGCCGACGGCGATGCTGCCTGGCGAAACCGGTTTGTCGTCGTGAATGCGCCGCGCGTCGCGTTCCAGCGACGACGATGACGGTCCGTAATGCGATGTTGTTGCCATAAACGCCTCCTCGTTAAGGCGCTTCCGGCAAGGCGCCCCACGCGTGATCTTGATCAAACCCGCAGGCTTATCAAGTCCGTAAGACTGAAATAGTTCATCATCACGGCTCAAATGAAGCCTGGATGAAAAAAACTGCGTGATCGGGACGGTGATATTTCTCCTGCAAACGCTGGCCCGGCCGGTTCTTGCGGATATATTGGAGCTGAAACATGGGCTGGCGAAAAAATCCTTCTGGATTTCATCAGGATTTCGAAGCTATAGAGCAGCATGATTTACGCCGCAGCGCGGCATGCTTGCTGCACTGCGACCAAACACCTCATGTCGCGATCGGGTTCAGTGCTTTAGTCGCGGAACAAACGAAACAACAAGAGCTTAGAGACGTGCAAAAACTCACGAAGTTTTCCCGCCTTCTATCCGTCTTGCCGCTGTTTTTTCTGGCAGGATGCAACATGGTAGTCATGGCGCCCTCCGGCGACATCGCCGTGCAACAGCGCGATCTCATCATCATCTCGACGGTGCTGATGCTTTTGATCATCATACCGGTGATCTTCCTGACGCTGCTCTTCGCCTGGCGCTACCGCCACTCCAATACGGCTGCGACTTATGCGCCGGAATGGCACCATTCGACCCGCCTCGAAATCATCATCTGGGCAGCGCCGCTGGCGATCATCATTGCGCTCGGCGCCGTCACCTGGATTTCCACCCATAAGCTCGACCCCTACCGGCCACTCGACCGCCTCGATGCGGAGCGCGCCATTCCGGCCGATACCAAGCCGCTAACCGTCGAGGTCGTGGCGCTCGACTGGAAGTGGCTGTTCTTCTATCCCGAGCTCGGCATTGCGACGGTCAACGAGCTCGCTGCCCCGGTGGATATGCCGATCAGTTTCAAAATCACCGCCTCCTCGGTTATGAACTCCTTCTACATTCCCGCCCTTGCCGGCCAGATCTACGCCATGCCGGGCATGGAGACGAAGCTGCACGCCGTTATCAACAAGGAAGGCGAGTATGAGGGCTTCTCTGCCAATTACAGCGGCTCAGGCTTCTCGCATATGCGCTTCAAGTTCCACGGTCTCAACCGCGAAGGCTTCGATGCCTGGGTGGCTAACGTCAAGCAGCAGGGCACGATGCTCAACCGCGACGCCTATCTGAAGCTCGAGAAGCCGAGCGAGAAGGAACCGGTGCGTTATTATGCCGGCGCCGATGCCGATCTCTACAACGCCGTCCTCAACATGTGCGCCAAGCCGGGCAAGATGTGCATGAACGAGATGATGCACATCGACATGAAGGGCGGCGGCGGCAAGGAAAGTGCGGAAAACCGCGACAAGCTGCAATACGACAATCGCCATGCCGACGAAGGCATCGTCGCGCCTGCGGCCACCGTGCCGGCAACGGGCGCTCCGGCGCGCAGCGAACCGGCCAACACCAGCGACGGCAACAGCATGCAGCACGACATGCCCGGCATGGACAGCACGCCCGGCATGGACATGCAGCATGACGGCCATTCCATGCCGGGCATGAGCAATGGCGCCGATCCTGCGCCGGCGCAGCTCAACAACAACAATTAACCTGGCGCTTTGCGTCGCAAGACATAATGAACGGGTTGTTCCATGTTTTCCAATCCTGACCTCCTGAAGTTCGTCTTCGGCCGGTTGACCCTCGATGCCATCCCCTATCACGAGCCGATCCTGGTCGTGACCTTCATCGGCGTCGTCATCGGCGCCATCGCAGTGCTTGGCCTCATCACCTATTTCAAGTTCTGGGGTCCGCTCTGGAACGACTGGATCTGCAGTGTCGATCACAAGAAGATCGGCATCATGTATGTGATCTTGGCGGTCATTATGCTGCTGCGCGGTTTTTCCGACGCGATCCTGATGCGCGTGCAGCAGGCGATCGCCTTCAATGGTTCGGAGGGTTATCTGCCGCCGCACCATTACGACCAGGTGTTCACCGCCCACGGCGTCATCATGATCTTCTTCGTGGCGATGCCCTTCGTCACCGGCCTGATGAACTTCGTGGTGCCGTTGCAGATCGGCGCGCGCGACGTCTCCTTCCCCTTCTTGAACAATTTCTCCTTCTGGATGACCACCGCCGGCGCGATCATCATCATGCTGTCGCTGTTCATCGGCGAATTCGCCCAGACCGGCTGGCTCGCCTACCCGCCACTGTCGGGGGCCGCCTACAGTCCGGGCGTCGGCGTCGACTATTATATCTGGGGCCTGCAGGTGGCCGGCGTCGGGACGACGCTGTCGGGCATCAACCTGATCGCCACCATCGTCAAGATGCGCGCGCCGGGCATGACCTTCATGAAGATGCCGGTCTTCACCTGGACGGCGCTCTGCACCAACGTGCTGATCGTCGCCTCCTTCCCGATCCTGACGGCAACGCTCGCTTTGCTGTCGCTCGACCGCTATGCGGGGACGAACTTCTTCACCAATGACCTCGGCGGCAATCCGATGATGTATATCAACCTCATCTGGATCTGGGGCCATCCGGAGGTCTACATTCTGGTGCTGCCGGCCTTCGGCATCTTCTCGGAGGTCGTCGCCACCTTCTCCGGCAAGCGCCTCTTCGGTTACGCCTCGATGGTCTACGCGACTTGCGTGATCATGATCCTGTCCTACATCGTCTGGCTGCACCACTTCTTCACGATGGGCTCGGGCGCCAGCGTCAATTCCTTCTTCGGCATCACCACGATGATCATCTCGATCCCGACCGGGGCGAAGATCTTCAACTGGCTGTTCACCATGTATCGCGGCCGCATCCGCTTTGAGGTGCCGATGCTATGGACGGTCGGCTTCATGGTGACCTTCGTCATCGGCGGCATGACCGGCGTCATGCTCGCCGTGCCGCCGGCCGACTTCGTGCTGCACAATTCGCTGTTCCTCATCGCCCACTTCCACAACGTCATCATCGGCGGCGTTCTCTTCGGCATGTTCGCTGGCGTGAACTACTGGTTCCCGAAAGCCTTCGGCTTCAAGCTCGATCCCTTCTGGGGCAAGATGAGCTTCTGGTTCTGGCAGATCGGCTTCTGGTTCGCCTTCATGCCGCTCTACGTGCTCGGCCTGATGGGCGTTACCCGCCGCATGAACCAGTTCGACGACCCGTCGCTGCAGATCTGGTTCATCATCGCGGCCTTCGGCGTCGGCCTGATCGCGCTTGGGATTGCCGCCTTCCTGATCCAGATCGTCGTCAGCTTCATGAAACGCGAGGAATTGCGCGACGACAGCGGCGATCCGTGGGATGGCCGTACATTGGAATGGTCGACCTCTTCGCCGCCGCCGGATTACAACTTCGCCTTCACGCCCGTCGTCCACGACCATGACAGCTGGTACGACATGAAGAACCGTGGTTATGGGCGTCCGCTGGAAGGCTTCCGGCCGATCCACATGCCGAAGAACACCGGCACCGGCGCCATCCTCTCAGGCATCAGCGTCGCCCTCGCCTTCGGCCTGATCTGGTACATGTGGTGGCTGGTCGTCGTCTCCTTCGTCGGTCTGCTGGTCGTGGCGATCGGTCATACCTTCAACTACCGGCGCGACTTCCACATCTCCGCCGACGAGGTGACCGAAACAGAAGGCAAGCGCACCGCGCTGCTTGCCGAGCAGGTGTAATGACCATGAGCGATCAGATCATCGACACGGCCGAAAAGCCTGAATTCTACGTGACGGAAGACCATCATCCGGAAAACAGCACCAATCTCGGCTTCTGGCTCTACCTGATGAGCGACTGCCTGATCTTCGCGGTGCTGTTTGCCACGCACGGCGTGCTCGGCCGCAACTATGCCGCCGGTCCGTCGCCGGCCGATCTCTTCGATCTGCCGATCGTTGCCCTCAACACCTCGATGCTGCTGCTCTCGTCGATCACCTACGGCTTCGCCATGCTGCAGATGGAGCGCAACGCCAAGGCGGAAACGCTCTTCTGGCTCGCCGTCACCGGCCTGTTCGGCGCCGCCTTCATCGGGCTCGAGCTCTATGAATTCATCCACCTGATCCATGAAGGCGCCGGGCCGACGCGCAGCGCCTTCCTCTCCTCCTTCTTCACCCTGGTCGGCACGCACGGCCTGCACGTCACCTTCGGCATCATCTGGCTGATCACGCTGATGGTGCAAGTGTCGATGCACGGGCTGGTCGAGGCCAACCGCCGCCGCCTGATGTGCCTTTCGATGTTCTGGCACTTCCTCGACGTCGTCTGGATCGGCGTCTTTTCCTTCGTCTATCTGCTGGGAGTCCTCGGATGAGTTCGCAAGTACCCGCACACGAGGACGCGCACGAGGCGCATCACGGCCACAGCCACGGCCATCAGGCCGGCCACGGCACCTTCCGGAGCTACATGACGGGCTTCGTGCTGTCCGTCATCCTCACCGCCATTCCCTTCTGGCTGGTCATGTCAGGCGTGTTCGATAGCCCGGCGGTGACGGCGGTGCTGGTGATGGGCCTCGCCGCCATCCAGATCGTCGTGCATATGGTCTTCTTCCTGCACATGAACCCTCGTAGCGAGGGCGGCTGGACGATGATGGCGCTGATCTTCACCATCATCATCGTCGCCATCGCGCTCTCCGGTTCGCTCTGGGTCATGCATCATCTCAACGCCAACATGATGCCGATGAGCCCCGAGATGATGAAGAACATGCCGTGATCGGCAGGAAAGGCCGGCGGCAGCGCCGCCGGCATCGACCCAGCCGATGAACAAGGCTCCCTCGGAAAAATCGGAACGACCGCCTTCGCCGGCAAAACGCGCGATCTTCGCCGTCTGCCTGGTGCTGCTTGCCGCAGGTCTCGCAGCCCTCGGCACCTGGCAGGTGCAGCGGCTCGCCTGGAAGCGTGATCTCATCGCCCAGGTCGATCAGCGTGTGCATGCCGCCCCCCTGCCCGCCCCGACCCAAGCCGACTGGGCCAAGGTCAATGCCGCCGATGACGAATATCGGCGGGTGAGCGCAGCTGGGACGCTGGCGAACGACAAGGAGACGCTGGTCTATGCGTCGACGGCGCTCGGCCCCGGCTATTGGGTGATGACGCCGCTAACGCTTGCCGACGGCACCGCCGTTCTCGTCAATCGCGGCTTCGTTCCGACAGACCGGCGCGATCCGGCCACGCGCCGCGACGGCGAATTGTCGGGCATCGTTGAGATCACCGGGCTGATGCGGATGAGCGAGCCGAAGGGATCGCTGCTGCAATCCAATGACCTCGCCGCCGACCGATGGTATTCCCGCGATGTCGCGGCGATCGCGCAAAAGCGCGGTCTCAGTGCGGTCGCGCCCTATTTCATCGATGCGGATGCCGCCGCCAATCCGGGCGGCCTGCCTGTCGGCGGCCTGACGATCATCCATTTCCCCAATAACCATCTCGTCTATGCGATCACCTGGTACGGGCTGGCGGCGATGGTGCTGGCCTTGCTGGTGTTCATCCTTCGCGGCGAGACCGGCAGAGGCCGCCGGGAGTAGCCCGGGCTCACTGTCGCTTGCGGTACGAGCTCCGGCAGCGGTTGCGCCCGGTGGCCTGAGCGCAACCGGATTAATACCGTGTAAAGTGATGTCCGATAGTTCTTACGAGAACAGAACATATAATAGCTGCCCATGAACCGGCCGGATTACATTCCCAGTCTCGATGGCCTGCGCGGTGTCGCCGCGCTGCTGGTCGTTCAAGCCCATGTCGGACTTATCTTTCCGGGTGCATCCGTGCATGTAACGACCATGGGCAGCGAAGCCGTCGGCTTGTTCTTTGCCCTCAGCGGCTTTCTGATGGCCCATCTCTACGGTTCCCGGCCGGTGACCAAAGAAAACGTCCTGGATTTTCTGGTGAGCCGCTTTGCCCGCATCTATCCGGTTTATCTGGCTGCCGTTCTGCTCGTGGCGATGTTATCTGGCATACCAAATCTGGACTTCGTTCAGCCGATCATGGGCGGGATGGACTTTGTGCGCCATGTGTTTCTGCTGGGCTCGAGTGGCGTTTTCTGGTCGATTCCACCCGAAATTCAATTCTATCTGCTCTTCCCAATCCTATGGCTTTGCTTAGCCCGGCCGCACCGCTATAGCGGCGTGATCGTCGGCTTCGCAGTGGTCATCGTCGTGGATGGCCTGCTTGAATTGCCAGGGCCTGGAATCATGCTCGTTTCCAAGCTCCCGTACTTTCTTTTCGGCGCACTTGCCGGGGCGATGCATTCTTACTGGGATCGATGGACGCCTTCCGCCCTCACGGGAATTTTCACGCTGTTCCTTCTGGCGGTGTTCTTCGCTTACAGGCATCTCGCGCCTGGTTTTTCGCCCGAATTCTGGAGCCTGCAAAGTGCGGTCGCCGCGGCCGTCATCGTGGCACTCGTCGCACGACAACCTCCCATCGCATCAAATGTCCTGGCAGCTGCACCGATAAGGTTTCTGGGGACGATCAGCTTCTCCCTCTATCTTTTCCACGTCCCCATAATGTTCCTGGTGCATCGGACTTTTGAGACTGTGATGCCGGAACCGGCGCTCATCGCGGTAGCGCTATTCGTTGCGGTGGGGGGAGCGTGGTTCCTTCATGAGACGATCGAAGTCCCGAGCCGACGCCTGCTCGTCGGCTTGTGGCAGCAGCACCGGTGGCGCGTAACCGCACGCGATTCTTCGGCTGAGCGGATCGAACGCGCGATCCTTGACCTGCAAGAGACCGAAAAGCGCCTCCTCAGCGGCGCAACTTCAGCCACGGCCGGGGCCGACCGCGCCGTCATCCAAGATAATGGCGACGAGACGCGTAGCGCGTAGCGCCGCCGGTCACGCTTTTTGTTTTTGCGCAATTCCGGGCGGAAAACCGCTTCACACTTTTCCTGGAATTGCTCTAAGAAGCGACCCGGCTGATCGCATCGGCGAGCTGGGTCTGCGAGAAGGGCTTGCCGAGGCGGGGCAGATTGGCGATGCCGGTTCCTTCGGGGAGTTCGGCGTAACCGGTTGCGAGAATGATCGGCATCTCAGGCCATTCCTCGCGGATCGCCTCGGCGAGTTCAGCCCCCGTCATGCGCGGCATGGCATGGTCGCAAATCACCAGATCGACCGGCTGCCTGCGCAGGATCTCAAGCGCATCGGGGCCGGCCATGGCCTCGAACACGGTGTGACCGAGATCCTCCAGCATCAGCGTCGTATTCATCAGCACCAGACCATCGTCATCAACGGCGACGATGCGCAGCCGGCGCGACGCATTTTCAGCGCGTTGCGTCAGGCCTATAGCGACCTCGGCTGTCCGCTCGACAGTGACGACCGGGAACCACAATTCAGCCGTGGTGCCTTCGCCAAGACTGCTCTTCAGCATGAGGCGGCCGCCGGACTGGGACGCAAGGCCCTGCACCATGGAAAGCCCGAGACCGGTACCCTTGCCGACGCCCTTGGTGGTGAAGAACGGCGTCGTTGCCTGCTCCACCGTCTTTGCATCCATGCCCTCGCCTTCATCGATCACCGCTATTCTTATATAGCGGCCAGGCGGCAGCGGAGCCTTGCCTGATGGCGCGGATTCCTCGGACGCGCGAAGCACGATCCGGCCGCCGGACGGCATGGCGTCGCGGGCGTTGACGACGAGGTTGAGGATCGCCATCTCCAGCTGGTTCGGATCGGTCAGGATCGTCGGCAGCCTGACGGGGAAAGAGGTCTCGATCCTGGTAAGCGGGCCGAGCGAACGGCTCAGCATGTCCATCATGCCGCGCATCAGGCCGGAGACGTCGATCGGCTCCATGTGCAGTTCCTGCCGGCGGGAAAAAGCCAGCATGCGCTGCGTCAATGCCGCGCCGCGCTGGGCACCCTGCATCGCATTATCAACAAGCGATGTCAGCGACAGATCCTGCGGCATGCGCTTCTTCAAGATTTCGAGACTGCCGAGCACAGCCATCAGCAGATTGTTGAAATCATGGGCGATACCGCCGGTCAATTGGCCGATCGCCTCCATTTTCTGCGATTGGAAGAGTTCTTCGCGGGCCTGCTCCAGCGCGCGCTGTGTTTCCATCTTTTCGGTGATATCGCGGGTGATCTTGGCAAAACCGATCACATCGCCTTCATCATCCCGGATGGCGTCGATGACAACGCTGGCCCAGAAGCGGGTGCCGTCCTTGCGGACGCGCCAGCCTTCCCTCTCGAACCGGCCTTCGCCGCGCGCAACGCCGAGCGCGGTCTCCGGCACGCCGGCGGCTCGGTCCTCGGGGGTATAGAAGGTCGAGAAATGCCGGCCGATGATTTCTTTCGGGCGATAGCCCTTGATCCGCTCGGCGCCGAAATTCCAGCTGCTGACATTGCCGTCGGGATCGAGCATATAGATCGCATAATCCGAGACGCCCTGGACGAGCCGGCGGAACTGTTCCTCGCTCTGGCGGATCGCCTTTTCGGCGGCTCTGCGTTCGGTCAGGTCCCGGGTGATCTTGGCATAGCCGATCAGCTCGCCGGAGGGACGGCGGATCGGATCGATGATCACATGCGCCCAGAAGCGGCTGCCATCCTTGCGCTGGCGCCAGCCTTCCCCCTCGAACCGGCCGTGTTCCTTGGCGGTCGCAAGCGCCCGCTCCGGAACTCCCGCGGCGCGGTCCTCTTCCAGATAGAAACGGGAAAAATGCTCGCCGAGGATTTCGGACGGCTTGTAACCTTTGAAGCGCTGAGCGCCAGTATTCCAGCTGGTGACGATGCCTTCGGGGCTGAGCATATAGATGGCGTAGTCGGTGATGGCATCGACCAGAAGACGAAAGCGCCCCTCGTCGTCAAGAGACGTATCATGTCGATTCAGCACTTCCATCGGCCCCTCTGAGTCACCAGCGCTTTATAACGCAAACGCAGACGGATGGTTCCGAAGCAGCCTCAATTTTCAGACGGCCTTAACCTGTGGGTAGAACCGCTCGCCGACCCGTTCGGCAGCGGCATAAGCCTGCGAGACGATCTCCGGCACCAGATCGATGTCGGGCAGGCTGCCGAGGCCGAGCGGGCCGACGGCAAAGAGCCCGGCGACGGTCGAACCGTCCTCCAGGAATGGCTCGCCGCGCGCATTGACCGCCAGCCCGAGCGACAGTTCGTCGGGCATGGCGAGGCCGGCGGAAAACAGGCTCTCAATCAGCGGCGCCGAAAGATCCGGCGCCTGACAGCGGCAATCGATGATGCGCTCGGCATGGATGACCTCTTCCGCAGAGGAACCGGCCGGCGTGAAGAACAGGCCGCTCAGGCCCCGGCGACCGGCCCGCCCGCGGCGCAGCACCGTGCGGCCTTCGGCCAGCTCGCGTTTCAGGCGCAGGTGCATGGCTTCCGGCAGGCGGTTGCGGTGGCTGTCGTAGATTGCCCGGAGGTGCCGGTTGAACTGATGTTTGTCGCGTGCCGGCAGCGAGCGCCAGAGCGAGCGGGCATGTTTCCTGAGGCCGTTCATCACCGATTGCCAGCTTCGGCCCTCTTCTTCAGCCTCGCGACAGGCCTGGCGGATGAAGCGCACGATCTCCGGCAGGCTCTCAGGCAGCGCTTCGGCCGGGAACAGCGGATCGGCGGAATTCGGCGTATGGCTCTGGGGCAGGAAACCGCGGCGGGAAATGATCGTCACCTGGCCGGCATAACCGGCATCGCGCAGCTGCAGCAGCTGGTCGACGACGCGAATGCCGCTGCCGAGCAACACCGTATGTGGCCGTGCCACGAGGCGCTGGGCCCTGACCGGCGAAACCTCCTCACCGCCGGTATCCTGATCGTTCAGGCCGTAGCCGGTGGCCAGCATCACGGTATCGAACAGCGGATTGGCGGGATTGGCGCTTTCGAGCAGGAAACGGTTGCCGTGGCTCCTGCGGATCGCCACCACCGGATCGTTGCAGACCTGGACGGTAATGTCTCGGCGCGCGGCGAGCGCTTCCGAAAACCGCTGGTAGACATAATCGCTGAAGATTTCCTTCGGCACGAAGATCTGCCGGAAACCGGGAATGGCGGCCGGCACGGCGGCGCGAAAGGCGGCATTGCTGCAGAGCCAATCGTTGAAATCGTCACTGTCGCCGACAGACACCGAGAGATCGCGCACGCGGGTGTTGAGGATCGTCGAGGCGCGCACTGACGCCAGCGCCTGCCCGCCGCTGACCGACGAATTCGGATCGAACAGTTGCAGGTGGAAGGGCGCGCGCAGCGTCTTCATCAGCGCGATCGCCGTCATCATCCCGGAAAAGCCGCGCCCGACGATGGCAATACGCGGCACCGCCGATATCAGCGCCGCCGCATTGGCGCGCGCCGAAAAAAGTCCCTGAACCGTCATCGCAACTCCTTTGCGGTTTCATCCGCACCGTGGGTCGATCGAGGTTTCAACGCATAAAACAGCGGATCATGCGTTAATGAGGTTCATGCGGCCATTCACGACAGCTGCCGCAGGATCGAGGTCCGAGCCGGAAGCCCCGGAAATGCACAAGCGGACCAATCACGCTCGCCTATAGTCTATTAAACTAGTAGTGTATGAAAGCGCGAAATGGCGCATATGGCAAGAGGTTTATTGCCACGGCAATTCAAGCCATTGAAAGATAACTTGGTTTAGAACGTCGATGCGGCGCGCTTCAGTCACCCTCGCCCGGATATTGCTTCGCCTTCAGCAGGCCGGCCAGATGCGCGGTATTGCGCGCCAGCGTGTCGACGGCTGTCGTCACCACCTTCGGAACCTTGTCGAGGTCGACGAAATTGGTGGAACCCAACGCCTCGCCCACCCAATAGGCGACGGCGCTGGCCGGAATGGTGAAGCCGACATCGTTCAGCGCCTGGAAAAGCTCGGCCGACACATGATGGGCGCCGTCCTCATTGCCGACGACGGCGACGGCCGCGACCCTGCCATAGGAAACCATGCGGCCCTGATCGTCGGTCTCATCGAGGAAGGCGTCCATACGCTCCAGCGCCCGCTTGCAGACGCTGGAGGGCTGACCGAGCCAGATCGGCGTCGCCATCAGCAGGATATCGGCGGCGAGCACCTTGGTGCGAATATCAGGCCAGTCATCGCCTGCGCCTTCATCCGATGTGACGCCCGGCTTGACGTTGAAATCGGCAAGCCGGAGCACTTCGGTCTTGACGTCATAGGTCGACAACGCCTTGTCGATGAGAGCGATCATCCGGTCGGTCGAGGACGCCTCCTTGGCATCGCTGGTCTTCAGTGTGGCGTTAAGAGCGAGGGCTTTCAGCGGCATGGTCTCTCTCCGGTAATGATTGCCTGACAGGGTTTGCCTGGCAACCAACCCACAATGCGATTGTTCCCGCCAGCTCGCGAGGAGACCTCACGTAAAAATAACCAGTTGGTGAATTCTTTACTTGAACCCCCAAATGGAATCGGCAAAAGTGAAGGCGCAATCAATCCCTTCATGGATTTGCCGTCTTTTCGGGCCAGCGTCCGACCACACATCTATTGGAAAAAATACCGTGAGCAGCGATGCGTTAACACGCGCGACGAAGCCTTCGGCTTCGATGGCGCTTGCAACTGCGGCAGGCTGGGGCCGAGGCCTCTTCACATTGGTGCGTATCACCATGATGGCCTTCCGCCACCCCTGGCAATCGGGCTTTGCGATCGGCGCCACGCTGGTCGCTTCCACCTTCCAGCTGATGATCCCCCGCCTTCTCGGCCAGGCGGTCGACCACACACAGATGGCGATGAGCGGCGGCGCGGCGGGCCAGGCGGCGCAGGACGCGCTTTTGACCACGGCGCTGCTCCTGCTCGGCGCCAGCGTGTTGCGCGGCCTCTTCACCATGGTCCAGAACTATTACAGCGAAGCCGTCGGCCATCACATCGGCTACGAGTTGCGGCTGGCCTGCTATGAGAAGATCCAGCGGCTGTCTTTCAGCTTTCACGACACGGTGCATTCCGGCGATCTGATCACCATCGGCCTGCTCGATCTCGAAGGCGTGCGGATGTATTTTTCCACGGCGCTCGTCCGAATGATCCTGCTGTCGATCCTGATCGGCATCGGCGCCTATATGCTGCTGTCGACCGATATCGTGCTCGGCCTCCTGGCGCTCTCTTTCGTGCCCTTCGTCGGCTGGCGCTCCTCGGCGACGCAGCTCAGGCTGCGGGCCACCTGGCTCGATCTGCAGGAGCGGCTTTCGGTGCTGACCCGCATCATGGAGGAGAATCTCGGCGGCATCCGCGTCGTGCGCGCCTTTGCCGCACAGGATCATGAGCTGTCGAAATTCGAGGCGGCCTCGAAGAATGCTCTGGCGCTCGCGCATCAACGCGTCGGCATCCGCGTCCTCAATACCAGCGCCATGACCTTCTCCTTCTTCCTGGCGATGGGCCTGGTGCTCTTCGTCGGCGGCGGCAAGGTGACGTCGGGCGAGATCACCGTCGGCACGCTCGCCTCCTTCCTGACCTTCATGACCATTTTGCAGATGCCGGTGCGCCAGCTCGGCCTGATGGTCAATGCCTTTGCCCGCGCCTCCACCTGCGGCTCGCGCCTCTTCAGCCTGCTCGACCTCGACATCGCGATCAAGGACGCACCGGATGCCAAGGAATTGGCGGTGACCGACGGCGTGCTGCGCTTCGAGAATGTCAGCTTCGCCTATCCCGGTTCGGAAAAGCGCACCGTGCTCCACGATGTCTCCTTCGAAGCCAGACGCGGCCAGACGATCGGCATCGTCGGCCCTCCCGGCAGCGGCAAGTCGACGATCGCCCATCTCATTCCCCGCTTCTACGACGTTAGCGGCGGCAAGATCACCATTGATGGCCAGGACATCCGCAAGGCAACGCTGCAATCGCTGCGCCGGGCGGTTGCCGTCGTGCAGCAGGATTCCTTCCTGTTCACGACGACGATCGAAAACAACATCGCCTATGGCGACCCCTGGGCAAAGGAAGGTCGCATCGAACGCGCCAGTGAAAGCGCCCAGCTGCATAATTACGTGCTCGGCCTGCCCACCGGTTACGACACCGTCGTCGGCGAGCGCGGCGTTTCACTGTCCGGCGGCCAGCGGCAGCGTCTTTCGATCGCCCGGGCGCTGATGCTGAAGCCGGCGGTGATGGTGTTCGACGATTCGACGGCGGCAATCGACGCGGCCACCGAGCAGCGCATCCGCAGCGCCATGCGCCGCTATGCCGCCGACCGGGTGACGATCATCGTCGCCCATCGCCTCAGCTCGCTGATGCATGCCGACCAGATACTGTTCGTCGAAGACGGCCGGATCGTCGAGCGCGGAACACATCAGGCGCTGCTGTCGCTCGGCGGCCGCTACAAGGCGCTCTACGACCTGCAGGTTCGGCCAGGCGACGAGGTGCTGAGCGCCTAACTCGCCTCTCCCCCGCTGGGGGAAGAGCAAACAAGCAGTGAATATTGCGGGCCATCCCATGTAATGGCCGCAGGAGGAACGAGATGGCCGAGGAACTGGAAACCGAGCGTCCCGACGTTCGCGAGGATGGGCGCCGCCCGCCGCGGGCGGTGGTCGGTTCGCATCGCGTCGAGGAGGAGATGTTCGGCAAGGCCTTCGACGGCAATATTGTCAAGCGCATCTGGGTTTTCGTTCGTCCCTATCGCCGCCAGGTCCTCTGGTCGGTCGTTGCCGTCCTGACCTTCACGATGATGCAGCTGCTGATCCCGCTGATCATCCGTTATGCCATCGACCACGGCATGTCGCCGGGCGGCAACTCTTCGGCACTGGTCTGGTCGATCGCCGCTTTCGCCATCGCCATATCAATCAACTATGCGGCAAGCTACGCGCAGGAGACTCTGGTCGGTGGCGTGGCGGAAGACGTGCTCTTCGATATCCGCCGGGCGATGTTTTCGCATCTCCAGCGCGTCTCGCTCTCCTTCATGGACAAGACCGAGGTGGGCCGGCTGATGTCGCGCCTGCAGGGCGACGTCAACTCGATGCAGGAATTCCTCGAAACCTCGGTTCTCTCGGTCGGCGACATCGTGCTGCTCTTCGGCATCGTCGTCGTCATGCTTTATCTCGATTTCAAGCTGGGGCTGCTGACGCTCTCGGTGCTGCCAGTGCTGTTCATCGTCCGCTTGTTCTGGCTGCCGCTCGCCCGCAAATCCTTCATGGCCGCGCACGAGACCAATTCGGTTGCCAACGGTGCCCTTGCCGAAGCCATCCACGGCGTGCGCGCCGTCCAGAGCATGGACCGGCAGGGCGTCAACTTCACGCTTTATGACGACAAGGCGCATGCGAACTTGCGGACGCATCTGACGGCGGCACGTTATGCGCAGGTGATGGTGCCGATCGTCGATAGCCTGACCGGCGTGGCGATGGCGCTGGTCATCGTCGTCGGCGGCGCCCGCGTTCTCAACCAGGCGCTCGATGTCGGCGTTCTCGTCGCCTTCCTGTTTTACATCCAGCGCTTCTTCGACCCGATCCGTTCGCTGACGCTGCAATATTCGGTGATGCAGCGCGCCATGGCCTCCGGCCAGCGGCTGACCGAAGTGCTCGATGTGCCGGTCGACATCAAGGACGCGCCGAATGCCAAAGCGCTATCGCGCGACATGGACGGCTCGGTCGAATTCAACGACGTCGTCTTCGGCTACAATCCGAAACATCCAGTGCTGAAACATGTAAGTTTCAAGGTCAATCCCGGCGAGACGGTGGCGCTGGTCGGGCCGACCGGGTCCGGCAAATCCAGCTGCATGTCGCTGATCCACCGCTTTTACGATGTGCAGCAAGGCCAGGTGCTAGTCGGCGGCCACGATGTGCGTGACCTGACGCAGGATTCGCTCGGGGCACAGATCGCCATGGTGCTGCAGGAGCCTTTTCTCTTCACCGGTACCGTCTTCGAAAACATCCGCTACCACAAGGCGGAAGCGACACGCGAACAGGTGATCGAGGCGGCAAAGGCCGTCGGCGCGCATGAATTCGTCATGCGCCTGGCCGATGGCTACGACAGCATTCTCGGCGAGCGCGGCGGCAATCTTTCGCTCGGCCAGCGCCAGCTTTTGAGCTTTGCCCGCGCATTGGTGGCAGATGCGAAGATCCTCGTGCTCGACGAGGCAACCGCCAACATCGACAGCTATACCGAGATGCTGATTCAGAAGGCGCTGGTGAAGCTGCTCGAAAATCGCACCGGCCTCGTCATCGCCCATCGCTTGGCGACGATCCGCGAGGCCGACCGCATCATCGTGCTGCAGAACGGCGAAATTATCGAGAGCGGCAACCACCGCCAGCTGATGAAAAACGGCAAGCTCTATTCCAAGCTCTATAACCTCAACTACTCGTCTTTCGACGATATTCCCGAAGACGTGCTGGAGGAGACGACGGCGACGCAGTCGGCGACCTGACCGCGACCCCCATGGCGACCCCGCTGAGAAAATGACATGAATTAACGCCTGTCGCAAAGTTTGATCGAACAAACGATTTGCTGCCGCATTTCCCTTTTATCGGGGGACGAGTGCCACTGAGGAGAATGACATGAAGAGAATCATTAGCAGCCTGTTGATCGCGACGGCCCTTGTTGGATCGGCTATTCAGCCTGCTGCCGCGCGTGACCACCATCATCACGACAATACCGGCCGCATCATCGCCGGCGGCGTTGCCGCAGGTGTCGTCGGCGGCCTTATCGGCGGCGCACTCGTCAATGGCGGTGGCCCTCGCTACGTTGATGAAGGCCCTCGTTATGTCGAGAGCCCCCGTTATGTCGAACCCCAGCCGAGATGCTGGTATGAGGACCGGGACGTGCGCAACCGCTATGACGGCGGCTACCACGCCGAAACCGTCCGGGTCTGCGAATAGGCCTGAGCATTTGCAGCGGCTTTGACCTCGTCATCGCCGCTCGACCCCTCAGCCGAGGTTGTGTTTCGCAGCCTCGGTTTTGGTTTATATCAGCGACATCCCAAGAATCGGCCCCTCATCCGGCTGCCGCCACCTTTGTAACTTCCCTTTACCCGCTATTGGCGTAGTACTGCCTGTTGCGGTGGCGGATGGAAGACCGTTGCACCTTTGGGACACCAAGCCCGTGGGAGAGCCTGGGTCTCCGTCCGCCGTTCCATTGAACCCGAACAGTCGCCGGGGCCGCTTGCGAAAGCAAAGCCCGCTTAGGCAAGGATGGGATCAGATGGAGATGAATGAGAGGGTGGTTGTCGGTATCGATGTTTCCAAGGACCGATTGGACGTGTCGCTGCACCCTTCAGGCGAGCACTTCGCGGTCAGCAACGACCACGCCGGCCTTGAGGAATTAATCACCGGGCTGGTCGCCTCCAGGCCGACGATCGTCGGCCTGGAGGCGACCGGCGGCTACGAGATGTTAGCGGCGGGTAGCCTGTCGGCAGCTGGTTTTGGGGTGGTTGTTGTCAATCCGGCGCAGGTGCGCGCCTTTGCCAACGCGCTCGGCCGCAGGGCCAAGACCGATCCGATCGA